>CANLGW010000018.1 GCA_947490395.1 Alphaproteobacteria bacterium
CGGGTGTTGAAATGGTTATGCCTGGTGATAACGTCAGTGTTACCGTAAACCTGATTGCACCAATCGCGATGGATGAAGGACTTCGTTTCGCCATTCGTGAAGGTGGTCGTACCGTGGGTGCGGGCGTCGTTGCAAAAATTTTGAAATAATAGAAAGCGAGCCTTAGGATGGAAAACCAAGCAATCCGGATTCGCCTTCAAGCATACGATCATCGTTTGCTTGATTTATCGGTCCGCGAAATCGTAAACACTGCTAAAAGAACAGGGGCACACGTCCGTGGCCCAATTCCCTTGCCAACGCGTATTCAGCGTTACACGGTGAATCGTTCTCCTCACATTGACAAAAAGTCACGTGAACAGTTTGAAATACGGACACACAAGCGATTAATTGACATCGTCGATTGGCTGCCACAAACAGTTGATGCTTTAATGAAGCTCGACTTGGCAGCTGGCGTTGATGTTGAAATCAAACTTTAAGGAAAAACCATGAGATCAGGTTTAATTGCTGAGAAAATTGGTATGACTCAGGTTTTCGAGCCAAACGGAAACCAGGTACCAGTTACCGTGCTGAAGGTGTCACCTTGCACGGTCATCGAACGAAAAAGTCAGGACGTTCACGGATATGATGCAGTTCAATTAGGGACACAAGAAGTGAGCCCCAATAAACTCGCAAAACCACAACGTGAATATTTTGCAAAAAAAAACTTAACACCATGCAAAATGCTAAAAGAGTTCCGCGTTTCAGCTGAACATCTTTTAGATGTTGGCACATTGTTAACAGCTGGACACTTTGAAAGTGGTCAATTTGTTGACGTTGCGGGTACATCCGTCGGTAAAGGTTTTGCTGGCGCGATGAAACGTCACAACTTTGGCGGGCTACGTGCCAGCCACGGTGTGTCTGTTTCACACAGAAGTCATGGTTCAACTGGTAACCGTCAAGACCCAGGCAAAGTCTTCAAAAATAAGAAGATGGCAGGCCATATGGGACACGTACGTGTTACAAAATTGAATCTTTTAGTGCACTCAATCGATGCTGATCGCGGCTTAATTTATATTAAGGGTAGCGTTCCAGGTCCAAAGAGTGGTATAGTTTACGTTCGCGACGCCATTAAAAAGGCCGCACGCGCTTAAGGATGTGGTGTCATGAAGGTTAAAGTAATCGATAAAAACAATATCGTAAAAGAAGAAATCGAAATCAATGATACGATTTTTTCAATAGAGCCGCGCTCAGATATAATGTCACGTGTTGTTCATTGGCAGCTTGCAAAGCGCCAACAAGGATCACACGTAGCAAAAGGTCGTTCAGACGTGAGTGGTTCAACAAAGAAGATAGTCAAGCAAAAAGGCTCAGGCGGTGCTCGTCATGGTTCTAAGCGCGGCGCGCAATTCCGTGGTGGTGGTATCATATTTGGCCCTGTTCTCCGTAGTCATGCATATTCATTGCCGAAGAAAGTTCGCGCACTTGGATTAAAGATGGCATTGTCATCAAAAGCATTGTCTGGAAATCTGACTGTTGTTGATTCATTCGAACTCGATGCGGCAAAGACAAAAGAAGCGTTAAAGCGTTTTGCTCACTTAGAAACACATTCAGCATTATTTATTGATGCCGATTCTGTAAATATTGGTTTAGCACTTGCCGTATCAAATATCATTGGTATGGATGTGTTGCCACAAAATGGTGCAAACGTCTATGACATCTTACGCAAAGACAAACTAGTCATGAGTGTCGCCGGTATTCGCGCATTAGAAGAGAGGCTGAAATGAGTAAACAACACGTAAAGTTGGCACATTTCGATATTATTCGTAGTCCTATTTTGACTGAGAAGTCGAATTTAATGACAACGCACGGTCAATATTTTTTCAATGTCTCACTAACGGCATCAAAGCCAGAGATTAAAGAAGCGATAGAATCTGTGTTTGGGGTTGAAGTGGAAAGTGTAAACACACTTGTCCGTAAAGGTAAACAACGTATTTTCCGTGGCCGTCGTGGTAAACTTTCCGACGTAAAAAAGGCGATGATTCGCCTTAAGGCTGGTCAACGGATTGATGTAGCAACAGGAGTCTAGTCAATGGCATTAAAGAATTATAAGCCAACCACTCCAGGGCAACGTCAACTCGTAAACATTGACCGCTCTGAATTATGGAAAGGTGAGCCACTCAAGGCTTTAACGTTTGGTTTGCGTAAATCAGGTGGTCGTAACCATCATGGGCGTACAACAAACTGGAATACTGGTGGTGGACACAAACGTCGTTATCGAATCATTGACTTTCGTCGTGATAAGTACGATATTGAAGGTGTTGTTGAACGGATTGAATACGATCCAAATCGTTCATCATTTATCGCACTCGTAAAATACGCGGACAGTGAGTACCGTTACATTATTGCTCCACAACGTTTACAGGTTGGTGATAAGGTTCTTGCAGCTGATAAAACAGACGTAAAACCAGGTAACAGCATGCAACTACGAAATATGCCCGTTGGAACGATTATTCATAACGTTGAAATGAAAATCGGCAAAGGCGGTCAAATTGCACGCTCAGCTGGTACATATGCTCAAATTATGGGGCGCGACTCAGGGCAAGTGATTTTGAAGCTTGCATCTGGTGAAGTTCGCCTGATTAAAGCAGAATGCCGTGCAACGGTTGGTTCGGTATCAAACCCAGACCACCAAAACCGTTCACATGGTAAAGCTGGCCGTAGCCGTTGGATGGGTATCCGCCCAACTGTTCGTGGTGTTGCCATGAACCCAATCGATCACCCACACGGTGGTGGTGAGGGTCGTACATCTGGTGGTCGCCATCCAGTGACACCATGGGGTAAGAAGACAAAGGGTAAGAAAACCCGTACAAATAAGCGGACAGACTCACAAATCGTTCGTCGCCGCAACAAAAAGTAAGGAGTAATTAGACGTGCCAAGGTCAGTTTGGAAGGGACCCTTCTTTGATCGCTACCTCTTAAAAAAGGCAGCGACCGTAAAAGAATCAGGTCGTAAAGACGTCATTAAAACATGGTCACGACGCTCGACAATACTACCACAGTTTGTCGGCGTGACATTTGGCGTACATAATGGTCACAAGTTTATACCTGTTTTTGTATCAGAAAACATGGTTGGTCATAAACTCGGCGAATTTGCCCCAACCCGTACATACTACGGGCATGGTGCAGACAAGAAATCAAAGAGGTAGATGAATCATGTCACAAACAAATGCAAAAGCAGTTTTAAATAACATTCGCGTTAGCCCAAGAAAATTGAATCTTGTTGCTGCCGCAATCCGTGGAATGACGGCAGATAAGGCAATGACTTATCTTGCGTTTTCCCGCAAACGTGTTGCAACAGAAGTTCGCAAAACGCTCGCTTCCGCCATTGCAAATGCTGAAAATAATCATGGTCTCGATATAGATCTGCTTGTTGTCAGTCATGCGTATGTTGGAAACGGCATGAAGCTCCGTCGTTTTCAAGCAAGAGGTCGCGGTAAAGCGAGCTCGATCGAGAAACCATTCGCTCACTTGAGCATCGTTGTCGAAGAGAGAGGTACGAATTAAAATGGGTCAAAAGGTAAATCCAATTGGGCTCCGCCTCGGAATTAACAGAACCTGGGATTCACGCTGGTTCGCAGGAAAAGATTACGCAAAGTACTTGCATCAAGATTTTGAAATTCGCAAGCACATTGTAAAATCACTTGCACAAGCGGGTATTTCTAAAATTGTTATTGAGCGTCCTGCAAAAAAAGTTCGTGTAAATATTTACTCGGCGCGTCCAGGTGTGTTGATTGGCAAAAAAGGTGCAGACATTGAAAAATTGAAGCAGACTTTAAACAAGATGACAGCGGCTGAAGTGGCGATTAATATCATTGAAATTCGCAAACCAGAACTTGATGGAAAATTAATTGCTGATAATATTTCACAGCAAATTGAACGACGTGTATCTTTCCGTCGCGCAATGAAGCGTGGCATGCAAACAGCAATGCGTCAAGGTGCGCTTGGTATCCGTGTAAATTGCTCGGGTCGTTTAGGCGGCGCTGAAATTGCACGTGTCGAGTGGTACCGCGAAGGTCGCGTTCCATTGCACACTCTTCGTTCCGATATTGACTATGCGACAAGTGAAGCAAAGACAACATATGGAATCGTTGGTGTAAAAGTTTGGGTCTATAAAGGCGAAATCAAAGAGCACGACCCAATGGCACAAGATAAAAAGACGTCCGAGTACGTAGTAAACAACAAGTAAAATTCGAGGCTGATATGCTATCACCTAAGAAAACCAAATTCCGTAAAGCCTTCAAAGGCAAAATACACGGAGATGCCAAGGGCGGTACAACACTGAACTTTGGTAGCTGTGGTTTAAAGGCTCTTGAGCCAGCACGTATTACGGCACGCCAAATTGAGGCAGCCCGTCGTGCAATTACAAGACACATTCGACGCGTTGGGCGTGTTTGGATTCGTATATTTCCAGACGTTCCTGTTTCGAGGAAACCAGCCGAAGTCCGTATGGGCAGTGGTAAGGGATCTCCAGAATACTGGATCTGTCGCGTAAAACCAGGGCGCGTTATGTTTGAATTGGATGGTGTTGCACCTGAAGTTGCCGAAGTGGCATTTTCACTTGCTTCAGCAAAACTTCCAATCCAGACCAAATTTATTAAGCGAATTGGATAAAACAAGACGGAGTTAGTCATGAAGTTTGACGAAGTAAAAAATTTAACTATATCTGAGTTGTATCAGAAAGCAGTTGATTTAAAAAAAGAAGCTATGAATATGCGTATTTTAAATGCTTCTGGTCAACCGACCAATATGAATCGTATGCGTGATATTCGTCATGATGTAGCACGTATAAAGACACGTATTAATCAGCTGAGACAATCAGCGTAGTTAGAGGAGTAAGCCCATGCCACGGCGTGTACTTCAGGGTGTAATTGTAAGCGACAAAGCAGATAAAACTGTAACTGTTCGCGTTGAAAGCAATGTGATGCACCCTGTATATAAAAAATATATTAAACGGCATAAAAAATATGCCGCTCACGATGAAGATAATACTTACAAAGTGGGTGAAACCGTTAGAATCATTGAATCAGCACCTATTTCGAAAACGAAAAAATGGGTTGTTGAGGGACGCGTGTAGAGAGATTGAGCCATGATTCAAACAGAAAGTCGATTAGACGTTGCAGATAATTCCGGAGCAAAGGAAGTTCTCTGCATTAAAGTATTAGGCGGTTCAAAACGCCGCTATGCTTCCGTAGGTGACATTATTGTCGTCTCCATTAAAGATGCAATGCCACGTGGCAAAGTTAAAAAGGGAGATGTGCATCGTGCTGTTATCGTACGAACACGCCAAGCCATTAAGCGCGCTGATGGATCACTTATTGCTTTTGATAAAAATGCTGCGGTATTAATCAATAAGCAAGGCGAACCAATCGGTAGTCGTATATTTGGTCCAGTGACACGTGAATTGCGTGGTGCTGGTTATATGAAGATCATTTCCTTAGCGCCAGAGGTGTTGTAATGACACAAATACGATTTAAAGTAAAAAAAGGTGACCTTGTTGAGGTTATTACTGGAAAAAATAAGGGTCGTCGTGGTATAGTTCAGAAAGTTCTTTTGAGCGATGCACGCGTAGTCGTTGAGGGGGTGAACCAAGTCACCCGTCACATTCGCCCAAGCCAACAGAACCCATCAGGTTCAATTACAAAGACATTACCGATACACATATCAAATGTAGCTGTGGTTGACCCAAGTTTGGACGCTCCAGCAAAAGTTGGATATAAAGTTAATCAAGATGGTACAAAAATAAGAATCTTTAAAAAATCAGGGCAACCTGTTTAACGATTTCTAAAATGTACATCGAGCTTGCCATAGGTAAAGAAAGTTAAGTGTTATGACTGGCTTAAAAGTAAAGTATGAAAAGGAAATCAAGCCCAAGTTAAAAAGTGAACTTGGTATTGATAACGTAATGCGTCTTCCACGTGTTACAAAGGTTGTTGTTAACATGAGTGTTGGCGACGCCGTAAGCGATAGCAAAAAATTACAAGCTGCTGTTGAAGACCTAATCGCGATTGCCGGTCAAAAACCAGTAATCACAAAAGCAAAGAAATCAATTGCTGGTTTCAAATTGCGTGAAGGTATGTCAATTGGCGCTAAAGTAACGCTTCGCAACGATCGTATGTATGAATTTCTTGATCGTTTGATCAATATTGCTATGCCACGTATTCGTGACTTCCGTGGGTTGTCAGCGCGTAGCTTTGATGGAAATGGTAACTATTCTTTAGGTGTTAAAGAACAAATTATATTCCCAGAAATAAACTATGATAAAGTTGATAAAGTGCGTGGCTTTGATATAACAATTTGCACAACCGCACAAAATGATACAGAGGCGTTAGCGTTGCTAAAAGCCATGAATTTCCCATTTACACGGTGAGGATTGAAAGATGGCAAAAAGAAGTTCTATAGAAAACAATTTAAAGCGTCGTCGGATCACTGCTTCTAAAAAAGCAACACGCTCCGTTTTGTCGACCATTGTTAAAAACAAGGAAGCATCATTTGAAGAAAGAATCGCTGCAGTGCACAAGCTTGCAGAGATGCCACGAAATTCTTCAGCAACCCGTGTTCGTAACCGTTGTGAATTAACAGGTCGTCCACGTGGTTATTATCGTAAATTCCAAGTATCACGTATTGCATTGCGTGAATTGGGCAACCTTGGTTTAATTCCAGGCATTACAAAGGCGAGTTGGTAATATGACAATGACAGATCCAATCAGCGATTTGTTGACACGTATCCGCAATGCGCACGCCGCGCATAAGCACGTTGTTGACGTCCCTGCATCAAAAGAAAAAGAAGCTATTTTAGCAGTTCTTCAATCCGAAGGTTACATTCGTGGTTTTAATCGTGAAAATGTTCGTCCAGGACTAGATAATATTCACGTTGAACTCAAATACCATGAAGGTAAACCTGTAATTAGCATGATCGAACGTAAATCAAGGCCAGGTCGCCGCGTTTATGTTGCGGTCTCTGACATTAAACCGATTGCAAATGGACTTGGTATCAACATCCTTTCAACGTCACGCGGCATCATGTCTGATGTTCAAGCGCGTCAGTTGAATGTCGGTGGCGAATTGCTTTGTTCTGTATTCTAGGAGAAATCAATAATGTCACGTGTTGGTAAAAATGAAATTACGCTTCCAAGCGATGTTACCTATACAAACGACAATGGTCGTTTAGTTATAAAAGGTGCGTTTGGAGTGGAGAAATACACACTTCCGGAAGGTGTGATTTTAGAAAAAACGGATAACCGCATTAAACTGCAACCACGAGATGAAAGTGCCCGCGCACGTTCACTTTGGGGAACAGCTCAACGTACGGTTGCCAATATGGTAAAAGGTGTAAGCACAGGTTTCACGGTTAATTTAAACCTCGTTGGTGTTGGTTATAGAGCAAGCGTTGCTGGCAATACAATCACACTTCAGCTTGGTTTTAGCCACGATGTTGTGTATCCTCTACCAGAAGGCATAACCGCAAAATGCGATAAACCAACTGAAATTGCAATCACTGGTTCAAGTAAGCAGAAAGTTGGACAAATTGCTGCCGAAATTCGTGAATATCGCAAACCAGAGCCCTACAAAGGCAAAGGTGTGATCCGCGCTGGCGAATTTGTCGTTAGAAAAGAAGGGAAGAAGAAATAAAATGATGACTTCCGCAGAACTACGTCAACGACGTAAACAGCGTCAACGGACAAAAATTCGCTCAGTGGCAAATGGTCGCATGCGCTTAACTGTTCATCGTACAAATCAGCATATTTATGCGCAGATTATTGATGATAATAACTCAGTAACACTTGCCGCGGCCTCTTCCGTTTCGAAAGAAGCAAAGACAGCCTTAAAATCAGGCAGTACAAAAGAAGCCGCTACATTTGTGGGTAAACTTTTGGCTGAGCATGCAAAAGCAAAAGGAATTACGAACGTTGTTTTTGATCGTTCAGGTTTCATTTATCATGGTCGTATTCAGGCATTAGCTGAAAGCGCACGTGAGCACGGTTTAGTTTTTTAGGATAAATAAAGATGGCACGAAATATATCAGAACAACGTGAAGAGCAGTTTGTAGAAAAGCTTGTTAGCGTTCGTCGTGTTACGAAAGTTGTTAAGGGGGGTAAAATCCTCCGCTTTTCAGCGCTTGTAATTGTTGGTGACGGAAAAGGCCGTGTTGGTTTTGCTTCAGGAAAGGCGCGTGAAGTGCCTGATGCTGTTAAGAAAGCCGTTGATAAGGCAAAGAAAGCAATGATTCGCGTTCCTTTACGCGAAGGTCGCACCTTACATCATGATGTTCGTGGTCGCGATGGTGCGGGCGAAGTATTCCTTCGTTCAGCCCCAGCAGGTACAGGTGTGATCGCAGGTGGTCCAATGCGTGCGGTTTTTGAAGCGCTTGGTCTACATGACGTAGTAAGCAAATCAGTTGGTAGCACAAACTATCATAACATGGTTCGCGCGACATTTGACGCTTTACGATCGGTTAATTCACCACGTTCAGTGGCAAACAAACTTGGTAAAAAGCTTGGTGAAATTGTTGCTCGTCGTGAAAATACAGTTTCTAAAGAAACAGCGAAAGGCGAATAATCATGGCGACAAAGAAAAAAGATGTTGTACAAACCATAATGGTTAAGCAAATTGGCAGCCCTATGCGTCGTGAAGCGGTTCAACGTGAATACCTTAAGGGTCTAGGCCTTGGTAAAATGAATCGTATTCGGGAACTTAAAGATACACCAGGTGTACGCGGTCTTTTAATTAAGGCAGCCCACATGGTAGAAATTATTGAGAGTTAATCATGCAACAGTATCGTATTAATGAAATTACCGACAATAAGGGTGCCAGACAGGTGCGAAAACTCGTCGGTCGCGGTCTCGGATCAGGTCTTGGTAAGACATCGGGTCGTGGTGGTAAAGGTCAGACAGCCCGTAACGGTTGCGCGATGAATGGTTTCGAAGGTGGTCAAACACCTTTATATCGTCGCTTACCAAAGCGTGGCTTTAAGAATATTCATGCACTCCCTCAAGCTGAAATTGATTTCGACATGATTAACGTCATGGTTGCAAATGGCACAATTAAGGCAGGAGATCGTGTAGATCTTCAACTTTTAAAAAATCTAGATCTTGTACAACATAAGATTCGCGTGTTAAGTTTATTATCGAATGGTGAACCTACTGCGAAAATCACTCTAGCTGTTACCCGTGCGACTTCCAAAGCGAAGGAAAAAGCGGAAAAAGCTGGAATTACTCTAGAAATGGAATAAGGTATTATATATGTCCTCAGCAATTGAACAATTGGCATCAGGGGTTTCGTTAGCTTCTTTCTCGAAGGCCGAAGATTTAAAAAAGCGTATTTTGTTTACACTTGGCGCTTTAATCGTCTTTCGTCTGGGGACATATATTACTATCCCGGGGATCAACCCCCTTATTATTGAAGAATTCACGCGATCACATTCGGGTGGTATTCTTGGTATCCTAAACATGTTTTCAGGTGGAGCGATCGGTCGTATGACGATTTTCTCCCTTAACATTATGCCCTATATTTCTGCTGGTATTATCGTCCAGCTAATGACCACGATCTCCCCTCACCTTGAAGCATTAAAAAAAGAAGGCGAATCAGGTCGTAAAAAATTAAACCAATATACACGTTATGGTACAGTCTTGCTCGCGATCATTCAAGGCTATGGTATTGCCATGGGGCTTGAAAAAATGTCAGGTTACTCAGGACCTGCCGTAATTGACCCAGGCTTCTTTTTCCGTCTTTCAACCGTTATAACACTGACAGGCGGCACAATGTTTGTGGTTTGGCTTGGTGAGCAAATCACATCACGTGGAATTGGCAATGGCACGTCTCTTATTATTTTTGCTGGTATCGTTGCAAACCTACCGCAAGCACTAATTCAGACCTTACAACTTGGTCAACAAGGATCATTATCAACCCTTATCATCCTTGGTGTTCTTGTGATGGTTGCTGCCGTTATTGGCTACGTTGTCTTCATGGAGAAAGCACAGCGTCGCATTCCTATTCAATACCCAAAACGTCAAACGTCTGCCAACATGCCTGCAACAAGTCAGTCCACGCATTTGCCGCTAAAAATTAACAGTGCCGGTGTGATTCCCCCTATTTTTGCATCATCCATTTTATTGCTACCCACAACTGTTATTGGCTTTGCAGGTTCAACGGATACAAATTCAATTTGGGGCAAAATTGCTTCTGTTATGGCGCACGGTCAACCTGTATACATGCTTTGTTTTACATTTATGATCATTTTCTTTGCATTCTCTTACACGGCAATTATGTTCAACCCAACTGAAACCGCTGAGAATTTGCGTAAATCAGGTAGCTACATTCCAGGCATTCGGCCAGGAACGCAAACGGCTGAGTACATTGATTTTGTCATGACACGGTTAACCTGTATTGGCGCACTGTATCTTGCCTCAATCTGTATTTTACCTGAAATTATTTTGGCACATGTATCCTTACCTTTTTACTTTGGGGGCACAAGTATTTTAATTGTGGTAACAACAACTATTGATACCATTGGGCAAGTTCAATCACATCTTGTAGCGCATCAATACGAAGGCCTCATTAAAAAAGCACGTTCAAGAAGGACTCTTTCTTAATATGAAATTCTTTGTTTTTCTTGGTGCTCCTGGTTCTGGAAAAGGGACTCAAGCACAAAATCTGGTATCCTCAAACGCAAATCCGCTGCTTCACATCTCCACAGGTCAGCTTATTCGTGATGAGATTAACTGTGGAACTGAATTGGGATGTCAATTAAAGGAAAAGACCAATACAGGTGGCCTTGTTTCAGACACTGACATCTTTGATGTCTTGGCTAAAAAATTAGCTACCGTTATGCATAAAGAAATTGTTATTTTAGATGGTTTTCCGCGAACCTTGAATCAGGCAGCACTTTTAAAAGAATTTGTTGAAAAAACTGGAAATACCATTGAAAAAGTTGTATACTTCAGCATCGCTGATGCAGCGCTCGTAGATCGTTTGGCTGGACGTTTTACTTGTGGGCATTGCGGCGCCGTTTACCACAATCACCATAATGCACCGAAAGTAAGTGGTGTTTGTGATTTTTGTGGTTCGCATGATTTTCATGTGCGTCAAGATGATACAAAAGAAATCATCGAAAAACGCCTTTCTGTCTTTCATGCGGAAACTGAACCACTTGTGTCCTACTACGAAGCACTAGGGGTGTTATTCAAGCTTGATGCGTCTCAATCCGTTGAGTCCATTAAGGAAACATTATTAAAAAATATAAGCTTGTAGCTGCCAATAAGGAGTTTCGATAATATGGCACGTATTGCTGGTGTAAACGTCCCCACACAAAAAAAAGTTGTGATTGGACTTACCTATATCTATGGTGTTGGTTTGAACCGTTCAAACCAAATTATGAAGGATTTGCAAATTGACATGAACAAACGCGTTCATGAATTATCAGATCATGAGATTTTAAAAATTCGCGAATATATTGATGCGAACATAAAAGTTGAAGGTGATTTACGTCGCGAAGTTTCAATGAACGTAAAGCGTTTAATGGATCTTGGTTGCTATCGTGGGTTGCGTCACCGTAAAGGACTTCCAGTCCGCGGTCAACGTACACATACAAATGCACGCACACGCAAAGGTAAAGCCGTTGCGATTGCTGGTAAGAAAAAAGTGACGAAGTAGTAAGGTGATTTGAAATGGCACAAAAGTCAACAGCACGCATAAAGCGTCGCGAGAAAAAAAATATTGTTAATGGTGTTGTGTATGTAAACTCAACATTTAATAATACATTAATTACAATTACCGATGAGATGGGGAACGCAATTTCCTGGTCAACCGCTGGTATGATGGGTTTTAAAGGGGCACGTAAGTCCACACCTTATGCTGCGCAAGTCGCCGCAGAAGAAGCTGGAAAGAAAGCCGCCGAGCATGGTTTAAAGAATGTTAGAGTTGTTGTTCGTGGGCCTGGTTCAGGTCGTGAAACAGCTTTACGCGCACTTCAATCCCTTGGTTTTGTTATTACGTCTGTTCGTGACTCGACACCTGTTCCACATAATGGATGTCGTCCCTCGAAAAGACGAAGGGTATAAATTTAGAAAGCGGGTGTTGTTGTGATCGAAAAAAATTGGCAGTCACTTATTAAAAGTGGAAAATTAACAGTACATTACTTGACGCCAGATTTGCGTTCGGCTGATATAATTGCTGAGCCGCTTGAAGCTGGCTTTGGTATGACATTAGGCAATGCGCTTCGTCGTGTTCTCCTGTCTTCCTTGCAAGGTTCGGCAATTACGTCTGTCAAAATTGATGGTGTATTGCACGAATTCTCAGCTGTTCCTGGCGTACGTGAAGATGTTACGGATATTATATTGAATTTAAAAACAATATCAATTCGTATGCAGTCTGAACTACCAAAGCGCTTGCGTTTAAGTGTTAAAGGCCCTTGCGTTGTAACGGCAGGTGACATTCAGCCTGTTGGCGGTGTTGAAATTCTCGACCCAGATACAGTTATTTGCACAGTTGATGATGGTGCGCAGTTAAATATGGAATTTACCGTTCAAACTGGCAAAGGTTATGTTCCAGCGGGTAATCAACAAATTGAAGATAAGCCAATTGGTCTTATCCCAATTGATGCGATTTTCAGTCCGATTAAACGTGTTATCTTCCGTGTTGAACAAACACGTGTGGGGCAACGCACGGACTATGATAAATTAATCATTCGTGTTGATACAGATGGTTCAATTAAGCCAGATGATGCAATTGCTTATTCAGCACGTATTTTGCAAGACCAATTCCAACAGTTCATTAATTTTGATGAACCAAAGTCATTGGAAGCAAAAGATCGTAAGGAAGATATTACGTTTAATAAATACCTTCTGAAAAAAGTTGATGAGCTTGAATTATCTGTTCGTTCGGCGAATTGTTTGAAGAATGAAAATATATTCTATATCGGCGATCTTGTACAAAAGTCTGAAGGCGAAATGCTTAAAACACCAAACTTTGGTCGTAAATCACTGAATGAAATTAAAGAGGTTCTTGCACATATGGGACTTGGTTTTGGAATGACAATTCCAAACTGGCCCCCAGAAAATGTAGAAGAACTTGCACGCAGTGTAGAAGACCCATTTAATTAAGGAACAAAAGAAATGCGTCATAAAATTAGTGGTCGTAAATTAAATCGTACATCGTCCCATCGTAAGGCGATGTTCCAAAACATGGTTCAGTGTCTCGTTGAGCATGAACAAATTCAAACAACATTGCCAAAGGCAAAAGAACTCCGTCCAATCGTTGAGAAATATATTACAATGTGCAAGTCAACAGACTTAGCAACACGTCGTATTGCCATTTCTCGTATTGGAAGCGAAAACAGCGTTAAGAAGTTAATGTCTGATATTAGCCCACGTTTTAACGAACGTAAGGGAGGATATACACGGATTATCAAATCTGGTTTCCGCAAAGGCGATAATGCACCAATGGCAATTATTCAATTGGTCGATTTTGATCCAGCAAAACAAGCGGTTGTTATTGCTGCTGAATAAGTTAATGTTTTTTTAATCTTTGTGGTCTACAACTGTCATAGATATGACACCTAAATCATGGTATTAAAAATGAAAAAAATTATTCTCTTTTTGAGTATCTTTTTGGTAGTCCCTCAGTCTGGTTTCTCAGGAAACCAGACTTTTTTTATCCAAAAATTTTTCACATTGGCACCTGACGGCGACGTAAACCTCATTGATAATGGTGACTTCACAAAACTAGCTGAACAAGCGTCCCCCGCAGTTGTCGATTTACAAACCGAATCAAATATATTCATTCAGGATCCTTTTTTTCAATATTTTTTCCAATCAATCGATCCTTTTTCAGGGAAAGCATTACAAGAAGTTGTGAAATCGAGTGGATCCGCCGTAATTATCAGTGACGATGGTTATTTAATAACCTGCGCCCACGTTGTAAATAAGGCAAAAAAAATTGCTGTCCATCTGGCTGATCGTCGCATGTTTACAGCCAAAATTGTAGCATCCTATCCTGCAGTTGACCTCGCCATTTTAAAAATTGATAACCTTCATGATGCCCGCCTTCCCTTTCTCAAACTTGGCACAGCCAAAACACTCAAAAACGGCGCACCAATTGCAGCACTTGGCAATTCTTTTAATTTAGGGCAAACATTCACTAATGGCATTATATCAGCTGCCAAACGTCGTATATGGTCAAAACGAGATGACATGGCACATACAGTTGTTCAACACAATGCAGCTGTCAATCCTGGAAACTCAGGGGGTGCACTCATTAATAAATACGGCCACCTCGTCGGATTAAATAACGCTATTTATTCAAAAGGGGGCGGATCAAATGGTGTCAGTTTTGCAATCCCCATTGATCTCATCATTGACTACCTCAATAAATTTTTTAAAAAAAATAATGGATGCGTTTTTGGGCTTTATGACCTTTCACAGTTATCACCAACAGATGTTGATGCATTAAGACAAGCCTCTTCCTTTATCTATGATGGTGGCGTTGTCATTTCGTCAATAAAAACAGGTGCCGCTGCTGACCAAGCCGGTTTAAAGGCAAAAGATATTATCATTAGCATAAGTGATCGGGCGATCGAATCCATTGCAGACATCAGACGCCTTGAATCGACGCTGGAAGCGACAGCTTATAAAATAGCCATTTGGCGCGAAGGCAAACCTATAGAATTGACCATTTCACCACGCTCCGTCACCAATGATGACCTCGTACGACCTTTTGTTTTAACAGGTAACCATGTCTTAAATGGTGTCAAGGTTGTCCCACTAACACCTGATCTTGCTGCAAAAGCGCAACTGCCAAATGACACAAAGGGATTTATGATTATAGATGATTTAATTCCATCTAATAATAACGGAATTGATGTCATTATTGGATCAGGTTCAGTGGTTCGGGAAGGTGACATTCTGCTGGAGGCCAATGGAAAATCATTTGATAACCCCGAAGCCCTAAATGAAACCCTCAGTGCCTCCGCGCAAAAAGGTGGTTTTGCCATCAAATTATGGCGCAAAGGACAAAAGATTCAACTGTCTGTGGGTATGCCAAAATTTAATATGCCATTTGATTAGAATGACTCTTATAACCCTAATTTGGGTTTAGATTCTATATAGTTCAACTCTTCGTCATCACGAATTTGCGTAACACATGTGGTGATCCAGTGGCTGCACATGTCCAATAACTCTTCATGTAGGAATACTTTTAGGATAACCACACCAGCTTACGCTGGCTCACCATGACGCATTTGTTGTCATTGGGATTTGATTTTTAAATGGCTCTTTATCGTTTTAATCCCGAATTAGGATTAATAAAAAATAGCAAACAACTTTTCTAGAATGGCATGTTCGTGCTTGATCAGAGAATCTACCTTGATCCAAAAGCAAAGATTTGATGATTCTATAGCCAGATAACGAACAATATGTTACCTCACCTATAGGGGATCTCGGGTCAAGTCCGTGAATGACAAAAAGTGACGGATCTGTCTTCATCCTTTTCAAATACTAATATTAGAGAAAGGCACATTACAAAAAAGTAAAATACTTCTCTCCTGCCCTTCGAAAGGACTTGCACATTTTTAAATAAAATTATATTGATAAACTTAATCGATTTATAATTTGGACGTGCACACGATGAAACAAAAAAATAAATTCATATACGGTCTAATCTCGTTCCTTCTTCTTACTCAGATTAATGCGACGTATCTTTATGGCATGGGTGAAGATGGAGAAAAAGCAGGGGAAAAAGAAAGCGGCAAGGTTTCATCTCAGCACCAGGTAATACCTTACGTTGGTGATTCTACAATGACACATGAATTATTGCCGCCCCCTGGCAGTACGGTCGTTCCACCTAATGATTTTTTTTCTATTGATAATACCTCATCTGGAAATCCTGAGGATGGCTCTATTATACGTTATTCACTACAATTCCCTTCAACACATGCAGTACATGGTGAAACTCTATCACTATACCATACTGTTGAGCAAAGCTTAGGCATAATAGATCCATCAAAAATGAAACGCTCTACCAGCAATTCAAGTGGTAATAACAAAAGCTTTGATGGCTGCCCTTACTCACCACATGCACACCATCAAATGACCGTAAATGACGAAGCAATGATCATACTTGTCAATACACTGCATACACGTTTTGAATCATTTAGCAGGATTACCATCCTCGATTTATGTTGCGGACATGGCGGACCAACCCATACGCTATTAGAAAAATTACGCGGCGTAAATATCACCGCCTATATAACAGGATGGGATATAGCACCCGATCAAATCCGTGAAGCAAATACAAAATATAAGCCTTTAGCACCAGACCACTTAACATTTGATATTGTAGATATTGAAAAAATGCATGAAAAAACAGATGTTTCACCCTTCGATGTTGTCATTAGTCTTTTTGGTTTGCATTAGATGGATAATATTGCTACAACAGCAAAATCAATCCACACCCTTACAAAACCAGAAGGGTTAATGATGTCCTTGGTTCCATTAGGGGACTCAGCACTTTTTACCTACAGGCAGAATTTTATGCGTACAGGCAGATGGCATCATTATTTTGTAGATTATATATTACATAATTTCCATCAAGACCATCAAATTTACCATGATGCCTTTACACCGCATTTTGAAGATATGACAAGCACAACGCCAGGCACAACACAAATAATGGATCAAACTTTTACGTACAAAAATGAACAGCTTAGATCTTTTCTTGCGAGTTGGATACCAGAACTAAGACAAATGAAAGTGCACTTAGTATCACAAGACGTATCAGAAGTTGAAATTAAGTCACTTCAAAACAAATACGTACGCGAATTAACTGATTATATTCTTTCTGATTTGCATCATAAAAAAATGGAAGGTTCAATAAAATCTACTGATACACTTTTTTCAATTGATCGAGAGACCATTCAATTCAATGGCCTTTTTTATGCGTTCTATGGCACACCCCATCGGGTTGATTTTTAAAAAGACGAAAAGCTTCTTATACGAAGCATTTAGAGGTTTGTGCGGCTCTTACGTAAATTAAGTGGATACGTTTTGTAATGGCTGTAACATCCTCAAACTCTCTGTTTGTTCCTCATCTTCCATTTTGTCATCCTCGGGCTTGATTCGAGTATATCTTATGTTTCAAAGGCAAATAATGAGACGTATCTTATTACGGTTCCAGTACTCAAAAGAATGTGCCTTTTAAATCGTAAAGATCTTCGGATCAAGTCCGAGGATGACAAAGTGACAAAATACAAACCACACATAAAATCAGCCAACTGCCCCAACAATAATCCCTGCATAAATTTCCGTTAACTGCATTAAATCAGAAATAGCCACACGTTCATTCGTTTGATGTGCAAAACAGCTTAGCAATCCAAACTCAAAAACAGGACATAAATCTTTCATAAAACGTGCATCCGATGTGCCGCCTGTTGTGCTTAATTTCGGCGTCAAACCAGTTACTTGCTGAATCACATCCGTTACCATTTCAGCAAAAACAGGATCATGGCGCAAAAATGCCTCCGCCGAACAATGATATTGGGACTGCCACACAAAACACGCATCACACGATTGACGAGCAATATCTAACTGCACCTCTAGTAATCGGGTTAACGTCTCAGACGTATACGTTGGATTAAAACGGATATTAATTATGGCTGTAGCAATCTCTGGTATAACATTGCTTACCGGATTTCCTACATCTATCGTTGTAATCTCAAGATGGGATGGATCAAACATATCCATCCCATCATCAAGGGGCATTATCAAAAGCGCACCCAAAAATTGTACCAACGGCTGAATTGGGTTTAAGGCAAAATGCGGATACGCAACATGACCTGTTTTTCCAGTCACAGTAAGAGTCATCGTTAAACTACCACGTCTGCCAATCTTTGCCATTTCACCAAGTCTTATTGGATTTGTCGGCTCTCCACCAAGGCAAAAATCAATAATCTCCCCCCGATCACGCAACCATGATATCATTTTCTTCACACCATTTTGCGCCTTTCCTTCTTCATCACTCGTCAATAACAAACTAACCGAACCCTTTAAAGTCCCTGATTGCGTGATCTTATAGATCGCCGTTATAAAACAAGCAACCGCACCCTTCATATCGCAGGCACCGCGCCCATACACATGGTCACCCATAATATCACCTGAAAAGGGATCACACGCCCATGCATCCTTAACAGACACAGGCACAACGTCTGTATGACCCAAGAAGCATAAATGCGGCGCCTCTGCACCAAGACGTGCATAAAAATTTGTCACATCACCAATAAACACACGATGACACGTAAAACCCAATGGTTCCAGTAATGCCTCTACATAATCCATACAGCCCGCATCAACAGGCGTTACACTAGGGTAACGAATGAGATTCTGTGTGATTACAACAGGATCATACGACAAAGGCATCTTTGCCACCAATGACAGATGTGCATCCATCTTTTACCCCCCCCCTCCTAAATATTATCATCACGCAGCAAATCATTAATCCCCGTCTTCATTCGGGTTTTCTCGTCAACTTTCTTAATAATAACAGCGCAAGCAAGATGTGGGAGAGGCACCGCAGAATCATGAGAAGCACACGGCAAAACACCAGGCACAACAACTGAATAAGCGGGCACACGGCCATACGTAATTGCGCCCGTTGCACGATCAACAATTTTTGTTGATGCACCAATAAAAACACCCATCGAAATAACTGATCCTTCCTCGATAATCACACCCTCCGCAATTTCGGATCGCGCACCAACGAAACAATTATCCTCAATAATTACAGGATTTGCCTGAAGAGGCTCCAACACACCGCCAATACCAGCGCCTCCAGAAATATGGCACCTTTGCCCGATTTGTGCACATGATCCAACCGTTGCCCAGGTATCAATCATCGTACCATCGCCTACGTTTGCTCCAATATTCACAAACGACGGCATCAAAATCACATTCTTGCCAATATGCGCCCCACGTCGAATGATAGAACCTGGCACGCTTCTAAATCCAGCATAATCAAAATCGGACTGTCCCCAACCTGCTGTTTTGAGCGGCACTTTATCATACCATGTAAATGGTATCCCATCACCAGAGGGAGTATTTGAATTCAAGTAAAATGAAAGAAGGATGGCTTTTTTTACCCATTCATGCGTTTGCCACTGATCATTGATTTTTTCAGCAACACGAATTTCACCTTCATCAAGCAGCTCAATAACACGATCCACCGTCACATGAATATTGTCATCTATAACTTCGCTACCCCGCGTGGCATACGCATCATTAATAATACGCATCATCTCTGTTTTGTGCATTTGTTTCATGACCATACCTCAATTTTAAAAGCAACAGTTTTTCACCAAATCGGTTATACTAAAACATATACAAGGTTTTATGATAAAATGAAAAGGAAACTCCCGTGGAGATTCGTCCGCCAAACCAAAATACATTACAGAAAAATATTGGCACCATAAAAAAAGAAAAAAAAACAGGTGGTAGCAGTTTTTCAAATGCCCTAGACGACAAAGCACAAATTTCAGTCCAGGCAAGCGCTTATGTATTTAGGATCGATCCTCTCTTCACCAATTTTGACGAACCATCACCAAAGCAAGCAGGCATTCAGGCAGGACTATCCCTTTTAGACGAACTTGAAAAACTTCGTGCCCAATTATTAAGTGGCTCTATATCATCCGAAATTATTATCACCATTCAAAATCAGATAAAAGGCATCAAAGATCACCTAAATGAAAAAGCAACAGAGCATACCAACACAACGCTTCCTATTGATGACACCCTTCGGGAAATGCTGCTTGAAATTGAAACACGTGCCGTTGTCGAGTTAGCAAAATTAAAAGTACGCCAGCTATAGCTTATTTAAAATTTTATAAAGTATACCCGAATGAACATGAAGATGCCTATTTTCCGTCATGGCGAAGCTGTAAAGCAGATATAGCCATTATAAGTCTCAATCATGCTATGATCGCTATAACGACGATGTTGGTAAAAACAGGTGTTTTCATTTCCGATGGTTATAAAAAAAGACCCAATCGCCGCAAAGCCACTGGGTCACCGTCATTACAACAAACCAATTAAAGTCTTTTATTACCTTTAACCTGCTGTATTACGAACACATTCATTACTATCGCTATTCCATGTACAGCCTCTTGGCTCAGTCCCGCACGCGTCTTGACTTAATGTTCCGCAATTAACAATACATGAAACATCACCCCTCTTACTGCACAAACAATTCATCTTTTCTTGTTGATCCGAGTTTAAACTACGATATTTACCACAATAGCTATCCTGTGCATCCGTGCGATCAGCACATTTATCTGGGTTATCTAAAGCCGTTACGCATTTACTACCAACAAGCTTACAAACCTCAGGCTCTTTCATACACTCAGCTACACTTAAGGCAGGACAGTTAGCAAACTGCCTGTAAACAGGTCTTTTACTATAACCACATTTAGCCCCTTTCCCATCAAATTCATTTGGATCCTCAGAAGTTGCGCATTCTTTCGTAATCGTATTCATATCAACTGAGCATTCGTTGTCCCCTGCCACACCTAAATTGAAGGATAATCCAAAAACGCTAAGCGCGATAAAATAATGTTTTAATTTCATAATAATAGTCTCCTTTTTTCATTTATGAACATAACTAGCCTAAAACGATTATCGGGCACATACAATCATATATTTTTGTTTTTACTAAAATTTTACCATAAAAACTCAATAAAACATTTACACGATAAGCAGATTTATATAAGATCAGAAACCAAGTAGATTCGATATAATCTATTGTTTTATATTATTTTTTTAGAGGTTTAAAATGAAAAAAACATATTTTTGAAATTAAAATTAATTCAATTGATTGTATTTTTAACATCTTCACTGCTACTTATGTCATGTAGTGATGTTAGGAAAATTACACCGCCTAATTTAGATGACGCACATCTTGGTAAAAAAATACTATGCCACCACCCCATGCGAATAGGCACACCACAGATGAGTGTCGAATCAGTAAATGGCAAAGTCGTTGCCCATAATTATGGACATGGCGGCAGCGGTTGGACGTTAGGCCCAGGTTCAGCAACTTATGTAAATGACTTGCTTCAAAAATCTGAATATACAACCGATCTTAAAAAAAATACGCCAATCACCATTATTGGGGCAGGCGCATTAGGATTATTTACGGCTTACGATTTAACACAAAAAGGATATACCCGCATCACAATTATCGCTAATCAATTTGATAATTTAACATCACATAATGCTGGTGGATTGTTAGCGCCTGTTTCAATGGATAATGCACCTGAAATGCAAAAACTCATTAATCAAATTGGAATAGATGCTTATAAATTCTATGAAGCAATCGCCACAAAAACACACAAAGACTTCAGTGATGGCGCACTTATTATACCAACCTATTTTGAGAAAAGAGAAGACTCTGGTCTAGAGCCTTACGTTGGTGTCGTTATGCAGCCTGTAAAAGACGTTATCCTCGATTTTGGAAATGGCACAACCCGAAACATGATATCCTACGATGACGGTATCTTTATTGATACAGCTAAAATGATGGAAAATCTCTGCAGCTATTTAAAAGGAAAAGGTGTTACGTTCAAACAGAAAAAGGTCACATCGTTTAAGGAAATTAAGAATCGTTTTATTATTAATTGCAGTGGTCTTGGCGCAAATATCCTTAACAAAGATAGTCAAATGCTCTCCATCCAAGGGCACTTAATTATGCTCAAAGATCAAAAGCCCGCTGACTTACACCATATGATTTTAGTCTACTTTGATAAAGACAAAACACAATCAGGGCAAACCGTTAAACGATCATTCTATATGTTTCCAAAACATTTACCCAATACAGGAGTAAATGATATTGGCGTGATTGGTGGCACATTTATTGAAGGAGCAACAGCCGATACACCAAATGAGGAAGAATTTAGTATTATGATGAAGGGCGCTAAAACATTTTACGGCATCGCATAAGATATTGATTCCGTTCTCATCATCACTTAAACGATGGGAACGGTCATATTAAATCAGAACAACAGCCCTATTTACTTACGGGATTAAAGAAAAACTTCTTTATAAAAATAGCTTCCACATGCCCTTTGCCTAAGATCTTTTCGGTCACATAAAAAATACGCTCTTTTATAACAGCAGGTGATGGTGTTGTATGTGGAATCCATAAATTTTCAAATGATTTATAAATATCACTAAAAATACCATCCACAAGCTGTGGTAATAAAATTTTACAACGTTCAAAACTTGTACGTCCCGTTGCCTTCATTGTGACATGAAAATGAAGCATTGCAACGACCTGCCCATCCCTAATAACAGGAACAATAATAAGCGGTAAGTTAAAAAATGGCGCCTGAACAAATGCTTTTAAATCTTCTTCACGTTTTGTTGGAGAATCATTATGATCAGGATCGGCCGTGCCGTGATCCGTGCCACCTTCTTTATCGTCGATACCTGCCCCTGTGAATTCAAAAAACTCCAACGGCGCTGGTTTATTCACATAATAAATACCACCAGCAATCAGAGCCGAAAGCACCAAAACACCACCAACAAACACACGAATAATCTGCTTCACACTCAATACAATAAAACCTTATACAACTTTATCCGCTATCAACTCATTCAATCGCACCATTTTTGCGATACTATCGAGGATACCATTCACAAATTTCACTTCACGTTCATCAAAAAATGCGCGCGCAACTTCGATATACTCGTTCAATACAACAGCCGTTGGCACCAATGGTTCAAACATCAATTCATAACAAGCCGCACGCAATAAAGCGCGCACAACAGATGCGAGCCGTTCCATTTTCCAATTATCTTGCAAATGTTTTTGAATTTCACCATCAATAATCTCTATTTTTGGCAAAATAGACGTTGTCAATTTTTTGAAATAATCTTGATCAGGGGCAATATCATGATCAGAAGCCTCAAAATGGTGATTAATAAATTCATGCGTGATTACTGCAATAGTCTGTTTTGTTTGCTCGTGCTGATAGAGCGCCTGCACCAACGCAATGCGCGCACTGTGTCGTGCTGATTTATTTTTTGTCATGTTTACGTTCAACTTTGTCACATTTAAAGGATTGAATTAGCATGGAGGATTCTAACGTATTAATGCAAAAAATACTATACTTCAATGCAGGTTTTGTGCATATCATTTCAAGTCATTTTTCAAACTTCTATCGTCATGACGGGTGTAACATGGCTACCCAAGAAAACAGTCACTGAATGGCCATATACGCTTTGCAGATGTGGCATGATGAGGAGTGGGTATCTTCATTTCGATTGAGTATATACTGATACCAACTAAAATCATTATATAAAAAAAGAAACCATTATAAAAAAATATTATTATATTTAATTACTAAATAGCTCCTATTTTACCTTGAAATACCTTTAACTACTTATTACCGTTGAATAACTGTATCAATTCTTCTATTTTTGGATGCCCTGCATATCTTGCATCATCATTCAGTCTAAGCCGAAAATAATACCCGCGGGATTTCACAGTAAATACATGATTCCATATTGGATTCCGCTCAAGGGGTTTTAATTTTATAAGGGCTTTATAGAAAAAAATTCTTAATAAATCAGTATTACCGCACGTATGTAAGTAATTGAGTGCTTCAACAATAGAATCCTGACACTCAACCTTATCCGCCTCCTCGCGTTTTAACACATACTCTATTGCTGCATCATTATCTAAATTCCACACAAGGGATAAGATATCTTCTTCATTAAGAGCATGATCACGTATATAATCTTTCTTATACCTATTTAAAATTTTATTACATTGCCCCCAATAGCGTAGCAATTCCACTGAAAGTCCCTCTCCTTCAGCACGCATAGCCTTTAAGTAACGAATGCCTTCAGCACGATAAATAGCAGGATCTTCATTACTTGCACAATAAAGGAGTTCTCGCGCAATTTCTGCATTAAAAGTACTGTTGACCGAAAAGGAGGAAATCACACGAAATAAACAGTACACATCAAAATTAAACTCAAGGTAATTCCTTTGGTTCATGATTTGTGGATAGTGATTAATGGTTTGCGGAGATCCGGCAGATGAAAAATCTATAATTGTCTTTCGCGCACCCCTTATATAAAGCCTTCCATCTGCTCCATCCTCCAACATTTTAAGGATCATTAAGGCTTCAATTTTATCAATACATTGTAATAGTTTAGCATATTCATCTGGAATTTCATCACCAGACACAGAAAGCGTTCTTAATACAGTACTTGCAATCTCTTCATTTTCTTGTTGCACACCTTCTGAAAAAGAACCAAGTAATAATACTTTCGCCGCCTGAATGCGACGTTCAGGATTTTCATCGGCGTCTTGTGCAATCTCACGCAAGATAGAGGCGCCCTGTGTCAAATCATACTCTTCAATTTCTGACGTTTGAAAAAATGAAGGATCCTTGGAACTATACACTAACAAAATATCATCAATGAATCTTTTTTTCAGAGATATTCGTGCTAAATTTCCCCTACAGCGCGCCTGAATTCTAGTTACTGCCTTTTCTTTTTTTCTCATATTTTGTAATTCATTTTGAGAATGTACTCTCTCTTGACGTTCACGCCATACTTTTTGCACTTTACCTACGCATTCAATCTTTTGTAGTCCCACTTGATAGTTTGCTTTTGTCAAACCAAACCATTCCATAAATGTATCTTGGTCAATATGACAAAAAGAATTAAGATGGTCGAAATATTTTGATTTCTTTTCCTCTCTTAAACCTTCAGCCCCATATAGCTCTATTGCGCAACTATTTGCCAGCACCTCAATAATTGAAAGTGCGGCATAATGAAAATAACCTGCATCATCTTTGGCAAGAATCTTAAAATGAGTTTGTATATCTCTGCTCTGCCCTTTGTGCGCAATGGCAGTTCCTAAAATCGCAAAGGTAACAACCTCTTTTGTTTTCTTTGAGGCTTGTCTTTTTGCGTTTACCCCTTTTGTAAGGAAGCGATTTATTTTATCTGTATACGGAGCGTATTCCACCTCATTTGCAGGGCGTTCATTAAAAATGCCATAACGCAATTGGTCTTGACGACCAACAAACTGAGCCCCTGCACATATGTCAGATTCATCACCTAGCGATACCTCGCTTGAAAAACATTGCCCCTATAAGCCCCACCATCACCATTATTGATTTGATATAAAATTTTATTTTCATGCTAGGACTCTCCGTAATTATTATCCATTCAATCTAAACGCCAAATCGGCAAATATGTGCAAAAAAAAGGACAGCTAACTGCCGTTTCAAATAAATCTATTCTATAGTAGGATTCTTTTATCTTTTGTTATTTATAATTCTTTATACTAACGACACAATCCAACCTTAATATATTTAAAAAAATACAAATAATCAAATCATAACTATAAAAGAATACGGCTTTAACATATTTTTTTTGAGCAAAAAAATTAAATAACCAATAAATCCCCCCATTTTAAACGTTTAGCCTGCACATAAGCCGATTTATTCTTTTTTGACACACATCGTTCTTCAATTACCCCAGACGATGCACAAACATCCACAAGAACATGCCCTGAACGTTTTTGCGGTGATTGAATAACACGCGCATCATCGCCCTGCTCATAAACAACTGCAGGATTCGCCACCAATAAATAACAATAAGGCTCGTCTTCATACCCAAGGCTACCTTGCTTAATATCCTGATGAAAACCAATACGATCAAGACGTTTTCGAAAATGACACCATTCATCCACCGCGTCCTCCTTCACGGATAATGGACACACCTTTGCGTGGGGGCACGGCGCCATAATAGTATACCCCTTATCAATTGCCAATGCACGCAAATTAAGCAACAACCGAAACGCAGCAGGCGTTCCAGGAAGAATCATCAGATTAAATTTAGTCGTTGCTTTCAGCGATGCCTCATACACTGATAATGCTTTCGATTCGGGCATTTCAGTTAAAACATACGACAGTAAAACCAAATCGACCGTTGGAAATATTACCTTATATAACGAATCCGAGATATCAACATATGTCGTTTTTGGGAAATTTTGACGAAAAACTGTAGTGGCCGACTGAAGCAATGGAATCGTTTGCTCAACCATCGTCACATGCGACACATCAAAATGCTGTAAAGCCGCAAAAGTTGCTGTTCCAGGCCCTGCTCCCAAATCCAAAATTGTGTCAACCGAATACATGTTTTTCGGATCAACGTTCAAATGCGGCACTAATTCTGTTTTTAAAATATGATCAACAACCGCATAGGTTGCTGGAAACCTAGCCTGTACATACGCAATCATTTCAGGAATATTTTGAAACCCATTCGCATATGCATCCGCCATACGGTAGCGCTGACTTAAGTCCGCATAGGCCCCTTTTAATAAATGAGGCGCCAAAGATTTCTCTCTAGCACCCCCATTAGGTTTGGCCACTGACTGATAGCGCTGCACAAACGTGCGCACATATTCATCAATAAACGTATGTAAATCCATAAACGTTATTCAACTAAAAAGCGTCTTCAATACCCATATTGGATCGAATGAAAATTGCCATCTTTTCAAAAACATCTGACCAGTAATACGTCAACTTCTCAAATTTTTCTTCTGAGAAATCATGTTCCATTGCAACGAAATGAACCCAATAATATAAAAATGCGGCTTCAACATCAAGTGGGTGCGCATTGGCTTTATCAAAAGCCTCAAACAGCTCAACTGTTCGTTTTTCAACAATTTGAGTTTGTTGTTCGCTGTCACTGTCTGATAAATCACGCGCCGATAAATCATTGATCATTTTCTTCATTTCAATGAAATGGCTTTTTGCTTCAGCATCCATTGGCTCATCCACGGATTCAGGCAATTCACCCTCAATCGTTTGAATCTGCTGAATCAATATCGGCAATAATTCAGGAATTTTCTCAATTTGTTGCAAGAAGAAATCTTCATCCTTATCACAATTCATTGTTACGGTCTGCATCCAATTTGTCAGCAAACTGCTTTGCACCATAAAGGGGTGAACGTCTTCCGTCAGCATATCCGCTACGGATTCATAGATACTTTCGAGAACAAATAACATTTCACTCGATTCTTCGTCGAAATCTTCTTCTTGATTTAAATCATCTTCCGATTCATCATCAACATCGAAATCATTATTTTCTAGATCCGCATCGTGATCTTGTCTCTCGTCATTAAAATTCACATCAGTTACACTTTTATTTTTCATAAAACTTCTTTCACTCAAAAAACTGCTCAAAGTATAACCAGTTTAATCAAAAAAAGGTACAGCTATTTTTAAAGTACGCAAGAAAGAAAAATGTTGTTCGCTCAATTTAAATAGACCTACTGCGTAAGTCTTTCCGCCTCCTCTGATGAATGAGTTGTCAAAGCGCCCCCAACCCATTTTATTTTTTATGCCGTAGCAAATCCATTTTTCAGATTCACAATCCCTGCAATAATATGGAATTTAATGCCATAACGTTT
>CANLGW010000019.1 GCA_947490395.1 Alphaproteobacteria bacterium
AAAGCCAAAGATTTATGGCACTTATCAGCAAAGGTTGGACGAAAAATATTAGCTCATACGGTTTGTTTTATGTTTAACACAATCGTAAATCCTGAAAAACCTCTGGCATTGGAACTGCTACTTGATTAAAAAACTTGAGCACTGCGTTACGTTGATAGAATACATGTACTATGGACTAGAATTTATTAGAAAATTGTTAGCATAGTTTTGATTTAATTTTTATATCGCTAAAAGCGTTCTAAATTAAGAATTTATTAACTTAATTCTAACACAATAGTAAGTGAAGAAAGATGCAAATAGCGATAATCTTTATGAAAATAAAAATCAAAAGATATGTTATAGAATCTTTTAGCTAAATACATAAAAAAAGCAGATGCGTGCGACGAGGACAAAATGAACAAAAATAGTAAAATTGTTTTTCTTGTATTAAATATACTTGTGATAAGTATAACAAGAGCTTTATCGGGTGTAGCAACTTCTGTTGTAACCACCCCTGTTGCAGCAACAACAGGGGGTGCTGCTGTTGCTGTGGTCGCACCTGCTTCAGCACAGGCACTTACACCTATTGTTACTGACATTCCATCAACGTTTACGTTTAGAGCATCATGTATTAAGAAAACATATGTTGATTCATTTTATCAGCGCCAACTTAATGAGCCTGCGCTGGTAAGCGAAGCGGATGGGCAATACACGCTTTATGCGACATGTCTTAACGGGCTCGGCGTCCCAATTGACACAAAGATTAAATTGAAGGTCATCATTCGAAACATGGGGGAGATCCGTACGATTAGCATTCGTTCAATCGTTGATGCTTCAAATAAACTCAGAAACTGCGCGGATATATGTAACCGTAATGGTATTTTGGAATGTGTGCCGCCACCAAAGAAAAATAAATAGAATAGAAAAGAGCATCCAGTCCTGATGCGCAAATGAATGAAAAATCTTAAGTCTGTTGATTTAAGACTCCCATCACTTTGTTCATATCAGGCGGTAATTCACACGTAAATATACATAATTCATTTCGTGTTGGGTGCATAAATGATAATGAATATGCATGTAAGGCTTGACGGCTAAATTCTTGCACGCAAGCGGGTAAACCTTTTCGTTGTTGATATTGAATTTTCCCATAAATTGCATCTCCAAGTAAAGGACACTGAATTGATTGGCAGTGCACACGTATCTGATGCGTTCGACCCGTAGCAAGTTGGCAATCGAGCAAGCTTATTGGCATGGATACGCCATCAATTTTCCATAATTGATCAAGTGTTATGTGCGTGATTGCCTTTTTCCCTCCACCATGTTTTAGCAACGCCATTTTTTGACGATGCAGTGGATGTCTTCCCATCTGCCCTTCAAGCGTGAGCTTTTTCTGAGGTAATGTACCCAAAACAATTGCTTTATATCCACGCTTTAATGTCTTTTCTTGTGAGATGGCATCAGGATGAAATTGTGAACTTAATGCCCGATGGGCATAATCATTTTTCGCCACAACCATAAGACCGCTTGTATCTTTATCAAGACGATGGACAATTCCTGGGCGTTTGACGCCGCCAATTCCGGATAAACAGTCGCCACAGTGGGCAAGTAATGCATTTACTAACGTTGATTCGTAATGACCTGGTGCTGGATGTACGACCATGCCAACGGGCTTATTAAGAACAATTAAATCATCATCTTCATATACAATTGATAAAGGAATTGATTGCGGTAAAATATGCGTTTCTTGAGCTTTTGGACGTATAAGATGAAAACATTCACCTCTTTTAACTTTATAACTTGCTTGCGTTAATGGCGTATTTTCGATGCTGCGCATAAGGGCACCTAATGTCAACCATTGTTGAATCAGGGAGCGGCTTTCTTCAGGAAAATGAAGCATTAAAAAACGATCAAGGCGCAAACCATGCGCCTCTTCTTTTACAAAAAGTTCGATTGCAGATGACATATTAATTACCTGGTGTCCATGCTGTATAATCTGGTTTTAACAACGTGCCTGATTGAGTCATGTGCATTTTTTTAGGGCTGTGTGCGTATTGTGTGCCTGTTAAATTAGGTACGTGTGTCTGTTCCCACGCGTACGATTGTACATCATTTCCTGGGGCACTATCCGATGTGTAATGCAGCCAGGCATGCCATAATGCTGGAATCTTGCTTGCTTCTTCATTACCTTTATATAAGACAAATCGTCGCTTTTTTGTACCACGAGATATCTTCTTTTCTTCAAAATAACGATTCTCAAGATCATCAGACCCTACAAAGGATGTGCGCCATTTTAAATAGAGCCTAACCCAAATATGCATTACACGTCCCAAATTCTATTTTTTTTGAGTGTAACATATTTTTGTATGGAGAGGGGATACTTTCATGCCACATTGTTAAATTAAGATATACTTAATGAATATGAAGATGACCATTTTCTGTTATGGCGAGCCAGCGTAAGCTGGTGTGGCCATCAAGTGATTGTTAATTACAAAAATGCTTATTTTCTTGAGATAGCCACGCTACGCTTGCTATGACGACGACGTTGGTAGAAACATGTGTTTTTATTTTCGTCTGAATCAACAACAGTACATCATCGGTTGAATTTATTATTGAATACCTGCTGTCGTCTGGTGTCATTCGATTGAATCGAGCTCATCATCTATTAAGCTCCCTATTGCATCTTGCTCATCGTCTGTTGTTGCACTCGTAGTTGTCGTTGAAGTTCGATCATCATATAATGATGATTTTATTGAGTCTATACGTGCTATTCTTTTATTTTCTTTATAATTATTTATTATTAATTTAACTAAGAATGGAGAATTAAATACTTCTTTTGATGATGGGTCAGAGCTAGCTCTAGCTATAGTAGGAGCATCAGTAAATATAAACGAGCTATCTCCGGTTACGCTGTGAGCTCGGCGCAATGGTATATTTTCTATTCTTGGTCTTTCCTGATATATAGCAAGAAGCTCTTCTCCAGCATCAGTTAATATACAATTTTCTAAATACCACATTACTTCATTATTAATTTCTTCTTTGGTTAAAGGATGTGTATTCTTAATGATAAATTCTTCAGGTAATTTGCACCCTGTATATAAATTCTCAGCACTGGGAACAATCTTTTGTATCTCACTAATCCAGTATTGTTGCTGCAATAAATATGGATCTGCATTTGGTAATAATAATAAAAATTGTTCAATCGACTGCAGAGCTAGTACTGGTACAAGTGTGGCTTTTGGAGGTATACCAACAATTACACCCTCAGGTGTAACCATAGGAGATTCATATCTTCTTTTTTCTAGAGAGACTCCACCTCGGCGTACAATTTTTTGTTGCCTTACACCCAGTAATTGAACATCAGCAAAAGGTTCTTTTGATCTATTGACTCTCTTATGAATTTCTTTTATCTTATCAAGAATGTTTTTCCCATGCTCAGGTGCATCTTCTGATCGTATTCCTTGCTCATCGACCTTGGGGTATGAAGCTCCCTCCATGCAGTAGTAAGCAACGCCTATTTTATCATTTAATGGTGCCACCATGCCTCCACCACCCAACGTAAAAATTGGTATTTTAAATTGTGATGGAACACTTTCAATAGCACACAAAGCTAAAACACGATCTTCTGCAATAAATTGATTTGTAATTGGAGATGAATCAAAGGAAGTACGTAGAATAGGATTTGTTTGATCCCAAGCTGTGACAAAAGTGTAATCATAGCAAATCGGATCGATTTCACCTGAGGCATATATTACGTTAAACTGGCTGTTCTGATTTTTGGTAACATGAGAAACAGCTTTGCCTGCCTTTATTTTTACATTTGGGGAATTTTCTATAAATTTCCGAAGGTAAGCATCTCTTTCAAAAACATTCATTGGTCTGTCTTTTGATAAAATAGCACTTGTTGACCCAGCACCACAGAAGTCTTGTAAAAGTTCTGGAGGAACATCACTTTGGGAATCGGGTATTTCATGTTCAACTGAAATATTTCGAAGTTCGAATTTTGCCTTCTTAGCCTGACGATGTGTTTCTTTTTGTGTTTCAGGGCTGAGCTTAGAGTCTTCATTTAATATAAATAATACACCGCTTGAATAATCATCTGGATAAAGTTCAGGAATCATTGGCTGCCAAAGCTCACCAGACATTTGACAGTCTTTGGCTGTTTCAGGATCCTCCGGATATTCTCGACCTTCCAAATGAAGTATGGCTGCCGCTTCAAATGCAGAGCCGCTAATAATTCTTTGGTTTCTTTCAAAGATTGTGGTTATTACCTTAATCCCAAGCCAAGCATTGGTCATTTTTGATAAAAGTGCTGCCGTAATACATCCCATGCCACCACCGCCAATGATCGCAACATTAAGAGTGGGGATAGTTGTCCTTGAGGATATTCCCAAAGGAAGGAGGGGGAGGCTGCTTGTAGAGTGTTTATAACGAGGTGATGCAAGCATTAAATTAGGGATGCTCCTAACAACATTTGCTGCAGATGCCCTAGATGTTAGCGTATCTGGTATTCCGTCTGTATTACTTGCACTGCATAATGATTTGTTGTATATACCTAGACCTATAAGGAGAAAAAAAGCCATGTATATTTTCATATATTTTCTTTCATTAAATTAAGTGTTTCTGTTGGTAATAAAAAACGGAATGTTGTTCCCACGGCTTCTTGAGAAGACATTCGAATTGAGCCACCGTGATTTTCAATGATTTTCTTGCATAAGCTCAATCCAATGCCATAAGAACTTCCTTCTGAACGTGAATGAAACTTTTTAAAAGGCAAAAAGATTTCTTTGTGGTATTTTTTTGCAATGCCGATACCATTATCTGCGATATGAAATTCAATAAATTTATTTTTTGGATAAGCACAAATATTGATTATAGGTGGAATTGTCGTTTTACAAAATTTGATTGAATTATTAATGAGATTTTGGAATAACTGAAGTATTTGAAGCCGATCTGCATAAATATGAGGGAGTTCATTAAAAATGACGATAGCCTTTTTTTCTTGAATTTGAGCAAATAGCATATTTAGCACTTCTGTCATTACATCGTTGGCGGAAAATAGCGACATTGAATTGGTACGCAGACCATTCGTTGAGTATTCAAGAATAGAACGTATCAATTCACCCATTTTTGATGCACCTTGATGAATAATACGTAAGAAATTACCAACATCCTGGATGTCGCCGCGCGCGTACTCATCTAGTACCAACTTTGAAAATGTACAAATTGTTCGTAAGGGTTCACGTAACTCATGACAACAAATATGAGCAAAACAGTCGAGGTCACTATTCAGGCTTTTTAATTTTTCCACGACATTTTCAAGATCAGTTCGTTTTATTTCGAGCTGTCTTGTGCGAAGATCTACTTGCCGCTTTAATTCTTTTGCATGTTTTTTCAAACATTCACGTACTTCATTTAGTTCCGTAACATCACGAATAACGCCGACAAGAATTTTTCGACCTGTTAAAGTGCGAAAAACAGATTTTTTAGTTGAAATGATTCGTACGCCAATTTTGCTTGTAAATGTTTCTTCATTTATCGTTGTTTTCCCCGTTTTAAATGTTTTACGGTCAACTTTATAAAAAATATCACTTTCAGTTTTAGGAAAAAAATCAATATCGCTTTTACCAAGAATTTGTGGGGCAGAAAGTCCTAAAGATTCAGTAAAAGCCTGATTGACATACATAAATTGATGTTGATCATTTTTAACAAAAATAGGATCTGGGGCTGTATTGATAATGTTGTTGAGCATCATAATTTCATTATTGGCATTTGTATTATCGATGAAAAGGAGAGCAAATGAGCCATCATCTAAAGGGATAAGATAATATAATAAATAAAATATTTCGCTTGATGATTTTTTTACTTTGATTGTATGAGAGAGGATTGTTTTACTTTTTTGTGCTTGCATCATATATTCATTAATTTTTATTAAACATTTAGGTTCAATAAAAGAAAATAATTTTGCACAATCTAACCGTATTAAATCATTAAAAATATTATTTTTATGAATAATATCCCCATCATTATTAATGAGAATAAGCGGGGATGGAAAAAACGTTCCAAAGTGATGCCAAAATTTAACGGTATAAAGCATATTTTTATTCATTTTTTTACTTTTTAAATGTTAAGATGTAATGGCAAATAAATTTATTAAGTTTATAAATTCTGTAATTTTATATAAATAAAAAAATCTTGATTTTATTAAATACGTATAATAAATCAACTTAATTTATAAAATCGTAAAATTGTAAAAATAGAGAAATTTTTCTTAATAATTTAAGAATTAAAGTAAAATTTAACCATTTTAAAGTAGAAAAATTTAATATAATTCAACTTATATGAGAAAATATGGTGGCTCATTATATGTCAGTATATTGTATATTACGATTGCTTTCACTGAGTTTTCCCAGCGATCTTTAGGACTTTTATAATTAATAATTATTTAGCTTGGAACTTGCACTTATAATTATTAGCGGATCTATGCATCCGGTTTTATGAAGACAGTTGATTGACTATATTTGAGAACAGGAAAAACGCTTTTTGAATTTTTTTACATCTTTCCTGCCACAAAATATAACTTTATACTTTTTTGTAGTGTGTTATTGATTGAAACATCATTAAGTTAATTCGCATTATTAAATTGTAAAAAGATCTTTCATATTGCTAAATGTGATGCCACATCAAGCATACGGTTAGAAAAACCCCATTCGTTGTCATACCACGCCAATACACGCACAAGTTTGCCATCTACAACATGTGTTTGCTTAAGATCGGCAATTGAACTTCGGGGATCATGGTTGAAATCAATTGAAACTAACGGTACTGTACTCACGCCAAGAATTCCTTTTAGTGCTCCATCAGTAGCAGCGACCGTCAATGCGTCATTAATTTCAGCAATGGTTGTATTTTTTTTAGCAATAAATTTAAAATCAACAACGGATACATTCGGTGTTGGTACACGAATAGCTGTCCCATCAAGGCGTCCTTTTAGTTCAGGCAAGACCAGACCAACGGCTTTTGCTGCTCCTGTAGAACTTGGGATCATGGACGTGGCTGCCGCACGTGCGCGATGCAAATCACTATGAATTGTATCAACAAGGCGCTGATCACCCGTATAGGAATGAATTGTCGTCATAAAGCCTGACTCAATACCAACGGTTTTATTAAGTACATACGCGACGGGTGCCAAACAATTTGTTGTGCATGATGCGTTTGACAAAACGGTATGGGTGCCATTAATTGCGTTGTGATTCACGCCATAGACCACTGTTAAGTCGGCTCCATCAGCGGGCGCAGATACGAGTACGCGTTTCGCCCCTGCTGTTAGATGTTTTGCGGCCTCTTCTCGTTTAGTGAAACGTCCTGAACATTCCAAGACGACATTAATGTTCATGTCTTTCCATGGTAAATTTAGTGGGTCAGGGTGTGCTATAACCTTAATTTCCCCATGTCCGATGTTAATGGAATCAGCACCTAACATTAATGCACCGCGGTATGTGCCATGTACAGAATCATAACGAAAAAGATGAGCGTTACTATCAAGCGATCCTAAATCATTAATGGCAACAATTTCAATGCCTGTGCGTGGCTGTTCAGCAAAGGCACGAAGCACCATGCGGCCAATACGCCCGAACCCATTAATCGCTATTCTTAACGTCATACATTCATCATCCTTTTCGCTGTGTTAACAATAGCTTGCCGTGTTATACCAAATTTTTCAAATAAAATCGGTGCAGGGGCGGAGGCACCAAAACCATTCATTCCAATGAAGACATCGGTTTCTTTTAAATATTTACCCCAACCAAATTCAATAGCTGCTTCAATCGCTATAATGGGTGCTTTTCTGAGAACGCTTTGCTTATAAGCAGATGGTTGCTTATCAAACAATTCAAAGCATGGTATTGACACAACGGCTGCTTGTATACCATCGGCTAATAACGTGGCTTGTGCTTCAACGGCAAGAGATACTTCTGATCCAGTTGCAATAAGCGTTATTTGGCGATCAGCATCAATATCTCCAAGGATATAACCACCAAAGGCTGTTAAATTGACATTTGCCGTCGTTCTGAGTGTTGGAAGGTTTTGGCGGGTGAGGGCGAGAATGCTGGGTGTTTCTCTATTCGTTAATGCCAATTCCCAGCATTCAGCCGTTTCAATACCATCAGCTGGGCGAAATATATTTACATTTGGTATGCATCGAAGGGCGGCTAAATGTTCTATGGGTTGATGGGTTGGACCATCTTCGCCAAGCCCGATGGAATCATGGGTTAGTACATATATAACAGGTTGCTTCATAAGTGCAGCTAGGCGAAGGCTCGGTCTAAAATAATCACTGAAAACCAAGAATGTACCACCATAAGGTCTAAATCCATATAGGCATAGTCCATTCATAGCGGCTGCCATGGCATGTTCACGAATGCCGTAATTGATATAGTTACCATCTTTATGTGTGCCGTCAATTGTGGTATGAGCTTTTGTTTGTGTGTTATTTGATGCGGTTAGATCCGCCGATCCGCCGATGAGAAGCGGCATTTCAGGCACGAGAATATCGAGCACACGCTGTGATAAAACACGGGTGGCTTGTGTTGGCTTTTCATTTAAAAACTGTTGCTTTATTGCGATGAACAGATCTGCACGAGGCATTTGATTTTGTGGTTCGAGTAAGATCTGTTTGTCAATTGGCAATTGACGAACGTTCTGTTGCCATTGCTGATAGGTCGCTGCGTGACGATTAGCTGTAGTTGACCAGATTTCACAGATCGGAGCAGGTATGTCAAATGGCACGTGTGGCCATTTGAGGGCTTCGCGTGTTCGTGCAATTTCATCCATACCAAGTGGGCTACCGTGGCATGATGATGTGCCCGCTTTTGTTGGCGCGCCAAACCCAATAATTGTCTTGCATGCGAGGAGTGTCGGTGCATCATTTGTTTGTGCCCATGCTAAAGCCTGACGGATATCATTTATATCGTGCCCATCAACAGCTTTTATGCACCAGCCAGAGGCTGTGAAGCGCATGAATGGATCATCATTTGTTGATAGAGATGTTTTTCCATCAATTGTAATGCCATTATCATCAAATAGGACGATGAGGTTTTTTAATGCGAGATGTCCAGCAAGGGATATGGCCTCTTGACTGATGCCTTCCATTAAATCACCATCCCCACAAACGACATATGTTTTATGGTTAATAATGTCATTACCAAGGCGAGCCGCCATCATTGATTCACCAAGAGCAAGGCCAACAGCCGTTGCAATTCCTTGTCCGAGTGGGCCTGTCGTTGTCTCAATACCAGGGGTATGGCCATATTCAGGGTGGCCAGGCGTTAGACTATTCCATTGCCTAAAGTTTTTAATTTCATCAAGCGTTATATTGGGGTAGCCGCACATATGGAGAACACTATAGAGTAACATTGATCCGTGCCCTGCGGATAATACAAAACGGTCACGATTTGCCCAACTAGGGTCGGCTGGATTAAATGTCAAAAATTCATGAAATAGAACAGTTATAACATCGGCCATGCCCATGGGCATCCCAGGGTGTCCTGATTTGGCTGCCTCAACAGCATCAATAGAAAGAAATCGGAGCGCATTCGCGCAATCTGAAAGGGAAATCATGTGGATGGTTACTCAGCATTAAATGATAATGTATTGTAGGTGATTTTGATATAAATCGTACAGATAAAAATAATGAGGAAGAAAAAGGCGTTTAAATAGGTTTTGCCAATCATGGTTCTACAATTTCACCATCGTCACCATTTATATTAAAAGAAAGCGCATTTTCGCCTGAAGGAGGTGTTGATGTTGTGTATATTCTTTTGGTTGTCATAGCGGCAATCCATGGTGCACCTGGAGTTACGTCCAGATCATCAGTGGGGACAGCTTTTTCAACCGCTTTTGCATGAGAAGATTCTCTTTTTCCTCCGCCAGGCGCCGATTTATCAGAACTCATTTTGCTAGAATGAGAGGCACTTTTTTCATGTGCGCTACTTTCATGACGTAGGGCTTCTACGTCACTTATTGGTTGTAAATCATTTAATGTAATATCAGGGGGTGTTGTTATTTCTGTAGAATCAATTTCTATTTGATCAGATACCATAGCAGCTGGATGAGTGTGCATATTCTCGATCAACGGCTCTAAAATAGACTGAACTTTGTCAAAGGGGGCAAACTGTTTCGATGCTAAGTTAGCTCCAATTATAACTGGGTTTTGAAAAATAACCGTATGTGGTTTGGTTATACTATGCCTAATACTAGGAAGCATTAAATAATTATAAAAAGCCTGAAAACGCGGATGATAGTATCTATTATTAAAACCAGCGCTAAAGACAACGTATGCGGGTCTCGTTGCAAGTGCCCATGAAGGGGCGTTCGTGCCATGTGTGTCAGCGCCATGATGATTTGCAAGCAAAAGATGTGCCCATAGTTTTCTTATTTCTTGCTCTTTTAAAATAATGCGATCTGTTGTGTGACCATTTGCATCGCCTGTGAATATATAGTTTTTCCCACGTATATCCATTCGCACAACAGCACTGTTACCATTGGTTGAATCCCCTTCGTTGGAGCCATCCTCTAATTCACCAAATGGTATGGTACGTGCTGCACATGTTGAAAAATTATTTTCATTGCAATCATATGATTGGGGATGGTAAGCATTGGTTGCTAAAAATTCCAAATAATTCCCTTGGGTTTCATCAAAGAAGCCCTCTATTTTGATATGCTGCATAAAGGGGATGGAGTTATTAATTCCTATATCTCTCATTTTACTTATGATTGCATTTTGCAAAATATTCTTTTTTTGTGGCTCTGTTTTATCTTTATCAGCAAATGATAAAACATTTCTGTTTATAAAATTTAATAAGGGGAGGATCCGATTAGCAGGAATGTTATGTGAAAGAATGGTTATTTTTGAACTTAAATCAGCCATAGTGAGCAGGTGTCCTATCAATTCTTTCGCATCCCTTGAAATATAATCCAATATATTTCCGCCTAAATAAACATGTTCAATTTTTGATAGGTCTAAGTGACCTTGTTCAAACATACTATTTAATACGTTAATATGATCTTGATCAGGATGTGAAACGATAATGATAATATTTCGACATCTTGATTGTGTATGGTCTTTTGTAGGTTTAACGATAAATAATGAAGAAAGCTGTGCTGCGATCGTATCTGTTGCCGTACTGTCATCTGCTTCTACCCACGCTGGCCTGGTAGATGATCCTGCATCAATAATAAGTAATTTTTGATTGTCGTTATTGATAATAAATATACCGTTTCCTTGCCCCACATTTGCAAAATTAAGCGATACGCTGTTATCTACTATTTCAGGTGCGGATGATTCGGTATTGAGCTTAGCTCTCTTCCTTTCAGAACTAGCAGATGCAAAAAGGTACGAACTACATAAAAATAAAATTAATAAGAAACGAAAAATATATGAATTATGCATAAATCGCCAACAAAGCGACGGTTAGTTTGTTGTTTGTTTCTTGAAGTTTAGCACGAATCTCTTCATAAAATTGTTTCTGAGAGTTAACGTGCTTGATTACTTCGATAAAATCAAGTGATTCTTTATATGCCTTTGGATCTAGTTGTTGTAATTTATTCATAATTTCTTCAATCATTGGGATGACAAAAATATCCCCCATATTTAATGATGAAAGTAGACCATTAATAGCGTTTTTATAACTGTTAGCTTTCATTGATGAATCACGATTTGAATCGCCAATGCTTCTATGCATTGCTGTAAATTGTCTGCAATAAAAAGATTCCTCTTCTTTTTGAGATATATTCACATAATGTTCCATATATTTTTTCGCATGTTCTCGTGGTAATTGGCCATAGCGATAACAATCTGCAAGGTACCATAAACCTTCATCCCCTGCCATTTTTGCGAGTCTTTCAATTTTTTCTTCTATTGTTCCCGTAAGATCAATATCTGGAAATGACATATCCATGCTAGGATTTTTCAGGATAAGTTGTGCCGCCTCAACGTACCCATCAGGCATACCTAAATTTTGTCCAGCACAATAGTAACAATCAAATGCCCGTCTTGTGTCACCCGTGAGCACAAATAATTTCCCCAAATTATAGAGAACAAATGGATTTCTTTGACTTTTTCTACTTTCGAATAAGCTATGAATGTATTGCTTGCCCTTTTCAGAAAAGAGGTACTGCCTGTTAATTCGTGTTAGATTGAAAAATGGGGTTTCTAAATGATGCGCAATTATCTCTTCATCTGTTTGCGCGGGAGATTCGCCCCGTAATTTTAATTCCCGTGCGCTATCTTCTTCAGAAAATGAAAGAGATCCTGCGATAATGCGTCGTGCGATTAGGTGATTATGTCGTGCAGCAATTAATATACATAATTTTGCGGACTCATTTAATTGATCAAATGAAAAACGGTAATGCGTTTGAAGGTACGTTTCAGGGTAGAATGTTCTTGCAATTTCATCAGGATCCCTACTTTCATATCGTTCATAGGCAGATATTAATTCACTTGCATTATTTGTTTTGATGAGCATTGTTAGGTATTTATTATCAAGTAATACGAAGGCATCACTGCTGGATTGGGTTAACGTTTGTTCAGAGGCGTAACGAGCATCTTCAAGTTCTTTGCTTGGGCTTCTTGTAACAGAGGCAGGCGATGAAGTGCCATTTGATGTAGTTTCGACTTCATCTTTAGCCTGACAAAAATTGAGATGAAGGATAAACGTACCTAAAACAACCATTGAAAAAAGTTTCATAACACATAACCCCTATTTTTTATTCCATTTTAAAATAACATTTTAACCCCTTAAATACAAGATAAATAGATTTTACTCATATGCCTCTATCGGATGTGAGATTGAACTTAATAAATAGATTTTAGGCATCTTTCAGGCAGGTAAATATTTCATTAATTTTCTTCTTTGTTAAATGTGCATTGCTTGTTATCGTAGTACGTAAAGTGTGCATATGCGTGGTGTACGCTTCTTTGAGCCCTCGAACATTGAATGGTTAGTTAAATTTTATGAATACAAATATTACCAAAATTGCTTTTATTATTTTAGCGTTTTTTTGGCTGGCGCTGATTGGTAGTGGGTTTTATTGTGCCTTGCGCATGACTGAACATACTTGGATTTTATGGCTTATGACGTCTGGTATGATTTGTGCAGGGTTTTTTGTAGCCATTCTTATTCATAATGATCGTCGTTTATTAACACGTTTAATGAAGCAAACGCATTTGGTTAGAACGACAGCAATTGCGCTTGGTCATAGCCATGAAGTGATTGTATTTGATGAAAATGGAGGCACTGTTTTTACAACGCATCCGCATGCTTATCCTCATAAACATGAGTTCTTACGGAAATTGATGTTGCGTGTTGCCCCAACATCAGAGGCGAATCAATTTAAGCAATGGGTTACTGAATGTCAAAAAGGTGTTTGCTTGCTTGAGGGCGGTGGTAATGGTCTTGGTCAGCAGAAACGTCGTTGGCTTGCGCATGTATCGCCACTTGATCCTCTTCAGATGAATGGTCGTCATTTGGTGTCAGTAACTCTAACGGATGTAACGATGTACCTGGATGGATATGATCAGTCCCGTCAGAATTATAGGCAAATTGAGCAATTCATTGATTCAGCCCCTTTTGGTATTGTGTACCTCAATAAAACAAATCATCTGGTGGGGTTGAATGAAACATTTACGCAGTGGATTTCACAAACAAAAGAGCGCGTATTAGGGCGTCCGTTGTCTGATTTTATTGATTTTCCTGCTGAACACAATGGGCATGTCACACTTATTACGGTAAAACCCCACAAAAATCCCTCCTTTAAGGCGATTTGGTTTCCACCAACAGATACAAATCAACGGCTGCAAGCAAGTTTTATCTGTAAATTAGACGCATCAATGAATTTTGAAAGTGTTGATACAGCCGCCGCTTCAAATCAGGCAACCTTTATACATGCTCCCATACCATCAATTGTGATTGAGTCAAAAGGGATTATTTCAGCAGCAAACCCTGCCTTTGCATCGTTGTTAGGGGATTCAGTCTTCTCTGAATTAGAGTCATCTTATATTGGTTCGAATTTTTATAACCTTATTGATGCCACACATATTGATGAAATTACACGAAAAGTTGCGCGTGCACGGGATTCAGATGGTGCTATTGTGCCCTTTGATGTACGTTTTAAAAGCGGAAAAACTCATTCAACAGCTTATGTGCGGGTTATTAAGAATTCGCTTGGCCTTACAAGTGATAGCCCTGCTATTGTTCAATTTATTGATACGTCAGAGCAAAAGCGATTGGAACAACAGTTTATTCAATCACAAAAAATGCAAGCCGTTGGTCAGTTGGCTGGTGGTATAGCCCATGACTTTAATAACTTGTTGACGGCCATGATTGGTTTTTGTGATTTGTTGTTGCAACGCTACATGCCAAATGATCCATCGTATACGGATATTATTCAGATTAAACAAAATGCGAATCGTGCGGCAAATTTAGTGCGTCAATTATTGGCATTTTCGCGTCAGCAAAATTTACAACCAAAAGTTATTAATATTACGGATACACTTGCTGAGTTATCGGCGCTTTTGCGCCGTTTGATTGGGGCACGTATTAATTTACAGATGATTCATGGACGTGATTTATGGCCTGTTATGGTTGATGCAAGTCAGTTAGAGCAAGTGATTATTAACCTTGCAGTTAATGCGCGTGATGCGATGAGTGAACATGGCGGTGATTTAATTATTCGCACTGGGCAATATCAAAATAAGGTGTGTGAACAACTTGGTCATGATTCAATGCCGATTGGTGATTATGTATTAATTGAGGTTGTGGATACAGGGCATGGTATTGACGCGGAAACGGTGGAACGTATTTTTGAACCATTTTTCTCAACAAAGGAAGTCGGGGCAGGGACTGGTCTCGGTTTGTCGACTGTTTACGGTATTGTAAAGCAAACAGGTGGTTTTGTCGGCGTTGATAGTGAAATTGATAAGGGAACTGTATTTAAAATTTTCTTGCCGCGTTATAGTGGTGCTGAACAAGTCCAATTGCCTCATGTGGAGCCACTTGCAGGAGATCTAACGGGCAGTGAAACAATCTTACTAGTTGAAGATGAGGATGCAGTTCGCCTATTCAGTGGGCGTGCATTGCGCGATAAAGGGTATAAGGTTATTGAAGCTGAGAATGGTGATAAAGCATTAGAATTGGTACAGGCAGGAAATAAATTTGATTTGCTTGTAACCGATGTTGTTATGCCACGTATGGATGGACCTACTTTATGTAAGAAAATTCGTGATATTTATCCTACTATGAAGACGATTTTTATATCAGGTTATACGGAAGATACGTTTAGAAAGAATCTTGGACATAATGCGCATATTCATTTTTTGCAAAAACCGTTTACGCTTAAAGATCTTGCACAAAAAGTGAAAGACGTTTTACGATCGACAGATGATGAGGGGACGTTATTATAGGTAATGATTCAAATCTGAGGATAGTAAATATGATATGTGGTTTAAAAAGTGTGATAAATCATACAATAGTGCGCTTTATTATTTTAATGATTATATTCGGTAGTCACGCATATGCTGCTAATCAAGTTATTGATAAGCTTAATCAGATTGTTAAGGTTGCAACCATTGACGATAAAGATGCTGAATTAGCTAAGCCAGTTGATGGGAATAAGATAAATGAGGCTTATAAGCCTATTCCTGTGGCACCTTATCAGTCCCAAGGGGAATTCACAAGCCCGAGTAATGCCGCAAAAGATTTTTTTAAGAATGCGTTTGCCCCTGAAGAATTGCCCCACTATTTCTCTAAAATTAGCTGGCATAATTTGTTAGTTAAAATATTGCGTATTCTGTTTATTATTTCATTTGCGATATTTTTGTGGAAAGTCAGCAATGCTGCTATTCAAAAATATGTAAAAAAGCTAAAACTTTTCCAAAAAGTTTCGAATCGAACAGGGACAGAAACAGCGGCTCTTATGAAGACGGTTGCGCCGATTATTCGATCCATTTTTCATTGGGCACTTACGATTTTGACGTCGCTTATTGTGTTGAGCGAAATTGGTGTTAATATCACACCCATCATTCTAAGCTTTAGTGTCGTCGGTTTGGCTTTCTCCATTGGTTCGCAAACCCTTGTGAAAGATTTAATTAATGGTATTTTGACGTTATTTGAAGGAAATGTGTCTGTTGGTGATGTGGTGACTGTGGGAAATAGTGTTGGGACTGTTGAATCAATGTCCCTTCGTTCATTATTGTTAAGGCACTTTACAGGAGAGTTGCAAACAATCCCTTTTTCCGAGATTTCAATGCTGATTAATTGCTCGCGCGATTTTTCGGTTGCTGTCATTGAATTTGTTGTTGAGCCCGTAGCGTCAATGGCAACGATTCAAATAGCCCTTAATGAAACGTATGAATCCATGAAGGAGGATGTGATGTTCTCATCCTATATTCAGGGGGATTTAACACCCATAGGAATTAAAACGATGAAAGAAACAGGGGTTGTTATTTCAGTAAAGATCCCCCTACATCCAGACCCCCGTAGAAATTTCGTACCTGAATTTAACAGGCGTTTGTTTGAAAATTTACAAAAGCAACATGTACCATTGGCATTTTTACATGCTGTGTAGGGTGTTATTAGGCATGGATTGAGAAAATAAGAAAAAAATTCAGCTGGATTCTGGTCGCTAATTCTGCTTAAGAATTGGTTGTTTGGAAAAGGTAATATGCAATAGATGCGCTATTCTCCCTTCTAGAAATGAAATTAAGGAGAATAAAATGATGATCTTCAAAACTACTCTAAAATTATTTTTCATCTCTTTATTGTTGAGCACTGTTTCAGTATATTGCTGTGATTTTGAAAAATTAGATCGCGCAGCCACTCTTTTTTTTTGTACGAGCATGGGGGGATGTTGATAGTGACAATTTACTGATACGTAGTCGTTTAGATTTTGTAGTAGGGGTAGATTCTGAAGATATTACTAAATATACGCCTGATTCGTTTAATCAACTGTATGAGGAAACACGAGCGTTAGAAGCATCTAATGACGTATTTGTAGGATTCGTGAACAACTGCCACACAATATACAATGGAAGTCATGATGATATTACAAAAATATCAGTACATTTACTGCTGCGAAAAGTTTTTGAAAAATCAAAAGCATATTTGGCTGATGCGGAACGCGAACGCGTGTTGCTTGAAGAACGTGCCCGTGCCCGTGAAGAAAGAAAACAGGCAAAATTAATACGGAGTACCGCAGAAATAGAAGGTGGCTTGGCAGATCTAGGGATTTCAACAAGTAATTACACTGGTGGAGAGGAAACAAAGGTGCCCTCTGCTGCGCATGCTTTAACTGCGCGTGCTGAAGATAAAAATGTTTCTGTTTTTATGATGGAATCACCCTCAAGAATAGCAGCCTCATCTGAAGATGTATTTATTCGTAATGTTTATATGCTTTCTCTTGAAAAGAGTCCTTTAATGAAAGCAGCTACAGGTATTACAAACAAACATTATTATCCCCATTGTGCATTTATGCAAAAGTTGTAACAAATTTAAGGGGTATTGATAGTAGTTTATATGATGCATTTGGAAACGCACTACTTGAAATTGATGTCCAAAAAAACTTGGTAGAGATTATATTAACGAGGGGGAGTAGTATTACTATTTCCATACCTAGAATGCGTTTATCAAAACCATTGTGTTTCAGGTAAGCCAGTTATGATTGTGTACAGTTCAACAAGTGCTTCTCAAAAAGCATATGAAAAGCTTTATACATTAGGTGGGATTGATGCAAAAGCGCATCTTAAACTCGATGACATTGAAGGAGTAAATCCGATTGCTGTCATGAGTCCTTTGAAAGCAGACCGAAAAGCGTTCGTAAAAAATGAACCAATTGATGATACATGCATTTTCGATTGTTCAGAGGCAGAGATAGAAAATATAGAAAACAGAGAAAAAATCGATTTAGCTGTTTCTAAATTAAAAGAATTGCATACACCGATCATCGTGCATTTTTCCCCTGAAGTGAAAGAAGTGCCTTTAGATCCTTCCCAGCAAGGCATTACCTATTCTCAAGGAGCCGTTGATTCTGGTATTTGTCGAATGTTTTCTGCAATTGTGCACGATTAACGGCGATCGTTTGAAAAAATGATTTTTGATTAAGTCGTTTTCTTAATTTCTGTTGTTTAAATTCCCCCTTCATCTGTGGTATGAAAGGGGTACTCTTATTATTAAATCCTCATATTTGTATGGAATTTTTGTATGCACATTTCGGTTGAAAAAACGGTCTTTTTAAAAATACTCTCTCATGGGCAAAGTGTTGTTGAGAAAAAATCAACAGTTCCAATTCTAAGTAATGTGCTTTTACAGGCAAATGATGGGTATCTGTCCATTACAGCAACTGATATGGATATGGGATTGATTGAACGCGTTCCTGTCGAAATTTCAGCGCCAGGGGAAGTCTGTGTTTCGGCTCAACTCTTACATGATATTGTTAAAAAGCTGAGTGATAAGACGGTTATTGATCTTAGCTCAAGCGAGGATGGATCTCGTCTTTTAATCGTGTCAGGGCGATCCCGCTTTGAAATGGGATGTTTACCAGTTGAAGACTTCCCGCAGTTGGTGCAAAGTGAAATTACTCATCGTTTTACCTTGCCAGCTCCTGTTCTTAGTCATTTGATCGATGCCACGCGTTTTTGTATGGCAATGGAAGAAACCCGTTATAATTTGAATGGTATTCATTTTCATTACCATGAAGCAGATGAAACGTCCTATTTAAGAGCTGTTGCCACAGATATGCACCGCCTTGCCTGTATTGAATGTGAAGCACCTGAAGGAGCAAAAGATATGCCTTCAGTTATTGTTGCTCGTAAAACGGTACAAGAAATTCGAAAATTACTTGATGATGCAGCAGCACCAGTTACCATGGGGCTTTCTGCATCACGTGTTGAATTCCATATTCAGGCGTTTGGGTATGAGGCTGTATTAACCGCACGTTTAATTGATGGACAGTTCCCTGATTATCATGAAGCGATTCTCGTTGAAAACGATAAATCACTCATTGTATCAACTAAGTCATTTGCTGAAAGCATTGATCGTGTGGGAACTGTTGTATCGAATGAAAAAATCCGTGCTATTCGTTTAAATGCTGTTGATAACCAAGCCGTTATTTCAGCTGTTAGTCAGGAATTTGGTAGTGCACGTGAAGAAATTGATGTTGATTTTTCTTACACAGAGGCAGTCGAGGTTTGTTTTAATGTGCGCTACTTGATGGAAGTTGCCCAGCAAATTAACACCGAAGAAATGGAAATGTTATTGATGGATGCGGATTCATCGATTTTGATTCGTCCTGTTGGTAATCCGCATATGCAATTTATTTTGATGCCAATGCACGTATAAGTCAGTAGGTCGATCGAGTGATTCAAGGGTTTATGTGTGTATTTATCTCAGTTAACACTTAAGCATTTTCGAAACCATGCTTTTGTTGATCTTGTTTTTCCGCCTGAGCCGATTGTTTTATTCGGTGATAATGGGGCAGGGAAGACGAATATTCTTGAGGCGATTTCTCTGTTTACACCTGGGCGTGGTATGCGAGGGGCAAAGCTGTCTTCTTTGTCAGCGTTTGATCAATCGGATCCATGGTCGGCTAGCCTTGTGTTGGATGGGGATGTGCGTTTTACATCAACCTTAGTGGGTGATAAACGGCTGAATAAAATTCAAGGTGAACCTGTGCGCAGTACAACAGCGTTTAGTGAATGGCTGTCAATTCATTGGTTAACACCCGATCAGGATCGTCTGTTTATTGATTCTAGTAAGGCACGTCGTCGTTTCCTTGATCGTATGGTGTTTGCCTATGACCCCTTACATGCGCAGCGATTGCTGGATTACGATGTGGTGGTTAAGGAACGTTTGGCGTTGCTTTTCAAAACAAATGATGACCGTTGGTTGAGTGCGCTTGAACACAAAATGGCTGAGCTTGCAGTTGCGATTGCCTTTGCTCGTCAGGATCTTTTAGGACGCCTTGAAGTAAGTGTGCACGAATTATCACCTCTTTTCCCAAAATTTACATGTGTGCATATAGGGGACATTGAACCTTATCTGATGCAGAAAAAGGCTCTTGAATGGGAAGAATGGCTGATGATTCAGTGGCGTCTTAGTCGTGTGCGTGACCGTGAAACTCATATGACACATATTGGCGTGCATCGGAGTGATTTTGGTGTAGTGCACCCTGAAAAAGGGGCGGGAGAAACATGCTCCACAGGTGAGCAAAAAATTCTTTTAATGGGACTTGTCTTTGCTTTTCTCAAAAATCGTCTCGAATGGGACGATAAATTAATTGTAATGTTGTTTGATGAGTGTGTTTCTCATTTCGATTTTCACCATCGTGTGGTACTATTCGAACAGATTCGAATGTTATATGAAGCAAAAACAAATAAGGGATATTTTCAGGCGTTGATGACGGGTACAGACAAAGTATTGTTTGAACCACTTCACGGGTGCTCTTCTTTTTTTCATGTGGCTCCATCTTTTATTCAGAAAGGATAATATGCGTTATGACGCAAACTGCTCCAGCTTATAATGCTGATTCAATTAAAGTTCTAAAGGGTCTCGATGCCGTTCGTAAACGTCCAGGCATGTATATTGGTGATACGGACGATGGAACAGGTCTTCATCATCTTGTTTATGAAGTTGTTGATAACGCGATTGACGAAGCATTGGCCGGTCATTGTGATAAAATTGTTGTTACTATTGAGGTAGATGGCGCCGTTTCTGTACGTGATAATGGGCGTGGGATTCCAACGGGAATTCATGAAGAAATGGGCGTGTCTGCGGCAGAAGTAATCATGACACAGCTTCATGCAGGTGGTAAATTTGACCAGAATTCGTATAAAGTGTCAGGCGGTTTGCATGGTGTGGGTGTATCGGTTGTAAACGCTTTGTCTGAATGGTTGGATCTTGAAATTTTTCGTGATGGTAAAATGCATGCGATGCGTTTTCGTCATGGCGTGCCTGATGCACCGCTTGCCATTGTTGGGGATGCAAATGGGAATAAGGGAACATGTGTGCGCTTTTTCCCATCAAAAGAAACATTTAGCTTTATTGATTTTGATCGTGCAACTATTGAACATCGCTTGCGTGAATTGGCGTTTTTAAATTCGGGTGTTTACATTGAGTTGAGTGATGAACGCCCTGATTCGTTGTATCATACGGTTCTACATTACGAAGGTGGGCTTGTTGAGTTTGTTAAGTACCTTGAAAAAGGTAAAACAATGTTGCATTCAAAGCCTATTAAATTGCAGCAAACAACAGATGGTATTACCGTTGAAATGGCAATGGAATGGACGGATAGCTATCATGAAACGATGCTTTGTTTTACAAATAATATTCCACAACGTGATGGTGGTACCCATTTAGCAGGTTTTAGAGGTGCACTTACACGAACGATGACGCAATTCTTGGCTGAAAGTGCGAAGAATAACAAAAAGGATTCTAAAGTTACTTTAACAGGTGAAGATGCGCGTGAAGGTCTGGTATGTGTGCTTTCTGTAAAAGTGCCTGATCCAAAGTTTTCATCGCAAACAAAAGATAAACTTGTTTCTTCGGAAGTTAGAACTGTTGTTGAGTCGGTAGTAAGTCAGGTATTGAGTCAATGGCTAGAGGAAAATCCTGCTGATGCAAAAGCTATTGTGTCTAAGGTTTTTGAGGCTGCTGCTGCCCGTGAAGCGGCGCGTCGTGCGCGTGAGCTCACACGCCGTAAGGGGGCTCTGGATATGGCATGCTTGCCAGGTAAATTGGCTGATTGCCGTGAACGCGATCCTTCGGCAAGTGAAATTTTCATCGTTGAGGGGGATTCGGCAGGTGGATCTGCAAAACAAGCCCGTGATAGCAAATTTCAGGCTATTTTGCCAATTAAGGGTAAAATTTTAAACGTGGAGCGTGCGCGTTTCGATAAAATGATTGCGTCTGCTGAAATTGGCACGTTGATTACAGCGCTTGGTACTGGCATTGGACAAGAAGAATTTTCGCCCGATAAAGTGCGTTATCATAAAATTGTTATCATGACCGACGCGGACGTAGACGGTAGCCACATTCGAACATTGTTGTTAACGTTCTTTTACAGGCATATGAAACCGTTGATTGAAAATGGGTATTTATATATAGCTCAACCGCCACTTTATCGAGTGAAGCGTGGGCAGTCTGAGGTTTACTTAAAAGACGAAACAGCGATGGATAAATATTTACTTGATACGGCATCGGCGGATGCCCGGCTTGTTCAAGAAAATGGTGAAGCTATGGTTGGTGCTGATTTGCGCAAATTAGCTGATGTAGCTCTTAAGGCACAGCGTTTATTGAAATCTTTATCTACGCGTATGGGGCACATTGGGATTTTAGAAGGTCTTTTGATCCATGGGTATTTCAATGATTTTGCAGAAAGTAACGATCAACATTTATTAAGTTATATTGAAAAGCAAGAAACAACAAATGCTAAATGGACATTTGAGCGTAATCCATCGAATATTACTTTCCATCGTATGCATTTAGGGGTTAGTGAATCATGGATTGCGGATGTGTCATTGTTTGATTTGCCAGCAGCACGCTCTCTTGCCAGCTTAAAACAAGTGATTGGTAATGTATTTGATGGGATTGTTACCGTAGAAATGACGCATCGCGGAGATATAAAGCAACATGTTATTTATGGCCCATCGGCATTAGCTGCATTGTTGTTAGAAGTAGGTCGTCGTGGTATTGCCATTAACCGTTATAAGGGTTTGGGTGAAATGAACCCTGAGCAGCTTTGGGAGACAACACTCGATCCGCAATGTCGTACGCTTTTACAAGTAAAATTGAGTCATGCAGAAGAAGCTGAAGCCGTTTTTTCAACGTTGATGGGTGATGTGGTTGAGCCTCGCCGTAAATTTATTCAAGAAAATGCGTTGAATGTGGTTAATCTTGATGTGTAATAGACGATTAAATGTAGGCAATGATTGAGTTTTGATTGCGATTTTCTGAAAAATTAGTTACAAGAGTAGAAAAGAATTTAGATTGATAAAAAGGATTAAGAAATATGGTTAAACTTGAATGGGGTGCGAAGCGTACATGTCTTAGCTGTGGTGCCCGTTTTTATGATATGCAAAAAGCATCGGCTGCATGCCCAAAGTGTGGTACTGTTTTTGAGCTACAGACAACTACACGTGGACGTCGTGGAAAAGCAGCTGTTATTGATGTGACAAAAGATTTGCTTGCACTTGATGATGTTGGTGTGGATCTCGATCTTGGTGTTGATTTGGGTGGTGATCTTGGTGGTGATTTAATTGAAGATACGGATGAACTTGGTGAAGATCTTGATGATATTCCTGATGTATTGAATGATGATTCGGATGAAATTTAAAGATACGGGGGGCGATGCCCCCATTTTATTGGATCGTTCCTTTTTATCTTGGTTTGACAGTGTTAAATTATTCGTGCTAAATAAGTAATAGATTTCACGGGATTTTGTAATAAAAATACAATGAATATGAAGCAATTTACATATACCTCTATCACAGGTGATATTTGCGTGACGGTTCAGCCGTATTTTTTGCAATCACATTCTTTTGTCGAAAAATCACAATTTATGTGGAGTTATCATGTCCAGATCAAAAATCAAGGTGATGTTCCTTATCAACTCATTAATCGTTATTGGCGTATTACGGATGCTCATGGGCGCATTAGTGAAGTGTCAGGAGAAGGTGTGGTTGGTGAACAACCTGTTTTAAATCCTGGTGAATTTTTTGAATATACAAGTGGTACTCCCTTGTCGACGCCTTCAGGTTTTATGCTTGGGTATTATGAAATGGAAACACCTGAAGGAGATCTTATGCGTGTGAAAATACCTGAATTTTCACTTGATAGTCATTTTGCAAATTCAAGTATTAATTAATGCATCATTTAAAAAAATCTGATTTGGCGATTTCTGCAAAACCGTCGCGTACGGAAGCTGAGGAAGCTGTTCGTATTTTGTTGGCATATGCCGGAGATGACTTAACCCGAGAAGGGCTGAGTGATACTCCCAAACGTGTTATAAAAGCTTATGAAGAGTATTATAGCGGTTATAAAGAGGATCCACGTGGTTTTCTTCAACGAACTTTTTCAGAGGTATCTGGTTATTCAGATGTTGTTTTGCTTCGTGATATTCCATTTTATTCGCATTGCGAACACCATATGGCACCCATTGAAGGGGTAGTACACGTGGCGTATTGGCCAAATAAAAAAGTTGTTGGTATTAGCAAGTTAGCGCGTGTCGTTGATGCTTTTGCTCGTCGTCTTCAAATTCAAGAAAATATGACGGCTGAAATTGCCACTGTTATTCAGGAAGTATTGCAACCTCATGGTGTTGCTGTCTATATTTCTGCAGCCCACCATTGTATGATGGGGCGTGGTGTTAATAAAGCTGGTGCGATACTTGTTACGTCCCATTTCACAGGCGTGTATGAAACAGATCGTGCGGCGCGGGCTGACGTGAAATCATTAATACGTATCTAAAAAAGAGATAGGAAAGATGGGCACGCATTTGTATACTTTTTTGAAGCCTAAACAGTTGCTTGATTTTGCCTTTTCTCTCCGTCGTTACACAAAAATACTTTTCCCTATTTTGTTTGTTTTGGGATGTTTTGGAGGGCTTTATGTTGTCCCCTCTGACTATCAACAAGGTGATCTTGCCCGCATTTTGTATGTTCATGTGCCAGCTTCTTGGGGAGCGCTTTCACTTTATTCATGCGTCGCCTTTTTTTCAGCACTCGGATTAATTACGCGTATACCACAATGCTTTTTAATTGCAAAATCAATAGCACCAATTGGGTTAGGGTATTGCTTAATAAGCCTCATGACAGGAAGTATTTGGGGAAAACCAACATGGGGAACGTTTTGGGTGTGGGATGCTCGTCTAACCTCGATGTTTATTCTTTTTCTTTTGTATCTTGGTTACATTCATTTAAGCCAAACACATGTATTGAAAAGACTAGTGCCTGCATCATTTTTAGCCGTAATTGGTTTTGTTAATATCCCCATTATAAAAGGATCGGTTGATTGGTGGTATACGCTGCATCAGCCAGCGACCATTCGTATCTTTTCAAAAACATCCGCCATTGATTCATCAATGGCATGGCCATTATGGGTTATGACTCTGGCTTTTGCTGTATATGCTGTTTATTTAGGAACCTACCGTTTTGAGCAATTATTGAAGGAAAGTGCCGCTGTATGAGTTATGTTTGGAGCGCTTATAGTATTACAGCTATTTTGTTATTAATTCTTTATTTGATGATTGTCTGCTGGCATGACAAAACGATCTGAACGGTTTGTTTATGTGTTTGCCGTTTTGTTGATGGTAAGTGGAATTACTTTGTGGCTAACAACAACGTTTCGTGAAAATATGGTGTATTTCGTGACACCTTCTGAATTCATGGCTTACTTAAAGGATCACCCAACGCAAATGGGAAAACGTTTTCGTTTGGGGGGACTTGTAAAGACAGGTAGTCTTCAGCGTAATGGATTAATGGTACAATTTCTTATAACGGATGATATTCATCATATTTCTGTTCAATATGAGGGAATTACTCCTGAGCTATTTAGAGAGAAACAAGGGGTTATTGCGGAAGGCATGATTTTGTCTAACGATTCAGTAACACCCTTATTTAAAGCTGATCGTTTGCTTGCAAAACATGATGAACGCTATAAGCCGTCACACATGCTTTTAAAAACCGAATAGAATGAACGTGAATATCACATGGTTCCGTAGAACAGAATATTTACAGCGTTCCACGCACGCTATTTAACTGCGTCGTATGTTGTTTTCAATGGTGTGGCTGATATCTGAATAAAAACGGTAATTACCTTTGCCCATTTGTTTGACAATATACATTGTTTGATCGGCGCGATCTAGCAATTCATGACTGCTACTTGCATTATGTGGATAAAGAGCAATACCAATGCTTGAATGGATTTTAAGTTGCTTGCCATTATAAAAAAACGGAGCGGATAAATTGTAGAGAATTCGTTGGGCAATATTGGATACAACACCTGTTTCATTAATATTATTAATTAGAACACTAAATTCATCGCCACCCATACGGGCAACGGTATCGCTTCGTTTAACACAATTTCTAAGGCGCATCGCAACTTGTTGGAGGAGCCAATCACCTGCTTTATGTGTATAGGTATCATTAATGGATTTAAAACCGTCAAGGTCAATATAAAGCAATGCTAGGAAATGTGTATCAAGTGCATGCGATTTGATACCCTCTTCTAGTCGACTGAAAAATAGCTTTCGGTTAGGAAGGCCTGTGAGTTCATCATAAAAAGCCATGAAAGCAAGTTCAACGGATGGATTTTTATCTTTTGTTTGCGCAGGTTCGCGTATTTTATTGTGCTGAACAAGTGTGCTTATACGTTTTCTCAAAAGATTGCTATTGAGCGGGCCTAGTGTGTAACGACAATTACTTTGACACCCAGTGACAATTACTTTTGACACAAAAAGGAGTCCAAGGTTACTGCGTAATCTTACTCCATTTTAGCCTCCGATACATCACAAATTTCCCTCTCTGTTTGCTCTTCATTTTTTGCTTTTTTA
>CANLGW010000020.1 GCA_947490395.1 Alphaproteobacteria bacterium
ACGTTATGGCATTAAATTCCATATTATTGCAGGGATTGTGAATCTGAAAAATGGATTTGCTACGGCATAAAAAATAAAATGGGTTGGGGGCGCTTTGACAACTCATTCATCAGAGGAGGCGGAAAGACTTACGCAGTAGGTCTATTAAAAGAAATAGGTATTATTTATAATCCAAATGAATCAAATTCAATTGCCATGATTGAGCGAATGCATGATGTATCTGACATGTTTGGCATGAAGATTTACACCGAAAAAGCAGCTGACATGCAAGGCATCGAAAAGGCAATTCTTAATTTAGTAAAAAAGGGTACCGATGCGCTGTTCGTAAATAATGATAATAATGCCCTTCAGCATCTTGAAATCATTACAAAAATAGCGACGCAAAATAATATTCCTGTATTTGTAAGTGATATCGACTGCCTAAATAAAGGAGCACTTGCTGTTCTTGGTCCTGATCAGTACGAGATTGGCAGGCAAGCAGCTGAAATAGTAAACCGTATTTTATCTGGCGAAAAACCACAACAAATCCCCGTTGAATCCCCCAATAAAGTAACAAAGACCGTAAACGTTCGTGTTGCTGAACATTTCCAAATCATATACAAACAAAGTAGCTATGAAAAATTTCCACTTTAACAGTACACTCTATCTATCACCATTTTTAAAACACCTGCTATCTGTATCATCCTGTAGCTCTTTCTTTTGTTATCTTCAGATCCTTACTTTTATCACCCTCGGACTTTATCCGATGATCTCTACGATCTGAGAGACACATTAAATTAAGGTCAAAAGCATGGCAAAATATACTGAATTATTTGCTTTAAAAACATTACAGATCCTCAGGACAAGCCCGAGGATGACAATATGAGGGAAGATAAGAATATGATTGATTTAACTGATTTTGGTTTTACGACAATCCCACGCCAGGAAAAAGCCTCACGTGTTAAAGATTTGTTTGGCCGCGTTGCCAGTCGTTACGATGTTATGAATGATTTAATGAGCCTTGGCCTCCATAGACAATGGAAAAAAAGCTATATTCATCGCATGCAACTCCACCAAAATAACATTATTTTAGATGTAGCAGGGGGCACAGGCGATATTAGTCTTTTGCTACACAAAACATTTCCATTTCTAAAATTAACAACGACGCTTATTGATCTAACACCATCCATGCTTAATGAAGGGCGCCGTAAAGCGATTGATCAAGGGATTGTGAATCGTATTAATTGGTGCGCAGGCCAAGCCGAAGCGCTTCCCATTTCAGATGCCTATGCAGATATCTATACGATTAGTTTTGGTCTTCGAAATGTTGCCGATCGATCAAAGGCTCTAAGTGAAGCCTTTCGTGCATTAAAACCAGGTGGTCGTTTTTATTGTTTAGAATTTAGTCATCTTGAACATGAAGCTCTTCAAAAAATATACGACCTTTACTCTTTTTCTGTATTACCATTTCTTGGCAAACACGTCGCTAAAGACGAAGCTGCTTACCAATATCTTGCCGAAAGCATTCGAAAATTTCCTTCTCGTTCAAACCTTGAAAGAGAGCTCAAGGAGATAGGCTTTACTGACGTTCGAAGCGAAGCCTGGATGGATGGTATTGTGGCATTTCATGAAGCCGTAAAATCATAACACAAACATTATTTAATTCCCAAAGCACGCGCAAAAATTTCAATAGGATGCATTTTCTGAAAAATAATTGGTGCGGTAACTGCTTCTGTTGATTGTTCCGTCGATCGTGCATTCATCTTTTGCTGACGCTCAATTCCTTGACGAATATGTTCAGCCGCAAGCGGGCATTCGGAGGCAAAAAGTGTATGATTATTTGACAACACTTGACGAATGACAGGCTTTCCAACAGTAAGAGCGAGCTCAAAATGATCAACCATCATTCCCCATGTTCCCCCATGCCCTGAACAACGCTCCACGACACTTACCTTTGTATCTGGGATCAAACGGAGCAATTCAGCAGCTTTTGCCCCTACATTTTGGGCACGTGCATGACAGGCTAGATGAAGCGTCACATCGCTACCAAGTGATGATAGGCTTCCTGTTAGGCCAAATCGATTAATAAGGGACACAATATATTCAGAGATGTCTTTCGTATGCATCTTAAGTTGTTGAATCGCCTGATGATAAGGGTGCATTAAAGGCCACTCACTTTTCATCATCAATGAACACGATGGTATCAGAGATACAATCGTATACCCATCATTGATAAAAGGGGCAAAAAAATCAGCAATACGTACACCACCGTCCGCAACACGTTGAATATTCCCTAATTCCAACTGCGGCATTCCGCAGCATCCAGGGTACTGCACATCAACTTGAACGCCAAAATGTGCAAGGATTTTGGCCGCCAATAAGCCTATCTGTGTTTCATTATAATTACCATAACATGTTGCATATAACACAGCTTTCTCGCCGTTTGCCTTGCCCAACGGATTAATCTGAAGGGGCGCGTCCTTTATCTGACGAATTAGCGTTTTGCCTGAAAACGTTGGTATACTTGCTTTTGCATCAATAGACGCAATCTTTTGCAACAAAGGTCGCGCGATCGATCCAACGTCATTCATTACATTTACAATAGGTGCAACCGCCCCAAGCACCGCTGCATTTCGGTCAACTTCGGCAATTTGCTTTTTAGTAAAAGGAACTTCTTTCTCAGAAAATTGATAAGCCTTATAGCGGAGCATCAAATGCGGAAAATCAATATTAAATTCATGAGGAGGCACATACGGACACTTTGTCAAGAAACACATATCACATAAAGTACAGTCATCAACAACAGCGCCGTATTCGTCTGTTGAAACACTATCCAATTCACCAGTTGCGCTATTATCGACAAGATCAAACAGTTTTGGAAAGGAACCACATAAGTTAAAACATCGCCTGCAACCATGACACACATCAAACTGACGCGTCATTTCTTTGTCAATTAATTCTTTATTTAGAAAATCAGAGTTTTCCCAATCAAGGGGATGCCGTGTTGGTGCCTCTAAGCTACCTTCTTTCATGCATCCCCTCCATTCATTCTCACGCGATAACTAGCTATTAAGTTGATCAAGCGCTTTTTGGAAACGACCCGCATGTGATTTTTCAGCTTTTGCCAAGGTTTCAAACCAATCAGCAACTTCATCAAAACCCTCTTCACGTGCAGCACGCGCCATACTTGGATACATATCCGTGTATTCATGTGTTTCACCAGCAATCGCTGCTTTTAGATTATTTTCTGTTGATCCAATAGGCAATCCTGTTGCAGGATCCCCAACTACTTCTAAGAATTCAAGATGCCCATGCGCATGCCCCGTTTCACCTTCTGCGGTTGAACGAAACACGGTTGCCACATCATTGTAACCTTCAATATCAGCTTTTTGTGCGAAATAAAGATAACGGCGGTTCGCTTGTGATTCGCCAGCAAATGCTGCTTTTAAATTTTCTTCTGTTTTTGAGCCTTTTAAATGTGCCATTTTATCGTCCTTACTGTTGGTAAAACAGAGCCGTTCAAAGGTAATTTGATTATAAAGCGATCAAGGATTGAAGAGGCTCAACTTACCAAAGTAAATGAGCACCGCAGCATTCCAAAGATCAACTCAATAATCAATTTACAATTGAATGACTCTATGAGAGAACACTATGGCACTGGCATCCCCATTCGTCAAGACAGAGAAACTAATTTAGGCAACATGAAAAATGGTTTAACTAATTTTAGCTATTGATACACAAATTATTAGACCAAGAACATGCACCACCAAAACCACCGAGGGCACTACAAATATCCTGCTGGGTAATTTTGCTACATACCACACGACACTTTCCACTAAAAAGCATACAAGCTGATGGGCAGGGACTTTTTGCCTGACAATATTTATCCGCAGCCAAAGCATTTTCCTTTATTTGATAGGTGGGCATAACCACTTGCACAAAATTGCCAGCGTCTGTATACGTTTTTATTGCAAGATCAGCCTTTGATTTAGCTGCAACCGCTACACTCTTAGCATCAGAAAGTGCCTTAGCTGCATCGACTTGTGATTTTGCAATCGCCGTAATCTGTACATTTAGTAAATCTTGCATTGATTGTGCTTTTGCCAAGGCTATATTGGCTTCATTTAATGCTTTTGTTGCCACATCTGCATCTACTTTAGCAAGATCAGCATCTTTTTGTACTTTCTTAAAAGCTTCAGCGTCAGCTTTTACTTTTTCATCGTTTTCTGCTTTTACTTTTGCATCAGCCTCATCCTTGGCCTTTTTAGCAGCAAGCTCAGCTTCACTTGGCAACTGTATTGGTGATACATTTAAAGAGTTTGTTGGTGAAAAAGCTGGCACTGGTGCTGGCGTTATTGGGGGTGTTGACGCTACTTCTGTCAGTGCAGGCGATGTTGTTACTGGTGGTGCATCCGCTGGCACTGGTGCTGGCGTTACTGGGGGTGTTGGCGCTACTTCTGTCGGTGCAGGCGATGTTGTTACTGGTGGTACATCCGCTGGCACTGGTGCTGGCGTTACAGGAGGCGCACCTTCCGTTCCAATCGTACTCGTGGTGATTGATGAAACACTCTCTGTTCCTGTTGCCGCTTCAGCAAAATACACATCTGGCACTAACATCAGACAAAGAGATATTATTCTAAAAATAAAACATTTTTTAAGTAGAATTTGATTGAAAGACGGCATCATTATCGATTCCCATTGATTTTTATATATCCCTAGTGTGCCTCTATTTTGTTAAAAATCACTTAACACGTTTTAAAAAAATCAACCAAATCACATTTCTCCCACGAAAATAAACCCGCATCCGTTGGCAAGCGACCAAAATGCCCAAAACTAGCCGTCGGCAAATAGATAGGTGCATTTAATCCTAAATGTTGCTTAATGCCAGCAAGTGTAAGTGGCAAATTCTTCATAATTGCTTGTTCTACATACTGTTCAGGCACATTCCCTGTTCCTTGAAAATCAACATAAAGGGACAACGGACGTGCAATACCAATACCATAGGATACCTGCAAAAGACACCGTGATGCTAATCCAGAAGCGACAATATTCTTTGCTAAATATCGCGCCATATAAGCCGCTGATCGATCAACTTTTGTCGGGTCTTTCCCAGAGAAAGCACCACCACCATGGGGCGCTACGCCGCCATAAGTATCCACAATAATCTTACGTCCTGTAAGACCTGTATCCCCGTCAGGCCCACCAATAACAAAACGACCTGTTGGGTTTATAAATAATTCTATTTCTGCCGTCATCCATTCGGGTGGTAATGTTGCATAAATCATCGGTGCCACATAATCGCAAACATCAGCGTTCGATAAATCATCGCGATGCTGCGTTGACAAAACAATTGTTTTCACACCAACAGGAACGCCATCTTCATAAATAAGGGTAACCTGACTTTTGGCATCAGGCCTAAGGCGCCCCTGTGCATCATTTTTCCGCAAATAATCAAGATTTTTCAAGAGTCGATGTGCCCAATAAATCGGTGCCGGCATTAACGTTTCAGTTTCCGCGCACGCAAACCCAAACATAATCCCCTGATCACCCGCCCCTTCGTCTTTATTGAGTGTCGCATCAACGCCACGTGCAATGTCAGCCGATTGAGCATGGATATAATTTTGAAAGACAAATTGATTATAGTGAAAACCATCCTGTTCATAACCAATTTCCTGCACACATTGACGAATTTTCTCTTCAAGTGTCTTCGCCACGTTTGGATTACCGCGCACCTCTCCCAACACAATCACACGATTCGTTGTTGCTACCGTTTCAATAGCTGTCCGTGCGAAGGGATCATCGCTTAAATAAGCATCAACAATCAAATCCGATATTTGGTCACACAGTTTGTCAGGGTGTCCACGTGAAACAGATTCGCTGGTAAAGAAGTATTTGCCTTGCCTTAACATAAATGAACCACAAAAGAATGAATGCACCATTATATGCATATTTTATATAAAATATAATAAAATTAGATCAATTTCAACAAAATATCATACAAATAACATTCCTTTAATAATTTGTTAATCATTTATTCGTTATTATAAACCATACGTAATGATTAAAAAGGATTAATACCTTATGAAAAGAATATCAGCCTTATTTCTTGCCAGCCTTTTATTATCCACACATATCGGTCTTGCAAGTGATCGAGACGATATGGATAGAGATAGTGAAAATCAAGATCCAAATCAAATGGACGAACGCCAAAGTGGTCCGTCTCCAGAAGAAACAAAAAGCGCTCTCCTTCGGAAAAAAACAGAAATTGAGCAGGCCATCCGAACAATTGTTGCGGCAGACGCACAAACTAGTGCCAAAGAAAAAGAGCTCCGACAAACCATAAAAACCGCTCAACAAGCATTATCAAGCTATCAACTCGAAGCAGAAAAGCGCAAAAAAGACCTTATTGCGCATATGAATACGCTTAAATCACAGGAAGCAGCGGCAGCAAAAGCTGATGCAGATGCACAAACATTAGCACTACAAAAAATCAATCAAGATTTCCACAAAAAGAAATTGCAACTTGCACACGAAGAAATGCAAATTAAAAAAGAATTAAAAGAAATAACAGCACGCATGCAAAAATTAATACCATCTAACCTTGATACACCACATTCCAATAGTAGTAAAAGTCATGGAAAAACCCATAGTACCTTATCTGGTATACCTAACGACCCAACAACACAGCTTAGCGGCATCATAAGCCAGGGACACCAAATTGTAGGCAACTAGTTGTCAGCATTGCATCCCCCTATAATAAGGATGAATTCCTACTTTCCATTTTGTCATGCTCGGACTTGATCCGAGCATCTTTACTATTGAGGAGGCATATAGCTTACTACATAGTATACCTGGTATTTTTCTTTGAAACATGAAAGATCTTCGGATCAAGTCTGAAGATGCAAAAGAGGGAGCAAAAATGATACTTTCAAACAATTACCCGCGACGTTCGTCCAGCCATGCCATTTGAATTGCTTCTAGAATACGCTCATTACTCCGCGCAGAATCATCATTAAATCCAGGCAGAGCCTGCACCCATTGCCATAAATCGGTAAATCGTATATTCACGACATCGACATCAGGATAGGCCTCTTCCAGTGCAATCGCAATAGCGTGAATATCAATCCACTGCATTTATGCCACCTGCATATTGCGCGTTCCAGATGGTACCCGCACCGTAAGGCCATCAAGTTCGTCCGTCATAATAATCTGGCAACCAAGGCGCGATGTATGTGTTAAACCAAACGCTAAATCAAGCATATCTTCTTCATCTTCTGTTGCTTCTGGCAATAAATCAAACCATTCCGCATCCACAATTACATGACATGTCGAACATGCTAACGACCCTTCACAAGCCCCTTCAAGATCTACTTTATTACGATGAGCAATCTCAAGAATAGAAAGACCCAACGGTGCTTCAACTTCTTGCGTTACACCATCTGCCGTTACAAATTTAATATGTGCCATAATTTTTCCTTATTATATTTCTGTATCATGTTGATATTGCCATTCTTAGATCTGCTTTATGCAAAAAGTCAAACGACGTTTCCTACTAATTTTTTACGAAGCGCCTCATTAATACGAGCCACCGCAAATGTTGATGTCGCATCCTTTAAATGTTCGATAAGACGCTTCAATTCAACCCTATCATTATAATCTAAAGCTGTCTCAAGCTCAGCTGACAGCCGTTGAATCAAACAAAAATCAGTCTCATTCAACAAATGTCCATCTTCTTCATATGCCGTCTGACAATAACGCAAAAATCGCCTTGCATCAACTTTTGTTTCAATAAGCAAACGTTTTTCCATATCATCCTGCCCGTGGGCGTGACTTTCATAGATCATGGAACGAAGTTGTTCTTCTGATAAGCCATAACTTGGTCTCACCACAATTGTTTGTTTTTGCCCCGTTTGCTGTTCAACCGCTTCAATTGATAATAAACCATCCGCATCAAGCTGATACGTCACGGCGACACGTGCAACACCTGCAGGCATCGTAGGAATCCCAGATAACGTAAATCGGGCAAGCGAACGACAATCCTGACTCAGTTCCCGTTCACCTTGCACCACATGGAATTCAATCGCTGTTTGGTTATTTTCATACGTCGTAAACTCTTGACGAATACGGGTCGGAATGGCTGTATTACGTGGAATAATACGCTCCACAAGACCACCCATCGTTTCTACCCCAAGTGATAGAGGTGTGACATCTAATAAAAGTGTCCCCTGCCCCTCCGTCAACATAAAAGCTTGAAGCGCCGCTCCCCGTGCAACCACCTGATCAGGATCAAGGTTTGTCAATGGCACTTTACCAAAATAAGACTCAACCATCGCTTGAACCAATGGCATTCGGGTCGCCCCACCAACCATAACCACACCATCAATCATAGGCACTGACATCTGTGCATCCGCCAAAACACGCCCTGCAATATCTATTGTCCGTTCAATAAATGGTTTTGCCAGAATAGTTAACTGTTCGCGGTTAAGATGCACATCATCAATCTGCCACACATCTGTTTGTGACAGCGCTTCCTTTGCTGTGCGTGCTTTTCGTCTGGATAACTCATCCGTTTTTTGCCAAAACGCACAAATAGCATCATCAATATCATCCCCACCAAGATGGGTATCACCGCCTGTCGCTAAAACCTGAAAAACACCTTTTGTCATTTTTAGAATTGATATATCAAACGTACCACCACCCAAATCATAAATCGCAAAAACACCCTCGTTTTTCTCATCAAGACCATAAGCAAGTGCTGCTGCCGTGGGCTCACTCAATAAACGTAAAACCTCAATACCAGCCAACGCAGCCGCATCTTTTGTTGCCTGCCGCGCCGTATCATCAAAATAGGCTGGCACCGTAATAACTGCCTTTGAAATAAATGTTCCTAGATGTTTTTCGGCAGAAATTCGTATTTTTTGAAGCAAAGCCGCAGATAATTCTATTGGCGTTTTTTCCCCCCGCAAGCATATAGCAGGTGCATCCATAAAACGTTTAAAAGAGGAAAAAACCGTTAATTTGCTGAACGCTTCAGCACCCGTATAGACACAATCATCTTCATAGGCAACACAGGATGGCACTAAAGCATCATCATCAATCAACAAAACCTCAACCTTATCATGAGAATGCGCAACAGCTATAACTGAATGCGTCGTACCAAGGTCAATACCAATAGCACACAAAAGTGATTTTTCTAAAATAGCATTTGTTTTTCCAGACGAAGGTTCATTAAGCTGAAGGAGCATAATCCCCCATCCTTATGATATCAACACCATCCAACCGTGCATCACTTTTCGTTTTAACAATAAAAGACAGGCGAATATACGCATCAGACATCCCAACTAAATCATTTGCTAAAAATGCAGCTTGGAAAAGTTCGTCAACTTGCTTTTGTTTTTGAGAAAGTATTTCTATTAAATGAATACAACTTTCAGGTGTTTGCGCTTCTTCAAGCAATTCCTTTAAGGTGAGGGCTTCCTCCATAAAACGTGGATCACGAATTGTCTGCCCATCCTCCCCTGGGATTGAACATCCTTTTAACGACAATAATGCTTTTGCGCGCCGCAAAGGATCTCGTAAAATCGCATATGCTTGATTAATAGCACTTGCCATTAAACAGGCAACCTCAGCTTCCTTAGTCTGGTGTGGATAACGATCAGGATGCAATGTTTCTTGCAAAAGTGTATAATTACGCTTAACCATTTCAATATCAAGAACAAACGTTGGAGCAATTGAGAGCAATGCAAATGGCGATGCATTATCGAGTTCATACACACTCATACGCTCAGTGATGACGGGTTGATCACTAGACATTAAACGACTTTCCACAGCCACATTTCCCTTTTTCATTCGGGTTATTAAACGTAAATCCAGAGTGCATTTTCTCGTCAACGTAATCTATTTCGGTGCCCAAGATATACATGATGGCCTTTGGATCAATAAACACGGTTACACCATCAACCGTAACAGACTCATCAAATGCATTAAGCGTATCGGCAAATTCAAATGTATAGGACAAACCTGAGCATCCTTTTGTATTGATGCCAATACGTATCCCAAGTGATGGCTTACCGCGTTCTTGCATAAGCACACGCACACGGTTAATGGCCTGATCTGTCAACGTAATAGGAGCTCTCATAAACTATGCCACTTCAAGACCTGTAGTCGAAGAAGATTTCAAATCATGCTGTTTCGCACGATAGTCATCAATAGCTGCCTTAATTGCATCTTCTGCCAATACTGAACAATGGATTTTTACAGGCGGCAAAGCCAAATGTGTCGCAATTTCTGAATTTTTTATCTCAAGCGCTTCAGATAATTTCTTGCCCTTCACCCATTCAGTTACAACCGAAGATGATGCAATAGCTGAACCACATCCAAATGTTTTAAATTTTGCATCCACAATCACGCCATCTGGACTTACTTTGATTTGCAATCGCATAACATCACCACAAGCAGGTGCCCCAACAAGACCCGTGCCAACGTTTTTATCATCCTTACCCAATGTGCCCACATTACGTGGATTTTCATAATGCTCAATTACATGCTGACTGTATGCCATGATCCTATACTCCCGTTATAACGCACGCATGTTTTTATTAACATACGTGTTATTTATTTAATGCGCTGCCCATTTGATTGACTTAATATCGATACCTTCTTGCGCCATTTCCCATAAGGGGCTCATATCACGCAAACGTTGTACCGCACTTACAATTTTATCAACCGCTGTATCAACTTCCGCAGCTGTCGTAAAACGACCAATGCCGAAGCGAATCGATGTATGTGCTAGATCTTCAGTTACACCAATAGCACGCAATACATAAGATGGCTCAAGCGACGCTGATGTGCAGGCTGAACCTGAAGATACAGAAAGTTCCTTAATCCCCATCATCAATCCTTCACCTTCAACATAAGCAAAGCTTAAATTCAAATTACCTGGTGCTCGCTGCACTTCATCACCATTTAAATAGACTTCTGGTAGTTTAGCACGAATACCTGATAAAATACGATCAGTTAACACATGAACTCGTTTTGATTCTTCCACCATCTCATTTTTGGCAATAAAAGCAGCTTCGCCAAAACCAACACAAAGAGGAGTTGGTAACGTTCCTGACCGCATTCCACGCTCTTGACCGCCACCTGAAATCAGTGCATTCAAACGTACCCGTGGTTTACGGCGAACATACAAGGCACCAACCCCCTTAGGGCCGTACATTTTATGTGCCGATAAACTCATCATATCAATATTCATCGCCTGAACATCCAATGGAATTTTACCTGCAGCCTGCGCGGCATCTGTATGAAAGAAGATCCCCCGTGCACGACACATACGCCCAATTTCAGCAATAGGCTGAATCACCCCAATTTCATTATTCACGGTCATGATTGAAACAAGAAGTGTATCATCACATAGACTTGCTTCTAAATGATTCAAATCAATAATGCCATTCTGTTGAACCGGTAAATAGGTGATTTGAAATCCTTGTTGCTCAAGGGCACGGCATGACTCAAGCACACATTTATGCTCCGTCACACATGTAACGATATGACGACGTTGATCACCATAAAAACTCGCAACGCCTTTAATTGCTAAATTATTCGATTCAGTCGCACCACTTGTGAATATAATTTCACGCTCATCTGCATTAATAAGTTCAGCGATTTGATGACGTGCCAGTTCAATTGCTTCCTCAGCCAACCACCCATACATGTGATTACGGGAATGAGGATTACCATATATTGAACAAAAAAATGGCAACATACGCTCCAACACCCGTGGATCACACGGAGTAGAGGCCTGGTAGTCCATATAAATATGTCCGTCTGGTACATGGTGGCTCTTTGGTAATCGAATTGATGGTGTTAATTTCATACTCTTTTCCTATGCTGCACTTATCACGTTAGTGGTGCGTATTGTATTATTCCTACGATCGATAGATTCATAAATTAATTTCCACATAGACACAAAGGATTCCACCTCTTTTCGTGTTGTATGCGGTGACAAGCTCACACGAAGTGCCGTTTCAGCAACGCTATCAGGAATCCTCATCGCTGACAAAACACGTGATTTCTTTATTTTACCAGATGAACAGGCCGAACCTGCACTTACTGCAATGCCTTCCAAATCAAAACGCATAACTTGTGTTTCAGCCTTTAAACCTGGCATTGTAATACACGTTGTGTTTACAAGTCGAGAAGCATCAACGCCAATAATCAATGCATCTTTGCAAAATGTTGTTATTTCGTTTTCCATCCAGTGTTGATGCGCACGCACACGACACCAATCATTTTGACGTAGTGCACTCATCGCTTCAGTTAAAGCAGCTGCTAATGATATAATACCAATTATGTTTTCAGTGCCTGCACGAAATGATCGTTCTTGCCCGCCGCCCCGAATCATTGCCCGCAATGGAAATGTTTCCTTCATAACAAGACACCCAATCCCAGGCAATGCACCTAATTTATGACCTGAAATTGTCGCACAATCCAAGGCTTTAAAATCAACTGGCATACGCCCAGCAGCTTGCACAACATCACTATGGAAATAAGCACCATTTTGCTGGCAAAGTGCCGCAATTTCTTGAATAGGCTGAATGACACCTGTTTCATTATTAGCTGCCATAATAGAAACAAGTGCTTTTGATCCACGCGCTGTAAGAAGCCATTGCTCAATAAAATCAAGGGATACAACGCCGTTTGCATCCACTGAAGCCAACGTCATATCCAAACGTGCATCTAAAATTGAGCTATGCTCAACAGAAGACGCGAGGATTTCTCCATCAAAGCCTGCTAAAACCATTGCATTTGCTTCGGTAGCACCACTCGTAAAAATAATAGATTTGGATTCAACACCAAATACGTCAGCGATTTCGCTTCGTGCAGATTCAATCATACGACGTGCATTTCGACCAAAAGAATGGGTTGAAGATGGATTGCCTGCCTGATCCCCTAAAAGACCGACGGCATTCATAATCTGCCCGCGCACCTGCGCTGTTAACGGCGCCATTGCATTGTAATCAAGATAAAGCAAAGGACGACTCATGAAAGAGAAACCCCTTGCATAAAGGGCATCTGCACAGAATCACACCCTGTCATATGTGTTTCAGCTACTTGGCTCTTTTTCATCATAAAAACAATATCACCAACAGCACGATCATGCACATTTTGCAAGGTTAAGCCTTTTAAGAAACCTTCCACAACATCATCCATTTTCGCCCACAAATCATGCGTGATACAGCGTGCGCCATTCAACTGGCATCCGATTAATGCATTATTACATCGTTTAGCTTTAAGCGGCTTATCAACCGAAACCAACACATCATACAAGGTTATATCAGCTGGATTGCGCGCAAATAAATAACCACCCTGCGCCCCACGTGCACTTTGAACAATATTACTTTTTCTTAATTTCAAAAAAATTTGTTCTAAGTACGGCAATGGTAAATTCTGTCTTTCAGAAATTGAAACAAGAGACAAAGGCGCTACAGAGTCACTTTCCATCATATCCAACAATGCCATCATTGCATATCGTGCTTTTGTGCTTAATTTCATGATATAAACCCTAAGATCGTTATGGCATTCTAACCGTAAGCATGCTAGACTCCAGCAGCTGTACTTATTAATACTTTAAACCACAGCAATTTAAGGTTGTGTGTTTATAGCTAGAATGTATGTATCCTGACTAAAAAAGTCAAGATACTTTTTAAACATTCATAATTCGACAGTTTATTAATTTGATGCAGCCCTATTGGGCTATGCATCGTGATATGAACGTTAAGGAGCTCATATGCCAGATGTTATATTTAACGGTCCTGCGGGTCGTATTGAAGGTCGGTATCATCCTGGTCAAACAAAAACATCTCCGATAGCGCTTCTTCTTCATCCAGATCCAAAAGCAAATGGGACAATGAATAATAAAATTGTCTATGCGCTTTATCGTTCATTTGTTGATTTAGGGTTTGGTGCTCTTCGTTTCAATTTCCGTGGTGTTGGACGATCAGAAGGCTCACATGACAATGGCGAAGGCGAGCTCAGCGATGCAGCAGCGGCACTTGATTGGCTGCAATCAACCTACCCTCAAGCCTCCCATTTTTGGATTGGTGGATTTTCATTTGGCGCTTGGATTGCCATGCAGCTGTTGATGCGTCGTCCTGAACTCGAAGGATTTATCGCTATTAGTCCGCCTGCGAATCGCTGCGATTTTAATTTCTTGGCGCCCTGCCCTGTTTCAGGACAAATCATACAAGGCACACAAGACACAATTGTACCGCAGCCTGCCGTTGATACCCTTGTGGCAAAACTAAGAAGTCAGCGCGGCGTTAAAATTGATTATCAATTGATTGAAGGTGCCGACCATTTCTTCACCGATTCAATTCCTGATATTGCAAAATGCGCATCAACATATTTGAAACAAAGGTTTCCAAAGCAAACACAGGCAATTGCTGTTTAAGCAATTGCCTAATACCAGGGACGTGTACAGTGCTCCCTTTTGTTATCTTATACACTCTTTATCGTCATCTTCGGACTTGATCCGAAGATCTTTCCCACATAAAGAGCACATCATTCAAGAATATACCCATCGAAAATGAAAACACCTGTTTTTACCAACGTCATCGTCATAGCGAGCGTAGCATGGCTATGCCAGGAAAATAGGCATTTTTGTAATTAACAATCATTGGATGGCCATATCTTCTTCGCAGATTCGCCATGACGAAAAATAGGCATCTTCATGTTCATTAGGTAAGAACATAAGGGAACACACCAAGCTATTTGCCTTTGAAACATTATAGATCCTCGGATCAAGTCCGAGGAAGACAAAACGGGAGAGAGGGTAAAAACAAAAGTATTCAAACCTAATAACGCCCTCAAAATAATATTAAAGTCCTGCTAAATCCTTCAATTTTTTAAAAATCCCAAACATATTCTTTAATATCGACCACAAAGATTTGTTATTAGCTTGATTTACACTCGTATCCTCTGCTACTCCAATAGTGCTAAGTGATACTCGGCCATCTCCATGATTATTAATATTGTTAGTTATATGGTTAACAACATTTCCTTTTTTTGTATCATTCATTACTTCAAATTTCCCTACTTCACCTTCAAGCTCAACAACCCAATGTAATAATTTATTTTTAACACACTCTATAATTTGCATATACGAAGCTTTTGTTATTAATAATTTCACATCGGAAATAACTTCAGCTGTTATTGATTTAATAATCACTTTTTTAATTTCTTCAGCGTAAGTATAATACAAAGGAATATTTTCTTTCGATAGACCTTCAATTTTAGCTATAGAATCATTAATAACAGCTGTATAGTATTGAAGGTCCAATGTATTCATATCAATCAAAATATATTTTTGATATTTCGGACAAAACGCATATGGTTGCCCCTGTAACGATCTATATAAGGGATAAGACTCTCCAGAGTTATAGGCATATCCATTAAGTTCATCACTTATCCATTGGACATCATCATTTTTCTGTAATGCTTTTGCTATAATAAAAGCTTGCATAAGCAGACTTGACAAAGGTATTAAACCACTCATCAAATCCCTTCTTAATTGATATATTTCATGCTTCATAATAAAAAATTTTTTTTAAATCACTCTAAACACCTAATTATATTATAAATTACTTTTTAATAGCAATTTTATTTGTTAAAGCCCTGCTAAATCCTTCATAATCTGAAGGGCACCACGTCGACGTTGCTCTGGCATACCAAAATCACGACTAAAAAATAGTTTTTGATCAGGGCGAATTTTAATAGCACCCGCCTTTGCAACATCTGCACGCTGTAGATACTGAAACAATTTAGGCGGTGATTTACACTGATTATTACGAAATGTAATCAAAAGCCCTTTTGGCCCTGCGTCAATTTTTTCAACATCGGCTGCACGGCACAATGCCTTTAATTCCACCACATCCAATAGATTTCGCAGTTCCATAGGCAGCGCCCCAAAACGATCAATCATTTCTGCCGCAAACGCATCAATATCCGTCCGTGAAGCTAGATTGGATACCCGTCTATATAAATTCAACCGAAGCCCTAAATCAGATACATACCGTTCAGGTATTAAAACAGGAACACCAAGATTTATTTGTGGCGTCCATTCATGCACATCCACCGCTTCATCGCTATTTGCATTTTTTGCTTGTGCCATCATAATGGCCTCATGAAGTAGGGTTTGATATAATTCAACCCCTACTTCACGAATATGCCCCGATTGTTCTTCACCCACAATATTGCCTGCACCACGAATATCAAGATCATGACTCGCAAGTGTAAAACCAGCCCCCAGCGTATCAAGGCTTTGCAAAACTTGCAGACGTTTTGTTGCATTCACAGACAATACTTGCGTCGGCAAATAGGTCAAATACGCATAACCTTGCGTTTTTGAGCGCCCTACACGTCCCCTTAATTGATACAATTGAGACAGCCCAAATAAATCACAACGATGAATAATAAGCGTATTGGCCGATGGCACATCAATACCTGATTCAACAATATTAGTACTGATGAGAACATCAAATTGATGATCATAAAAATCAGTCATGACATCTTCAAGTTCAACAGGTGATAACTGTCCATGCGCAACCGCAAATTTAACTTCAGGAACAAGTGTTTGTAATTCTGCCTTTAAATCAGCCAAATCTTCTAAGCGCGGCGTCACATAAAACACCTGACCACCACGATTAAATTCACGCATAATGGCTTCACGAATAACCATGCCATCTTTTGGCATCACAAACGTACGTACCGCAAGACGATCGATCGGCGGTGTGATGATTAAACTTAAATCGCGCACACCCGACAATGAAAGCTGTAATGTCCGTGGGATAGGTGTGGCTGTCAATGTCAAGACATGCACATCGGCACGCAATTGTTTTAATTTTTCTTTTTGTTTAACACCAAAATGTTGTTCTTCATCAACAATCACCAAACCTAAATCGCTAAATTTCGTCTTATCACTTAAAATGGCATGCGTCGCGACAACAATATCCATACGACCAGCTGCCAAATCATCATGCACTAATTTAGCATCACTTGCCTTTACAAGACGCGAGAGTTGCGCGATCCGACATGGGAAACCTTGAAAACGTTTTTGAAAAGTTGAAAAATGCTGCCGCGCTAACAACGTTGTTGGCACAATCACAGCAACCTGTTTACCATTCATAACCGCAATAAAGGCCGCTCGAAGCGCCACTTCTGTTTTACCAAAACCTACATCCCCGCAAATTAATCGATCCATTGGCTTACCGCTCGAAAAATCATCAAGCACATCCTCAATTGCTTTTAGCTGATCATCTGTTTCAACATAGGGAAAACGGGCACAAAAATCATCAAAGTCACGACTTGTGCGTTCCAAACAAACAGCTTTGTGAAGACTTCGTTCCGCCGCCAGTTGAATGAGATAATTGGCGATAATTTGAATCCGCTTTTTAACACGTGCCTTTTTATTAAGCCAAAGAGACGATCCCAAACGATCAAGGCTTGCCAAAGAATCCGCATCTCCATAACGCGTAATCAATTCAATATTTTCAACGGGAAGAAATAATTTATCGCCACCTTCATATGATAATGTCAAACAATCATGGGCACAATTATCAACCGTTACCGTTTCCAAACCTAAATAACGTCCTATTCCATGATCACGATGCACAATCAAATCATCTACGGATAACTGATTCATTTCTTGGAAAAAAGCATCACTTTTGCGCTTAACCGTTTTAGCGCGCCTGATCTTCTCGCCCAAAATGTCTTGTTCGGTGAGCAGAACACACATTTCCGATTCAAACCCTGTTTCAAAAGGAGCAACAACAATCAACGTTTTGCCATAATGACGTTTCGTAAAAGCATCCAACGGAAAATCATCAACGGGGATGAGTCCTTCAACATCATGTTCATCACATAAATGAATAAAACGATCCCGCGCCCCTTCAGATAAACAACTAATAACGCGGCTTATCTCTGACTTTTCCGTTAAATAAGATGATAATGCATCAAACAAAGCCGTTGTTGATTGTTCACGCTCCACCTTAAATGACGGTGGAATTTTGACAACAAGCGACGCATCATTTATTTGAAATGGTGATATTTGACATAACGTATAGTGCTGGGCAAGGTTTTGCCAATCAAGCACTTGCCAATAAAGCAGTTCTGGTTCAATTGGATGATAAGAAACTGTTTCACCAAAAAGTGGGTTTTGCCGTGCTTTATAATAATCGGTAACTGCCTCCGCCCTATTAGCAATCGCTGCTTCGATACCATCATCGAAAAGAATCGAACAGGGTATTTTAACATAATCCAATAAGGTTGCCGTTTTTTCGTAAAACAAAGGCAACCAATGCTCCATACCTGGATGAATACGCCCTTCACTGATATGTTGGTAAAAGGGATCATCGGCTGGAAACGTGCGGGACGATCCAAAACGGGCACGGTATTGTTGTCTAAAATAAGCAATACAATCCGCAGTTAATAAAACCTCATGCGCTGTCTGCAATGAAAATTGAGAAAGCGATTCCTCTTCTGTTGTTTTTTGCGTTAAAGCATCAAATGTTTTTATACGCTCTAACACATCACCAAAGAAATCAAGACGCACAGGTGCATCCGCACCTGGCGCAAAAACATCAACTAATCCACCACGAACGGCAAATTCTCCCCTTTCATAGACAGCCTCTACACGATTACAGCCATTATCCATAAATAGTTGTAGCAACGTTTCACGCGCAATTGTATCACCAGCCTTAATCATGATATTATGATGGGCAATCAAATCAACTGGCGGCAGATATTGTCCCATGCCCGAAACAGATGTAATCAAAATATAGGGTGTTTGCGCTACCAAAAGCCCATACAATGTGGATAAACGCACATGCGTCACGTCTGAACTAGGCGATACACGATCATATGGCAAACAATCCCATCCAGGGAAAGCAAATACTGATATTTCAGGAGCAAGAACACGCAGTTGCTCCGCAAGTCGATGCACCTGTTCATCACGTGGCGTAACAATAACAAGGCTTGTGTTTGTTGTACGTAGTTGCTCTAAACAGAAAAATGGAAAATAGGCGGCAATAATACCCCCTTGAACCTTAAGACCATTAACGTGACTATGCATGACAAAGCCTATCGGCAAGCGCTGCAAACCCCCGCAAAAATGTAGCTGCATCAAGCGGTTTTCCACCCGCCCGCTGAACAAAATCAAGACTAAGGCTACCCTTTTTACACGCAAGGCATAAAGGAAACTGAGGCATTGAAAAAAATGTACCTGGCGGGAAAGGCGATTCGTCAAATGGTGTCACCGAAAGCACTTTTATGATTGTATCTTCAAATGTTACCCACGTCCCTGGCCATGGCGTTAAGGCACGCACACACGCACTTAGATGAGAGGCTGTTTGGGTGTAATCAAGCGCCCCCTCTGCTTTCTCTAATTTATGCGCATAAACGACACCTTCTGTTGGCTGTACAGTTGGCGTAATACGACTATTCAACAAATCATCAAGAGTGTCACGCAAAAGTTCTGCACCTGCACGTGCCAATAGATCATGTAAAATAGGAGTTATTGTTGATTGCATAATAGACACAACTGCTTTAGCGAGCATAGCGCCTGTATCAAGACCTTCGTCCATTTGCATCAATGTAATACCTGATTCAGTATCACCTGCCATAATAGCACGTTGTATGGGGGCAGCGCCTCGCCAACGTGGCAGCAGTGAAGCATGAATATTAACGCAGCCCAATCGCGATGCCGTCAAAATAGGTGTTGGTAAAATAAGCCCATAAGCAGCAACAACGGCTAAATCAGCTTTATGTGAAGCAAACAACGCTTGTTCGTCCGCGTCCCGCAATGTCTTTGGCGTATAAACAGGAATATGATGTTCTTCAGCATATATATGAATTGGCGACTTTTGAACCAAATATCCGCGACCACATGCTTTGGGTGGACGTGTGTAAACAGCGACAACATCATGTCCTGATTCAATCAAAACACCAAGTGCCCCAACAGAAAACTGCGGGGTTCCCATAAAAATCAAGCGCATCTCATACCTATTTGCCTTTTTTAGCTGCCCTAATCTAGCAACTTTTTCACCTAATTAGTACGAGTGATTTTAATATAAATATTATTTTTTGAAAAACGAAAAAAAAAGCATATATGTAAATTGTCAAATGCTAATAAATATGGTAAGAGTACTTATTATCGATTAGCAGTGGCGTGTATATGTTCTTAATCAAAATTATCTTTGGACTGCTTATCAATTTTGATCTTATTCTGATTGTAACACTCATCAGTTATATAATATTTAGAAAATCAGCCTCGCCAACTGAACGCAGAAAACTCATCCGGCGGAAAACGCGAATTGTTACAGGAATTGTCGCTAGTTTTATTCTAATTCTTCCTGTCCAGCGTCTGATTTTTCACTACTTAGAACATATGATTCCTTACCGTGACACACTACCCTCCACAGTAAAGGGACTTATTTTATTAGGTGGTAGCACTGATCCAGATCCCGATCAAACAATGACACGCCCGCATTATAATCTTGCCTCTGGTCGAATTATTGAATTTATTGCACTTGCCAAAAAAAATCCAACACTACCCATTATATTTACAGGTAACCCCAGCGAAGCAAAATTCATCCAACAGATATTCAGTGATCTTGGCATTGCCCAAAGCCGTCTTACGATTGAAAATGAATCAGGAACAACAGCTGAAAATGCAACACTATCATTTGCAAAAGTCCAGCCAAAACCAAATGAAGAATGGGCGATGGTTACAAGTGCATTCCACATGCCCCGTTCGTACCTGACGTTTAAGCAAGCAGGATGGAATGTTATCCCCTACCCTGTTGATTACCATACACCACCCAAATGGACAGTTATGCGTTTAATCACAAGCACTCTTGATGGATTAAATTTAATCGCATGGCGTACAAGTATGATTGAAATTGCAGGACTTATTAACTATAGACTCGAAGGTAAAACAGCAGAATTCTGGCCAAAGATATCATAAATGCTATGTAAGCATTAAAGATGTATCCCATTCAGATTACTTTGCGAAAAAATAATCATTTGTCATTCACCGTCATCACGAGGAAACGTTAGCTTCTGTGGTGATTTAATGGTTGCTCATATCTAATGGCTTTTCATGCAACAATGCTTGTTTACTCAGAAAGACCTATTTCTCTGGATGTCCACGCCAGTAAAACTAGTTTGCTATAACGATAGCATGTTCGCACAATGATACAAGAGATATATTTATAAACATAAGGTATTGCTTTTATTAAAATATTGCTTAAAATTTTATATGTTAATAATAATTATCAGGAGCCCTTATGTTACGTATCAAACAATCCCTGCGCCACTTTGCCTTACTCTGCACAACAGCCGTTGTTCTAAGCTTCCCCACCCACACCCTATTTTCAATGGAGGAAACCACCACAGTATCCGAAAAATCAAATACATCACCCACTTATTTGGAGCATAAACTTCCAACAGGCATCGCTCAATTAGATACGGGGCGCACAGAAATTGCGTCAAATTTTAATGAGTTACATTGTCAATTACTTAGCACCTTAGTCGATTACGCGCATATGGATTTTATCATTCCCTTTCTACACGGTGTTGAGGACGAAGAGGAGCGCATAAGCACGCATCAAAAACTCCAAAAAACACTTATAGAAAATCTAAAAGCTGGCAATCCGTTTGCCGTTGTTATCCTTTTTGAACATGCAAAATATTTAGAAAAAGAACCACAAAATTATCTAGTTGAATGCCTGGATGTGGCCGACATATCTGCTGATGACGTTTTACGTACGATAACGTTCAGTAATGCCCTTGCCATTGCGATGAATGGTAACAGCCCAATGACACAATTCCTATGGCAGCATACATTTGATGCAACATGGCATCAACCGCTTAATAAAATGCAGAGTGAGCCACAGAGCGCCATGCATGAAATGGCAATAAATACAGAAAATCAAACCGCCCAATATATGTATATGCGATCATTTCACCAAACAAATCTCGATAAAGAAATAATTATTCCAATATTAACTGGGTTTAAAGATATGGGAATATCAGCTGTAGATGATTATCTAGGCGTCGTTGATTATACTGATATTATAAAAACACTTGATACATTAACGCCTGAAGATGCCGAATCCCGCTGGTCTGTATTCTTCCAAACATACATACAGTATCCTTTGTCACAATATTTGGCGACAATTCCGTTGCAAAAGCATGGTTTAGCACAAGGTCTTTGGCCAAAGGGATTCACCCCTGCCTTGCATACTTATGCAGAAATGGAAACGGGTGAATCCATAAAAGACGTCTTAATGGAAGTCATTAAAAAAACAAAATCCATCGATTTTGCTGAGTATTATTTGCTGTTCAACCTGCAGGATTTTAATCCAAACGCAGAAGATGCACGTACGGATTATGAGGCACTCGCGTTTGAAGCTAAGCGAGAACGCAATCTACGCATTGTAGCTGAACTTACCGAGCTCACAAAACTCGTCCCCGAATGCATTTCAGTAGCGCTTACACTCGTTCATTCACAGGCAATGGAAAGCCTTGGGAATGCGTCGCTAGCACCAGCACTCCGTATGGAAGCAATGACACGTTTAAAGGACGCAGGATCACGCATGGCTAAAACACTGATCACCCAAGCAAATATTGGTGATTTAGGCGGAAATAGTTATGATGATTTATCCATTCGCCTTGGAGTGAAACGTGTGAACAATCTATCTGCTGAAGACCAATGCAATCCAGAAGAAGTAGCTGAAATTCTAGAACTACGCTTTACAGAAGCTATGTATAATGCCCTTGATGGTGACAAAGGATCCCAAGAGGCCTTTTTAAGCCTTCAAACGCTAACGCAAGAATCAGGTTATCCAACGATAGAAGATTTTAGTGTGATTTATGATTACCTCATCCAACAACAACGCCCTGTTCTTGAAATTGATGCAAGCCTGATAACAAAGGCAAATAACCTTCGTGCAATATTCTCTCACTATTTTAACATGATTAATTTATTGAATGGACGAAACACGCTTGAATTCCACACACCTGTTAAATTCAAAGAAGAGTTAATGGCATAAATTGACCATATATACCTAACAAACATGAAAATGCCTATTTTCCGTCATGGCGAATCTGCGAAACAGATATGGTCATCCAGTGGCTGTGATCCACGCTACGCTCGCTATGACGACGACGTTAGTAAAAATAGGTGTTTTTATTTCTGATGAGTATAGAAATGGAACTTAGTGCCGTTGCTTCTACCTCAAAAACAACAGCCTAAATCAATTGTACAAAGGGCAAGAGACAAATCGTATTTTTCATTTGATATCGTATTATTTATAATGATAAAATTTTATTAAAATAGATATGAATGAGGATACAATGACATCACTTGCCCTTGTCACTGGCGGAACACGCGGTATTGGCGCCGCAATTAGCCGTGAGCTCGCCCAAAATGGGCATCGTGTCATTGCAACATATGCTCACAATACAGAGGCAGCCAAAGCCTTTCACAAAGATACAGGTATTCACATTGAATCATTCGATGTAGCTGATGAAGCCGCCTGCACAGAAGCGATGAATCGACTTGCAAAAACATATGGTACAATTGATATCCTTGTTCATAATGCGGGTATTACAGCAGATGCAACGCTGCAAAACATGACATCTGACCAATGGCATCGTGTCATTCAAACAAATCTCAATTCATGCTTTTACCTCACCCAGGCCGTACTGGAAGGTATGCGCACCAAAGGTTTTGGCAGACTAATTTACTTATCATCGGTTAATGGATTAAAGGGACAACGTGGACAGACTAATTATGCCGCTACAAAATCAGCCCTTATTGGGTTTGCAAAATCTGTTGCGCTAGAAATCGCAAACAAGGGAATTACCGCTAATGTGATTGCCCCTGGCTACGTTGACACCGAAATGGTTCGTGCCGTACCAGAAGCAATTTTAACAAAAATCATTGCACAAATCCCTGTTGGGCGCCTTGGTTTGGCGGAGGAAATTGCGCATTGCGTTTCGTTCCTCACCGACAAAAAAGCCGGTTTCATAACCGGCTCTGTCATCAATGCGAATGGTGGAATGTATTAATACACGCCATTTGCCTTATCTTCGTTGTAAGCTGCTAGGAGTCTTTCATAATTTTCTTTTTCATGCGGATAAATCTCGCCCAATTGTTGCGCTGAAAGATAATGTCCACCATCAAAAAATACTTTTACTTGAGGGTAATTACCTCGGTTCATTGCAATCATTAATGCCGTATCTTCATCCAAGCTAATAACTGTACGAATTTCCTCACGTGTATATTGATTTAAAAAATCTTTGTCAAATGGAACATGGTTGTAACAAAAAGCCATTAGTATCGTAAAACCTCTTTCATCTTTTGCAAGATGATTTGCCCCTTGAGCAAAGTACCTCAAAGCTGCTTCAGGAGAAGATGAATTTAATAATTGCTGATCAGGCGTAGGAGTAGAATCAAAAAGTGTTCCCTCAATATCATCTTCTGGTGGTTCACTATACTCTAGTTCATCAACAACGCGCTGAAACGCAGTCTTTGCTGACACGCCTTTTTCTCCCCTGTTTATAGAAGACTCGTCATCCATCGCTATCGCGCTATTCGTGAATGGTGCACTTACTATTAACATTCCACAAAGGAGTGCAATCTTTAATACGTTCATATTAATCCTTTTTAAAAAATAAGGTTTTGTTAGATAAATCATATATAAATACTCTTTCAAAAAAAACAAGAGCACCACTTAAATTATATTCAGATAACTATGTGCTACCCGTTATTTGTCATCCTCGTGCTTGATACGAGAAGGAGTGGATTTTTAAATCAACCCACTGCCAGTTTCATATAAAAACATTAACTTACGCAGTGCTCAAGTTTTTCAGCACAAAGGAATTGAAAGAGTCACAGGGTTCTGTTTAGATAAAGTCGACTAAAACTTTAGCAATCTAACGAGCCCTATGACCCTAGAAGATCTTATCATTAATACCTACTGCCTTGTCGATAATTA
>CANLGW010000021.1 GCA_947490395.1 Alphaproteobacteria bacterium
GTTCCGCAATTTAATGAACGGTTGATCAAAGAATTAACGGAAATGGATGAATGGCTGTATGTAATGAAGCATGAAAAAGTACCTGAAAATTACCATTCCCCCTATATGCAACAGGTATCAGAAAAGCTAAGAATCCTCCGCATGACGGAAGATGAACGCAGTGCTTATACATTTTATATGAAAAAACTATACAATGATCGCGATGAATTACAAGCCCCCGAATCACGAGGACTTGCTAAAGGTAAAGCGGAGGGGTTAGCAGAGGGAAGAGCTGAAGGAATTGCTGAAGGTGAATTACAAACCAAACGAGCGATTGCTCTTAAAATGATCGACCGAAAAATGAATGATGCGTCTATCATGGATTTGTCAGGATTAACACACAGTGAATTAACAACACTTAAACAATCAACAAATAAAGAATAACTAATCCTCAAAACATACCCTTTGTTATGCAAATCCTCTTGCTAAAATACCAGCATCACGCCATCATAGACGAAATAGTAATGTCTAAAATTGGACTGATCGCGCATGAATAAAGTCATTAAATGGATCGATGACCGCCTACCCATTTTTCATTTTATAAATAAAGATCTTGTTGAGTACCCAACACCTAAAAATTTAAACTACATGTGGAATTTCGGTTCACTCTCTGGAATTACATTACTGATTATGATCATCAGTGGCATATTTCTTGCCATGCATTACGTTCCTCATGTGGATAAAGCCTTTGACAGCGTTGAGCGCATCATGCGTGATGTTAACGGTGGCTGGCTTATTCGCTACATTCACATGAATGGCGCATCCATGTTTTTCATCGTTGTGTATGCCCATATGTTTCGTGGGCTTTATTATGGCTCATATAAAGCGCCACGTGAACTCTTATGGATGCTGGGCATTGTTATCTTATTGCTTATGATGGCAACCGCCTTTATGGGTTATGTGCTGCCTTGGGGACAAATGAGCTTTTGGGGTGCAACTGTTATTACGAATCTATTTTCAGCCTTTCCAGGTGGGGAGAGCATCGTTCATTGGCTTTGGGGTGGCTTTTCGGTCGATAACCCAACCTTAAACCGATTTTTTGTCCTACATTACCTTTTTCCATTTTTAATTATTGGCGTAACCGCGCTTCATTTAGTCGCACTACACCAATTTGGATCCAATAATCCATTGGGAATTGATCGCACGAAACCATCAGATAGCGTTCCATTTCATCCCTATTACACAATCAAAGATTTATTTGGACTTGGCGTTTACTTAACAATATATGCTGTCTTAATCTTCTTTGCGCCTAACTTTTTTGGTGAACCAGACAACTATATCCCTGCAAACCCGCTTGTCACACCGCCACATATTGTGCCCGAATGGTATTTTCTTCCCTTTTATGCCATTTTACGTTCTATCCCAAGCAAACTTGGGGGCGTACTTGCCATGTTTAGTGCCATTTTCGTTTTATTCATTCTCCCGTTTCTTGATCGCCACCCCGTGCGTAGCGGACGTTTTCGCCCTTATTACAAAATCCTATTTTGGGTGTTTGTTGTAAATTGTTTTATCCTGGGCTGGGTTGGAGGCAAACCACCAGAGGGCATTTATTTAATGCTAGGACGTCTATGCACCCTCTATTACTTCTTTCATTTTATTGCTTTATATCCACTTCTCGCACGTTACGAACCACGAGTAAAACTACCTGATGGATTTGATGATCTTGCCAAACATTAAAGCACTCATACTAAAACATCGAGAATTCATTTATCAATAATGCCGGGGTCAATTGTGCTTTTTCATCCTGATTATAGCATTTACCAATCTGACCATTTGTTAACAAAATTGTACGTGTTCCATAATGAATGGCATCAGCCATATTGTGTGTAATCATCAACGTCGTACGCCCTTCCTCACGAATAACGTCCGCTGCAATGCGCATAACATTCGCTGCCGTTTTCGGGTCAAGGGCTGCTGTGATTTCATCAAGCATTAATATTTTAGAACCGCCAACAATTGCCATAATAAGGGCGAGTGCCTGACGTTGACCACCAGATAAATTCCCCACCAATTCATGCATGCGATCTTCTAATCTCATGTCAAGCCGTGCTAATTTCTCACGAAAAAAGGCACGACGTTTGACGCAATCATGAAGGGTAAGCCCCCGTCGTTTTCCTCGCATAAGGGCAAAACTAAGATTTTCTTCAATCGTCATATGTGCCATTGTGCCAACTTTTGGGTCTTGCATAACTTCAGATACAAAGGCTGCACGTTTATGCTGAGGTATCTTTGTCACCTCTTGGTCATCAATCCAAATGGCTCCAGAGTCAGACAAACGATATCCTGAAATCAGACTGAAAAGGGTTGATTTTCCTGCCCCATTTCCACCAATTAACACAACAAATTCACCATCGGCTATATGAATAGACAAATCCTTTAAAACATGACGTTCTAACGTCGTCCCTTTGCCAAGGGTTAAATTAATTGAAACTAGCTTAATCATAATATTTTCCTTTTCATCGGAATCAGCATTACGCAAACAATCATAATACCTGTTATTAAGTTCAAATCTTTTGTTTGCAAGCCAAGCCATTCAGCATGAAGCGCACATGCAATCACGAGACGATAAATAATAGATCCAAACAAACAGGACAAAATCACCATAATGGGCGACCTAAATGGCAATAACTTTTCCCCAATCATCACCCCTGCAAGACCCACAATAACCGTTCCTAAACCTTGTGTAATATCACTAAACCCTTCGTGTTGACAAAACAATCCCCCGCCAAGTCCAATTAAACCATTACTAAGAGTAAGACCAATAATCGTCATATGTTCAATGCGAATACCACCATTCATTGCCATGCGCTTATTTTGCCCTATACTTTGAAGAGCCAAACCAAAATCCGTTGATAATAAATAACTAATTGCTGCACATACAAGTCCACAAATAACGAACAGCATAACAAGGGGATTTATATTTGTAAAAATAGTCACGTTTTTTATCAGTGCAATATTAGGCAGTCCACCCATCACATCCAAATTAATCGAATACAACATATACGCCACAAGAATCCCAGACAATAAATTCGTAATTTTAAACGATGTATGCAAAATACCCGTCAGAGTACCCGCTAAGCTACCAGCCCCTACCGAACATACCAATGCAAAATAAGGATTATAACCATATTTAATTAAAACAGCTGACATAGCAGCGCCTAAAACAAAACTGCCATCACAGGTTAAATCTGGGAAATCAATTATGCGAAAGGTTAAATAGATCCCAATCGCAACCACACCATAAATCAGTCCCAATTGAAGGCACATTACTGCTTCAGTGCTTGTCATGCTTTTGTGCTTTCAATAAGTTTTGCTGCCTGCTTTTTCAAATCATCACTAATAGCAATGTTTGCCTTCTTTGCGGCCTCAATATTAATATAAAGCTCTGTTTGAGCTGGAAACTGTACAGACATATTTACCAAAGACTCTCCCCTCAGCACACGAACGGCCATTTCACCTGCCTGATAACCAACTTGATACTGATTTGGTCCAACAGCAGCGATCGCACCCTGTTCAACTTGATCTGTATCGCTGCAATAGACAGGTTTTCCTGCTACTGTCGCTGCCGCAACAATACTTTGAAAGCCCGATAATGCCGTATTATCATTACCAATATAAATAGCATCTACCTGCTGCGCAAGACGCACTGTTGCTTGCGGAATGTCAGCTGTCTTTACAATCGTTTGACGGACAAGTGTTATTCCTAATTTTTTACAAACAATATCAAACTTATCAGCAATCACAACTCCATTAATTTCACCTGCGTTATAAATAATACCAATTTTTGACACCCCTGGCTGCAATTGCCTTATTAATAGAATTTGTGGTTCAAGATCAACAAAATTTGAAACACCTGACATGGCACTACCTGGTTTTTCAAGCGTATCCACAAGACTTACGGCAAGTGGATCAGTAACCGTGCAAAAAATAACCTTTGTATCGCCCGATTTCACATAACGTACAAAACTTTGCGCTGAAAGTGTCGCTGTTGCAATAATAATATCTGGCTTTTGATTCACAAATTTAGTAGCAATTTGGGCAGCTACCGCCGCATTTCCCTGTGCTGATTCAATACGGATTGTTAAGTTTTCGTTCTCAACATAACCCGCTGCCTTAATCGCATCAAGGGCGCCTTTCGTTGTTGCATCCAATGCAGGGTGCGCCGCACTTTGGCTCACCAATACTGTGATTGGTGATTTTGTTTCACAACAACAGCCAACATATGCAATTGTTAGCAAAAGGACACTTAAATATAAAAATCTTCTCATAATATAATTCCCTGATATCATGTCTTATTGAATTAAAAAAGGCACGCAATGTTACGTATTGCGCGCCTTTTGTTAGTTCATTTTTTCACTAAGCTACGCGATTTCTCTTTGCCTCTAGATGTCGCACTGCATCAGAATCATCTGTCATTTGCTTGTCCTTTTGAGTCGCTAATGCTTTAAGACCTTTTACAATTCCACCTGTACCTGCAGGAATCAATCGACCTACAATCACGTTCTCTTTCAAACCTGACAACGTATCAACTTTACCAGCCACAGCCGCTTCAGTTAGAACGCGTGTTGTTTCTTGGAACGATGCTGCAGAAATAAATGATTTTGTATGCAGTGACGCTTTTGTAATACCTTGAAGGATTGGCGTACCAACGATTAGACGTTTACCCTCTACTTCTAAATCACGATTTAAAGCGTCCATTTCAATACGGTCAATTTGTTCACCAAGAATTAAGTCTGTCGCTCCTGCATCCGTAACTTCAACTTTCTGCAACATCTGACGAACAATAACTTCAATATGCTTATCGTTAATACCCACACCCTGCAAACGGTAAACCTGCTGGATTTCGCTTACAAGATAAGCAGCCAACGCTTCAACACCCAAAATACGTAGAATATCGTGTGGCACAGGGTTTCCATCCACAAGCAATTCACCACGTCTAACATAATCACCTTCATGCACCGTAACGTGACGGCCTTTTGGTATCAGGTATTCAAGTGTTTGTTGCTCATTCTCATTATCAGGAATGACAAGAATACGACGTTTTGCTTTATAGTCCTTACCAAACTCAACGCGTCCATCAAATTCAGCAATAATCGCTGCATCTTTTGGATGACGGGCTTCAAACAATTCAGATACACGTGGCAAACCACCTGTAATGTCACGTGTCTTTGTTGTCTCGCGTGGGATACGTGCAACGATATCACCAGCCTTTACCCTAACGTTATTTTCAATACTAATAATCGTATCAATTGGCAAGAAATAACGTGCTTCAAGCCCATTTGTCAAAATAATGGGATTTCCCTTATCATCGCGAATACTAATCATAGGACGAAGTTCAGAAGAACGACCATGCTGCTTCCAGTCAACAATAACGCGGCTTGAAATACCTGTCGATTCATCAATAACTTCACGAATAGACTGACCGTCGACCAAATCAACGAAATAAGCAATACCATCACGTTCTGTTAAAACAGGAATCGTATAAGGATCCCATTCATAAAGACGCGCACCAGGTGTTACTACATCAGCTGTTTTTACAAGCATACGTGAACCATATGGCACTTTGTGACGCACACGTTCTCTGTTTTGATCATCTGTAATAATCAACTCCGCGTTACGCGAAATCATAATCGCGTTATCCGCACTATTGACCACAATATTCGCATTACTAAAGCTGACTTTGCCATTAAAGGTTGACTCAATGCTGGACTGCTCAGCACCACGCTGCGCGGCTCCACCAATGTGGAACGTACGCATTGTTAGCTGTGTACCGGGCTCACCAATAGACTGCGCCGCAATAACACCAACTGTCTCACCTTTACTCACGATTGTCCCACGTGCCATATCACGACCATAACATTTTGTACAAATGCCACTTAATGTTTCACATGTCAAAACAGAACGAATCTTAAGTTCATCAATACCAGCTTTTGATATCAATTCCACCGCTTCCTCGTCAATCATCTGCCCCGCTTCAACAATTTTCTCACCTGTGCTTGTATCAAAAATATCCTCAGAAGCTGATCTTCCCAAAACACGCTCAAGCATTGTCACAATAACATTGGCGCCTTCGGTTACAGAACGAATCATCAAACCATTTTTTGTGCCACAATCGTCTTCAGAAATAATACAATCCTGAGCAACGTCAACAAGACGACGCGTTAAGTAACCCGAGTTTGCTGTTTTAAGGGCTGTATCTGCCAGACCTTTACGTGTTCCGTGTGTGGAAATAAAGTATTCAAGAACATTCAAACCTTCTTTAAAGTTTGAAATAATTGGCGTTTCAATAATATCACCTGAAGGCGTTGCCATCAACCCACGCATACCCGAAAGCTGCTTCATCTGTGCAACAGAACCACGCGCTTTAGAGTGCGTCATCATGTAAACAGAGTTCACAACACCCTTGTCATTCGTACCAGACATCGTCTTCATCATGGCATCCGCCACACGATCCGTACAGCGATCCCATGCGTCAACAACCTTGTTATATTTCTCACCTTGGGTGATCAAACCATCAAGATACTGCTGTTCGAATTCAGCAACCATTGCCTTCGTATCAGCAATCAACTTGTCTTTTTCTGGTGGAATAATCAAATCGTCTTTACCAAACGAAATACCGCCCTTTGTCATGTACGTAAAACCTAAGCCCATAATACGATCCACAAAGATAACCGTTTCTTTTTGACCGCAATGACGATAAACAATATCAACCAAGTTAGCAATTTCGCCCGATGTCAAAATTTGGTTAATCGTATCAAATGGCACTTTGTCATTCTTTGGCAAATACTGCCCCAGAATCATACGACCTGGTGTTGTGTGAACACGTTTGTAGTATACACTACCATCTTCATTGTAATACGCAATTCGCGCCTGAATTTTCGCATGCAGGTGCAAAATCTTGTCCTGCATTGCATGCTCAAGTTCATCAATATTGGAAATAACCATCCCCTGGCCAGCTACATTTTCAGCTTCAATTGATAAATAATAAAGGCCAAGTACGATATCTTTTGACGGAACAATAATTGGCCTGCCGTTTGCAGGGCTCAAAATATTGTTTGTTGACATCATCAACACACGCGCTTCAAGCTGGGATTCAAGTCCAAGTGGCACATGAACCGCCATCTGGTCACCGTCAAAGTCAGCGTTAAACGCTGTACACACGAGTGGATGCAACTGAATCGCTTTACCTTCAATCAACACAGGTTCAAACGCCTGAATACCAAGACGGTGCAATGTTGGTGCACGGTTTAACATAACAGGATGCTCACGAATAACATCTTCCAAAACGTCCCACACTTCTGGACGTTCTTTTTCAACCATACGCTTTGCTGCTTTTAATGTACTCGCAAGACCATAACGTTCTAAACGTGAATAAATGAACGGACGGAACAATTCAAGAGCCATTTTCTTTGGCAACCCACATTGGTGCAATTTAAGTTCAGGCCCAACAACAATCACCGAACGCCCTGAATAGTCAACACGCTTACCAAGAAGGTTTTGACGGAAACGACCCTGCTTACCTTTTAACATATCGGCAAGTGATTTAAGCGGACGCTTATTTGCCCCTGTAATTGCACGACCACGACGACCGTTGTCAAACAAAGCATCAACAGATTCCTGCAACATACGCTTTTCATTTCGCACAATAATATCAGGTGCGCGAAGCTCAATCAGTCGCTTCAACCGATTGTTACGATTAATTACACGGCGGTAAAGGTCATTCAAATCAGACGTTGCAAAACGACCACCATCCAACGGCACAAGTGGGCGTAACTCTGGTGGAATAACAGGAATAACCTGCATAACCAACCATTCTGGACGTGTATTTGACTCAAGAAATGCCTCAATAAGCTTTAGACGTTTAAAAATCTTTTTACGCCGAATTTCGGAAGATGTCTCAACAAATTCAATGCGCAACGAATCGCGTTCACTTTCCATATCAAGCTTTAAAAGAATTTCCTTAAGCGCTTCCGCACCAATACTCGCCGTAAAGGCATCTTCACCAAAATCATCTTGGGCACGCATAAATTCTTCTTCGCTCAGCAATTGCTTGTAGCGGAATGCCGTTAAACCTGGATCGATAACAACATAATTTTCAAAGTAAAGAATACGCTCCAGATCACGCAATGTCATATCAAGCAAAGTACCAAGACGGCTTGGTAATGATTTCGTAAACCAAATGTGTGCAACCGGTGACGCCAAGTCAATGTGCCCCATACGGTCACGACGAACTTTACTAAGCGTAACTTCAACACCACATTTTTCGCAGACAATCCCGCGATATTTCATACGTTTGTATTTACCGCACAAACACTCATAGTCCTTAATAGGACCAAAAATACGTGCGCAAAAAAGACCATCACGTTCAGGTTTAAACGTGCGATAGTTAATTGTTTCAGGCTTTTTAACCTCACCAAATGACCAGGAGCGAATCTGCTCAGGACTGGCAATTGCAATGCTTAGCGAGTCAAAACCAGGGGCAATTTCCCCAGACGTTATTGCTTTATGTATTTCTCGGCTCATGAACCAAACTCCTCAGCGTTAACTTATAAAAATGCAGTTGAATCCAATAAAAGGACTCAACTGACATCATATTTTTTTACTTAATTATAATTGAACGATAGATTCAAACCTAGCGAACGAAGTTCCTTGACCAAAACATTAAAGGATTCGGGGATACCGGATTCCATGTTTTCATCACCACGAACGATCGCTTCATACACTTTCATACGTCCAGAAACATCGTCTGATTTCACCGTTAACATTTCTTGCAACGTATGCGCTGCACCATATGCCTCCAGTGCCCAAACTTCCATTTCTCCAAAACGCTGGCCACCAAATTGAGCTTTACCACCCAATGGTTGCTGCGTTACAAGGCTGTATGGCCCAATTGAACGCGCGTGAATCTTATCATCAACAAGGTGGTGGAGTTTAAGAACATAAACCTGACCAATCGTTACTTTTCGATCAAATGGTTCGCCTGTGCGACCATCAAAAAGTGTAACCTGACCCGACTTGTCAAGACCAGCCATTTCAAGATAGCTTTCGATATCCTCTTGCTTTGCACCATCAAAGACTGGCGTTGCCATTGGCACACCGTCTTTAAGATTACCCGCCAATTCAAGAATCTCACCATCATTCAATGCATTGATATCGATCGTATCTTGATCTGAAAGGTACATACCAGATAGCGTGTTTTTGATATCAGGAATAGTAACTTGATTAGCTTTGTATTTTTCAAGCATCTCGTTAATCTGTTTTCCAAGTCCAAAAGCAGCTGATCCTAGATGCGTTTCAAGAATCTGACCAACGTTCATACGTGATGGCACACCAAGCGGATTCAAAATGATGTCGACTGGCGTACCATCATCAAGGTATGGCATATCTTCGAGTGGAACTACGCGTGAGACCACACCCTTGTTTCCATGACGACCTGCCATTTTATCACCTGGTTGAAGCTTACGCTTAACGGCAATAAACACCTTAACCATTTTGAGAACCCCTGGAGGTAATTCATCACCACGACGAAGTTTTTCAACTTTATCTTCAAAGATTGACTGGAGTTTGGCAACACGTTCATCAATATGACGTTTCATCGCATCAATGTCAGTCATAATCGCTTCATCATCGATAATGATACGACGCCACTGACCTTGAGTAAACTCAGACAAGAATTCAGGCGTAATAACCGCACCTGATTTACTGCCTGTTGGTCCTGAAACAAGTTTTTGATTCATCAGTTTTTCTTGCAAGCGCTGATAGAAGCTCCGCTCCAAAATGGCACGTTCATCATCACGGTTCTTAGCAAGACGCTCAATTTCTTGACGCTCAATAGCGATTGAACGCTCATCTTTCTCAACACCACGACGCGAGAACACACGTACTTCAACAACTGTTCCTGAAACCCCAGGTGGTACACGAAGTGAACTATCACGCACGTCTGCAGCCTTTTCACCAAAGATCGCCCGAAGTAATTTTTCTTCAGGTGTCATTGGTGTCTCACCCTTAGGTGTTACTTTACCAACAAGAATATCACCAGGATTAACTTCAGCACCAACGTAAATAATACCGGCTTCATCCAAATTACGAAGCGCTTCTTCACCAACGTTTGGAATATCACGGGAAATATCTTCATTGCCAAGCTTTGTATCACGTGCCATGACTTCAAAACCTTCGATGTGAATCGAGGTAAAGACGTCTTTACGGGAAATATTATCTGACACAACAATCGAGTCTTCAAAGTTATTACCTTGCCATGACATAAACGCAACAAGCACGTTGCGACCCAACGCAAGCTCACCCATATCAGTTGATGGACCATCAGCAATAATATCACCAGCCCTTACAATATCACCTTTACGAACCAATGGTTTTTGGTTAATACACGTGTTCATATTTGAGCCTTGGTATTTCATCAATGTGTAAATATCAACACCAACGTCACCTGCATTATCCGCTTCAGAAGCACGAACAACAATACGTTTACCATCAATTTGGTCAATAACACCACCACGTTTTGCGACAATTACAGCCCCTGAATCACGTGCTACCACATGTTCCATACCTGTTCCAACAAGTGGCGCCTGTGTGCTGAGCAATGGTACAGCCTGACGTTGCATGTTTGATCCCATCAATGCACGGCTGGCGTCGTCATTTTCCAAAAATGGAATAAGAGAAGCCGCTACCGATACAAGCTGCATAGGCGATACGTCCATAAGATGAATATCTTCACGCGGCACCATAAACACTTCACCTGCACGGTGACTTGCAATCAAGGTTTCGCTCAAACATTTATTTTCATCCATGACAGCGTTCGCAGGCGCAATATTGTATTTACCTTCTTGCATCGCCGTTAGATAAACAACATCATCGGTCACAAGGCCATCATTCACTTTACGATAAGGTGTTTCAATGAAACCATACTTATTAATGCGCGCATAGGTTGAAAGCGAGTTAATTAACCCAATGTTCGGCCCTTCAGGTGTTTCAATTGGACAAATACGACCATAGTGCGTTGGATGAACGTCTCGAACTTCGAAGCCCGCACGATCACGTGACAAACCACCTGGTCCTAAGGCTGATAAACGACGTTTGTGCGTAATTTCTGACAATGGGTTTGTTTGATCCATAAACTGAGATAATTGAGATGACCCAAAAAACTCACGAATAGAAGCTGCAACAGGCTTTGCGTTAATAAGGTCATTCGGCATCACCGTATCGATATCAACAGACCCCATGCGTTCTTTAATTGTGCGCTCCATTCGAACAACACCCACGCGGAATTGGTTTTCAATCAATTCACCAACCGAACGAACACGACGGTTACCAAGGTTATCAATGTCATCAACCTCACCGCGACCATCTTTCAACTCAAGCAATGTTTGAATAATAGCAATAATATCGCTTTTCAATAATGTGCGAACTGTATCATCAACTTCAAGCCCTAGACGTGCATTCAACTTTACACGACCAACAGCAGATAAATCATAGCGTTCGGGATCAAAGAAAAGACCACGGAAAATGGCTTCACCACCTTCGACGGTTGGCGGTTCACCTGGGCGAATCGCACGATAGATATCAAGAAGCGCTTCTTCACGGCTATGGTTTTTATCACTTAACAACGTTGCGAGCAAATAGCCGCCAATATTAACGTTATCAATATGAAGGACGGATAGCTTCTTAAGCTTAAGATTTTTAATAACCTCAATGGATTCTTTATTAAGTTCATCACCTGCTTCAAGGTAAATCTCACCATTTTCTTCATTAATGTAGTCATTTGCAAGATAAAGCCCATGCAAGTTTTCCTCAGAAATGAGAATCGATGTCAATCCATCAGCCTGGAATTTCTTTGCCATACGTGGCGTTATTTTTGTACCTGCTTCCGCAATCACATCACCTGTTTCAGCGTTCACAAGGTTTTGCAATAACTTAACACCGCGCCAACGATCAGCAATATAAGGCGTTGTCCAGCCAAGTTTTGATTTTGTATAATCAACGGTTTTGTAAAATGTGTTTAGAATTTCCTCATGCGACATACCCATAATTTCGTTTGGTGCAACAGCCTTACCTTCAGTTGCCTTCTTCGCACGTAACGCTTCCGTTTCAAGGCTATCGAGCGCCATCAAAAACGTTGTTAGCGGCAATTTACGACGACGGTCAATACGAACATAAAGCGTATCCTTTGGATCAAATTCAAAATCAATCCATGAACCGCGGTATGGCACAACACGTGCAGCAAATAAAATTTTGCCTGAACTATGCGACTTGCCCTTATCATGGTCAAAAAACACACCAGGACTACGGTGCATTTGTGAAACGATCACACGCTCAATACCATTGACAACGAACGTACCACGATCTGTCATTAAAGGCACATCACCCATATACACATCTTGTTCTTTTATATCGCGTATAGAACGTGCACCTGTATCAACATCAACATCCCAAACAACAAGACGAAATGTCACGCGTAAAGGCGCAGCGAATGTCATACCACGTTGACGACATTCAGGTTCGTCGTATTTAGGTGTATCAAAAGCATATTTGTGAAATTCAAGTTGTGATTTTCCAGAAAAATCCCGAATTGGGAATATGGAACGGAAGACTTCTTGAAGCCCCGTGTCAATACGTGCTTCATAGGGAACATCAGCTTGCAAGAAGCTGTCATACGAAGATTTCTGTAATGCGATTAAATTTGGTAATGGTGCGACTTCTGCGTTACGGCCAAATGATTTTCGGAATCGTTTGCGCCCTGTGTAAGACCTAACCATTCAATGTCCCCCGGAGTTAATCAGTTTTAAGATAAAAAACCAACGATAGAATACAATATTCATTCGTTGTATAATGAGTTTGTTATTGAAAAAAATATTTCATAGTATAATTTAACTAAAATTTCAATAATGAACGTAAATTAAGGAGGCATCATATGCCTCCTTAATCAAATTATTACTTAACGTCGACTTTAGCGCCAGCATCTTCAAGTTGCTTTTTAAGCTTAGCAGCTTCATCTTTTGAAACGCCTTGCTTAACAGCTTTTCCGCCTGCTTCAACGAGGTCTTTTGCTTCTTTAAGACCAAGACCTGTGATCGCACGAACTTCTTTGATCACATTAATTTTGTTTGCGCCAGCTTCCATAAGAATAACATCAAATTCTGTTTTTTCTTCAGCTGGTGCAGCGGCAGCAGCAGCAGCAGGTGCAGCAACAGCTGCAGCAGCGCTAACGCCCCATTTTTCTTCAAGCATTTTTGATAATTCAGCTGCTTCTAGTACGGTTAATGTTGATAATTCTTCAACAATTTTATCTAATTTAGCCATTATTTATTTCTCCTAATTCGATTACTTATGAAAATTACTCGCCACCCTTTGCGGCCAAAACACGTGCAATTCGTGCAGCTGGTTCTTTGGATAAGATCGCAAGACGTGTTGCAGGTGTATTGATAACTGCAATGATTTTTGATCGTAGTTCGTCCAAAGATGGAAGTGTTGCCAATGATTTTACACCAGCTTCCGTGAGCGTTTGCCCATTCAAGAAGCCACCAACGATTTTTAATTTATCGTTTGAGTTTGCAAATTTAGCAACGACCTTCGCAGCTGCAATGGGATCAGTTGAATAGGCAAGTGCGGTAGGCCCCACAAGCATAGACGTAATCCCTTCGAGCGCTGTGTCTTTTACAGCAATTCGGGCTAGAGTATTTTTCAGAACCTTAAATTCAGCACCTGCTTCGCGCATTTCACGACGCAACATTGTCGCTTGAGCAACCGTTAACCCAGTTTGATGGGTAACGATCACAACCGACGCCTGTTGCAAACTGTCGCGCATATCGCCAACAAGTTGCTCCTTTTGTGTGCGGTCCATGACTCTTACTCCTTTTGAACAAACTCAGCACCACTATAATGCTGAGCACTATTTTGTACAGAAGGGTAAGATCTGCACTTAAAATAACCTTAAGTGAAAATCTAGTTTCTGTCCCCTTCTGCCTCCTGCAGGCCGTGTTACCGATTAAACCTTTCGGAACCTACAGTCTTAGACACCGGTTTGTGATAACATACATCGCCACAAACAGGGAACCGGTATGAAAAAATCCATACCGAATTTCTTATGAGCACAAGATTTTCCTACAAAGAAAATCTTTTACTCTGCATTACGCCTCTAACGCAAACGTTAAACCAGCGCCTTGCGTTGAGCTCATGCTTAATTTTCTTACGTATGTACCTTTAACGCCCGCTGGACGCGCCTTCACAATGGCATCGATAAACGTTTTTAGGTTTTCAAGCAAAGCTTCATTCGAAAAACTCGCTTTTCCAAAACCTGTATGAACGATACCTGATTTTTCAGCACGGAATTCAACTTGACCACCTTTTACGGCAGCAACAGCTTCAGCTACATCCATTGTGACAGTACCAAGCTTTGGGTTTGGCATCAAACCACGTGGGCCTAAAATCTTACCAACGCGACCAACAACACCCATCATATCAGGGGTTGCGATACAACGATCAAATGGCATATCACCCGCTCGCACGCGCTCCATTAAATCTTCCGCGCCAACAATGTCAGCGCCTGCATTCTTCGCTTCTTCTGCCTTCGCACCACGTGCAAATACGGCAACACGGTAGGTTTTACCTGTTCCATGCGGAAGCTTCACAACTCCACGAAGATTCTGATCAGCCTTTTTAGGATCAACACCAAGGTTCATTGAAAGTTCAATTGTTTCGTCGAACTTAGCGGTTGCAAGTGATTTCACCAGTGCAATCGCTTCAACAGCCGTATAAACTTTGTTCTTATCAATCGATTTACGTGCTTGTTTTAATTTTTTACCAACTGCCATGATCTACTCCACCACTTCCAAGCCCATTGAACGCGCTGATCCGATAACCATTTGACAGGCCGCATCAAGATCAAGTGCATTTAAGTCGGGCATTTTAATTGTTGCAATTTCGCGAATCTGCGTCATTGTCACTTTACCAACATTCTCACGACCAGGGGTTTGCGTACCCTTTGTAATGCCTGCTGCTTTTTTCAAAAAGAATGTGTTCGGCGGCGTCTTCGTAACAAATGAAAATGTACGATCAGCATATACCGTAATCACAACAGGAATTGGTGTACCTGGCTCAATGCTTTGTGTTTGCGCATTGAATGCTTTACAAAATTCCATAATATTAAGACCGCGTTGCCCCAAAGCTGGACCAATTGGTGGAGATGGGGTGGCTTTAGCAGCTGCAACTTGCAACTTAATATAGCCTGTAATTTTTTTTGCCATGTTAATCCTCAGCAGTTAACGTTTTGTTTTCTGTGTCGTGGTGCGATGCATGTGCACATCTCCCACGTTTTGGGCATTACGCCCGCCTGTTATAACTTTTCGACTTGACCAAATTCCAGTTCAACGGGGGTCGCACGTCCAAAAATAGTAACAGATACCTTAAGACGACCTTTTTCATCGTCTGTATCTTCTACAATCCCTGTAAAGGATGCAAAAGGGCCATCGATAACCCGAACTTGCTCACCAACTTCAAATGATGTTGTGTGACGTGGCTTTTCGACAGACTCTTGAACTTGCTTCATAATGCGCGAAACTTCACGTTCCGTAATAGGGCTCGGCTTACCATTCGCCCCCAAAAAGTTTGCAACACGAGGGGTATTGCGAATAAGGTGCCATGTTTCATCACACAAATCCATCTTAACCAAAATATATCCGGGAAAATACTGACGCTCTGTGTTTACTTTCGCGCCACGACGAATCTCCACAACTTCTTCACTTGGAACCAAAAATTCCTCAAAGCGATCAAGCATCCCTTTGCGTTCAGCCATCTCTGTGATAGCCTGCACAACCTTCTTCTCAAAACCTGAGTAAACGTTTACGACGTACCATCGTTTTTTGTTTGCAACCATTGTTTTTGCATCTGACATATAAATAAAACTAATTCGTAATAAAATTTAATAACATGATTATTGTTTTATCAACAATCAAAAAATAAATAGAGGCAATCAACGAAAAAATAAACACAACCACAGTGGTTAATGTTGTTTCGCGACGTGATGGCCACGTAACTTTTTTAACTTCCTGCTTTACCTCACGGATAAACAACGGAATGCGTTTAAAAAACGACTGCTTCGTATCTGTTTTCAAAAAACTACCTCATTATAAGTTGTTCAGAGTGGCAGGAGTGGAGGGTCTCGAACCCCCAACCTTCGGTTTTGGAGACCGACGCTCTAGCCAATTGAGCTACACTCCTATCGACAACGCATATATAAAATACTGCCATCCTTTGTACCGCACATTAGGGTCATTTGTCTAGACATTTTTTCTGTGTGCATAGGTTCAGTTAAAATGAGATAAAGCAAATCTACTATTAATTACCAGGCAAAACTCTTTTCCAGCACCTAATTAGCGCCTTAAACACGTTTAGCAACCTTAATCGCGGTTGCCGTAATTGCCTTTATTACCCCTGTTAAAATAGGATAGGTCGCAGCAAGATTAACACCTGATTCTCGTTCAGCAATTTGACGATGCGCGCATTCATCGGCATGACACTGCGTAATCAAATCAACAAGCTCTGCATCATGCGTCGTCTCAATCACCCCATCTTTTTCCAAACGGATAAGCTGATCACTATAATGAGCATCAATTACCGTCTCAACGGCAGCCGTGCACGCGTGCGCCACATTTCGCCCCATAGCAGCCGTCAATGCCCCCATCATAAAGCCACCAATATACCAAAACGGCTGCAGCAACGATGGGCGCACCCGTCGCTCTACAAGCATGCGTTGAAAGTTATGAAGGTGCTCTGCCTCTTGTTTCGCCATATGACTAATGGTGAAATCATCCCCTAACACAAAAAGCTGCCCTGCATAAATGCGTGTTGCTCCATATTCTCCCGCGTGATTAACACGTATCATTTCATCATTATTTTTATGCATTTTATAAGTTAGCTTCAAATAGAAAATTCCATCACCACTATAGGACATTGCACCTTTTTCATTCAAGCCTGAAGACAAAAAATGGGTCATAATCATTACCTAATTACGCCCACTTCTCGATATAAATGATTTTACAAAAATAAATATAAAAATATAAATATAAATTCATAATGAAAAATTATAACTAATTTAAAAAAATATATAAAGATTATTTTATATCATTTTTGCAACCTGAAACAACAATCATAAAAAGGTAAGATATTAAAATATTAGAATAATAGATAATTTTGTAAAAATAATAGTTTACAAAAGAACATTCCAAATGATATAAGAATTTTTATTATTTATTGTATAATATATATTTCAATAAAAAAATAATTAATAATTAATAAATTCATCGAATTATATGGAGACATCTTATGATAATTAAAGATTTTTTCAATGAGAAAAAAATCATTACTTACACCGTTCTAATTAGCTATATTGTCATGAATATGACACATGCATGGGCATCGGATGAATACACCGACGTAAATAAATCACATAAAAGGATGTCAACACTTCCTATCACTGATTTTTATTATAGATTAGATGAAACGGATCCTAATCTCCATAATCAATCTACCGAGTATTCAAGCAATTTCAGTAAAAGTGGTGAAGATACAGAAAGAACTGATCATTCAACCCTTAATCCATCTCTCTTGGCTACAGAGAGTCATACTCTGTCAACGGACACTTTCGATTCTGAATTTGCCGCACATGCAACTGACACTATCGTTTTTAAACTTACCGAACCTTCAATTTATATCGCTCAAAATGGTGAAGAAATAAAAAGAACAGACAATTCAAGTCTTCACACATTTTATGACACTGAAAAGGCAGATCCTAAGAAGACTTCAACTGCCGCTGGCAATCAAATCGTACCAGAAACTGATATCTCGGATAAAATTATTTTTTCTTTAAAATTATTAACATCTTTTGCCGTTTCTACATGCGCATCCGTACCGCTTGCCAATTTAGCCTATAAATTAGGAGAGTTGTACAACAATACAGAACTCGCTTATGGATTGTATTTTGCCGGATTATTAGCAAATGCCATGCTGTATTATCGTAATCAGATGAGCTTAACTACAAAAGATTTTACCGTGAATCCTGAATATAAAACCTTAAAGAAGCTTTCTGTATATAGCATAGAAACAGCAAAATACGTAGTCACCTTTGTTGCCTCAGCTGGGCTTGCCTGGATTGGCTATACTCAATACATCGATCAAAATCCTGCTGTTGCTTATATTGTTTCTATATGTGGCCTAATTTCTCAACTCTTACTTTATTCCAAATCAGCATCAAATCTTGCAAATGATCTTCACAACAAACTAAATATCGCAAAGCTACCAACAGAACAAAGAAATACCGTAAAAGCATTACAAGCAGCCAGCGATGCTATTTCAATACTTAGTACGGATAAAATTAATGAATTCGACGAAGCTGAAAGTATAGAAAAAATGGTAGATCAGTTATCCCCCAACACAAACCATCGTTTTTACACAAAAGAAATGATTGGGCTGATCGCTGGCTTTGGTCTTTCAGGTATTCTGGGTGGGATGTATTTATTTGAAGTAGGAAAGCCTATTTATACATCATTGTTTTCAACTCTCTTCCCTCAGCTTTCAACGACAAGAATCATTCAACTAGCATTAACAGGTTCATCCATGCTTGCATTGGGCGCAACCCCACTTCAGGTTTATAGCACATACAATGTATTTAAAATGTATACAGAAAAAACACATACATTTCTTGACGCATTATTTACACACACACACAAACAGCAAGCAGTGATTAATAATGATCATCCACACCGATTTAAATCAGCGCTTTATGAAAAAATAAAATTATACGCACAAGAAGCCGTCATAATTTTCTTTTCTAGCGGAATTGCAGCAACACGTGTGGGACTTTGCGTAGCATATGTAACGAACAAAAAACTTCTACCTATTCTGACTGTTGGTGTAGCATTCTCTTTTTTCTCCATTTATTACTGGACAATGAGCAACCTGATTGACAGCCTAACGAGCGCAGGAAAAAAGCGAATAAACATGAAAGGAAAGTTAGCAAATATGATTCAGATCATACTAAATAAAAACCTACATACTTGAATAGCCTAACAAGCACAGAATCATCAAATAAGTTAAAATTTTTTGGTTTGAATTTCGTTGAAAAACAGTGTGTGACTCAGCTATGGTATAAAATGGTATTTTCTTTTTGACCGTGTGCCCGTTATTATTATGTCTGTTATCAGATGTCTATTACTAAAGACATACTTTAATAATCACCACCAAAAAGGCTTTGCATAAACGATACGTATCAATGCCATCATCTTTGATACAACAAATGATACACAACCTTACGATAAGGCATAAAGCCATAATGAAACATATTCGAAATTTTGCCATTGTTGCACACATTGACCATGGGAAATCAACACTTGCCGATCGATTAATTGAATATTGCGGCGGCCTTGAATCCCGTGATATGAAAGCACAAATCCTAGATTCTATGGATATTGAACGTGAACGTGGTATCACAATTAAGGCGCAAACGGTTCGGTTAACATACAAAGCTAAAGATGGAGAGACGTACTATCTAAACCTCATGGATACACCAGGGCACGTTGACTTTGCCTATGAAGTCAGTCGGTCACTTGCCGCATGTGAAGGATCGCTTCTTGTTGTCGATGCTAGTCAAGGCGTTGAGGCACAAACGCTTGCAAACGTTTACCAAGCCATTGATAATAACCATGAAATTGTAACCATTTTAAACAAAATAGACTTACCCGCTGCTGACCCTGAACGTGTCAAAGCGCAAATTGAAGAAGTCATTGGCATTGACGCCTCAGAAGCCGTTCATATTTCCGCCAAAACGGGTATTGGTATTCAAGATGTACTAGAGGCCATCGTAACAAAATTACCTGCCCCCACTAGTGAATTTGGTGATGATACAAAAAACAAGCCACTAAAGGCGTTATTGGTTGATAGTTGGTATGATCCATATTTAGGGGTTATGATTCTGGTACGTATTGTAGAAGGTACCTTAAAAGCAGGACTCAAAATCAAAATGATGAACAACGGTGCTTGCTACGAAGTTGACCGCGTTGGCTATTTTACCCCTAAACAAAAAATTGTTCCCGCCCTATTACCAGGTGAAGTTGGATTTATCACCGCCAGCATTAAGCATGTGGCTGATTGCAATGTAGGTGATACCATTACCGAAGAAAAACGTCCAACAGCATCAGCTTTAACTGGTTTCAAACCATCAGTTCCTGTCGTTTTTTGCGGGCTTTTCCCAAGTGATGCGGCTGAGTTTGAACGTCTTCGTGATTGCCTTGCTAAACTCCATTTAAATGATGCCAGCTTTCACTTCGAACCCGAAAGTTCTGCTGCTTTGGGATACGGGTTTCGTTGCGGATTTTTAGGGCTATTGCACCTTGAAATCATCCAAGAACGCCTGGAGCGTGAATTCAATCTAGATCTTATCACAACGGCACCAAGTGTGGTTTATCGCTTGCACATGACTGATGGATCAGTTCAAGAACTACACAACCCAACCGACATGCCTGACGTTGTTAAAATTAAATTCATTGAAGAACCCTGGATTAAAGCGACTATTCTGGTACCAGATGAATTTTTGGGTTCAATTTTAACGCTTTGCACGGATAGGCGTGGTGAGCAAATCGATCTTACGTATGCAGGCAATCGAGCAATGGCAGTTTATAAACTCCCATTAAATGAAGTTGTTTTTGATTTTTATGATCGACTCAAATCAATTAGCCGTGGCTACGCATCCTTTGACTACCAAGTGGATGAGTATCGCGAAGGTGACCTTGCAAAAGTCTCAATCCTGGTTAACCTAGAACCTGTTGATGCACTTGCAATGATTGTTCACAAAGGTCAGGCCGAATCACGTGGTCGCGTCTTATGTACACGCCTCAAAGATCTGATTCCAAAACAATTATTCAAAATTGCCATTCAGGCAGCTATTGGTGGCAAAGTCATTGCGCGTGAAACAATATCAGCGATGCGAAAAGACGTCCTTGCTAAATGCTACGGCGGCGACATTAGCCGAAAACGTAAACTACTCGATAAACAAAAAGCAGGTAAAAAGCGTATGCGCCAATTTGGCAACGTTGAAATACCACAAAGTGCCTTTATTGCGGCACTCAAAATGGGGGACGACTAATGTCTGTGTGCATTGAGAAAAAGCAAAAAGGATGGCTTTATCGTCTCTATAATAAAACGCTTGAAAATGCTGACTCCCCAAAAGCTTTTTGGATGTATATTGCCGTTGCCTTTGCGGAAAGCTCCTTCTTTCCATTACCACCTGACCTCTTAATGATCCCAATGGTTGTCGCAAATAAATCCCTTGCATGGCGACTTGCCTTTTGGGGTACTGTTGCCTCCGTCATTGGGGGGATATTTGGTTATTTTATTGGATCCGTTCTCTATGCAACCGTTGGACAGTGGCTTGTTGAACTTTATCATCTTCAAGCAGGCGCTGCCAAATTTCACCAGGGTTACAATGAATGGGGTTTTTGGATTATCGTATTAAAAGGCTTAACCCCCATACCATACAAAATTGTAACCATCGCCAGTGGTATGGCAAATTATCCAATTGGCGCTTTTATTAGCGCATCAATCATTGCACGTGCCTTTCGATTCTTTTTACTTGCCGCCTTATTATGGCGTTTTGGGGCGTTTGCTAAACAAATGATGGATCGCTATCTTGGGTGGTGCCTCATCGGATCACTTGGCGCGATCATTCTTGGCTTTATTATTGTAAAACTTATTACGGGGTAACGTTATGATATGTGCAAAAAACAGTCTTTGTTGGTTAATATCGACCCCGCGTCGGGGCATGGCTTTTATATTAGGCTTCATCGCAGCGGGATCCCTTGCCTTTGCCTATGCTGCTCAATATTTTTGGCATGTTCAACCGTGTGTTTTATGCACCTATCAACGCTATGTCATGGCGGCTCTCATTATGGCAACACTTATGGGATTCACAACGCAAAAGAAAATATTTATGGGGATTTATGCGCTGATTATCGCCATTGGTATTGGAATAGCGGGTTATCATGTTGGTGTCGAGCAACACTGGTGGAAAGGACTTGATGCCTGCGGTGTTACAGTGAGTATTGATAAAAATGCATCACAAGCCGACCAAATTGCTGCTTTTAAAACAAAGATGATGCATCTTGAAAAAGCAAAAACACTCGTCCGATGTGACGAGGTTAATTGGCGAATCTTAGGTGTTTCAGCCACAATTTGGACATTCGCACTTTATATTGGCATGATTGGTTTTATAGGCATGGGGGGTATGCTTACCGAAGGCGTCATAATCAATAAAATCATATAAATGCACAGCTCATTAAAGTTTATTAACGGTTTTGCACCTTGATTATCTTTATTTTTATTTAAATTAACTATATATGAGGCCTCCTATTTATGAAATTAGCCCATACATCTATCACGCACATCAAACCATATGTTGCAGGCAACGTAACGCCTGATGGATTTATTTTCAAATATAACCTAGCCTCCAACGAAAATCCATTTGGCTGCAGCCCGGCTGCTTCTAATGTATTAAAATCATACACTGCAAGCCATTCCTATCCAGATGGTAATGCGATTGCACTACGTAAATGCATTGCACACACATCCAATATTCCTTTTCAAACAATACTTTGCGGCGCTGGCAGTGAGGAAATTCTTCATCTGCTCGCACGCACGTATGCATCAGCAGGCGATGAAATCCTCATCCCCCATTATGGATTTAGTGTTTACACAATCAGTGCCCTTAGTGTTGGGGCAACCCCTGTTTTTATTCCCCGAGACGGTGACGCAAAAACCTTATCCGTTGATACAATTTTGTCATATGTAACCCCCAAAACACGCATGATATATCTCGATCATCCAGGGAACCCTATTGGTAACTTTATCAACCGATCTGACTTAACACGTCTTATTCAATCAATACCCCCACACATCATTATCATCCTTGACGCCGCCTATGCTGAATACATGACCGAAGATAAAGAATATACAGCAGGGCATGAATTCGTTGAACACCATCCAAATGTTGTGGTCACGCGATCGTTTTCAAAAGCATATGGATTAGCAGGGCTGCGCCTTGGTTGGCTCCACGCTTCAACCTGCATTATTGATATGATCAACCGCGTACGTGCTCCCTTTAACACATCAAGCCTTGCACAACACGCAGGCATAGCCGCCCTGACCGATCATGCTTTTGTAGAAAGAACTATTACGCACACCCATAGCTGGCGTAAGAAACTGGAAGACACACTAACAAAAGCAAATTTCGCCTTTATTCCGTGCTGCACAAATTTCACATTAATTCATCTACCAGAGCATAATTCCAAACACAGCGCGACGCAGCTCTACCACGATTTAGGACGGAAAGGCATCATTGTACGCCCCATGATAATGTATCAATTACCCGAATATTTACGAATATCTATTGGCACAACGGAAGCGATGGAAGCGTTATGTGCCCACATCACATGAATATAGTCATTCAATTATCCTTTCCAATTATCCGTGAATCGCTCAAAAAAACCATTTATCGCGATACAGTTCGTTAATATCAAAACTAGCCCATACTCCATAAATTTCGCAATAAAATTACAAAATATAAAAAATTAACTGATATTTATGAACCAAAGAAGGTATTAAAGAATATTTTATGTAGATTACAACCTACTTAACCAAAAATTAATAAACAAAGTGTAGGATAAGCTTAGAAAAAATTGTCATTTTCCTAGGTGAACACGTTATGAAAAATATGGGCATTAAATTAAAAATAATATTAACGGTACTTCCGATTGTTGTTTTCTTGCTTTTGTATGCAACCATTCTTTTAAAAGATTCATATAACGATAATAGTGATATGAAAACAACAATGAATATAACAGAAACGCGTGGTGTCCTTCGAAAAACTGTACACGAACTTCAAATTTTACGTGGCTATAGTTCACAATACATCGTATCAAAAGGCAAAGAAGGAAAATCTGATCTTACAGATCAACGGGCAAAAATCGATAAATGCTATGATGAACTTGTCCATGCTTACGACACATCCAACACAAAATTCCCAAATGAAGTAAAAGACCTCTACAAGGAAGTCATCGATGAATTAGCTAAACGTAATAATCATAATGATAAGGTTGATAATAATAACTCCAATTTCTATAAAAATATGGAATTTTACACACGCATTATTCAAAAATTAAACCAATTAAGACGCTTATTGAATCTAGGTGTTCAATCGCGTGAACTATCATCACTCTATGATGCCATTGATGCCATCGCCTATATCAAGGAACAAACAGCTGAACAACGTACGACAGGTGTTGCTGGACTCCGTATGGGCAAATTCGACAACGAATTGCATGAACGATTCATTGCTATCACATCAAATATTGAAGAAGCAGCCATTGATTCGGCTATTAGACCTACTGCGTAAGTCTTTCCGCCTCCTCTGATGAATGAGTTGTCAAAGCGCCCCCAACCCATTTTATTTTTTATGCCGTAGCAAATCCATTTTTCAGATTCACAATCCCTGCAATAATATGGAATTTAATGCCATAACGTT
>CANLGW010000022.1 GCA_947490395.1 Alphaproteobacteria bacterium
CGTTATGGCATTAAATTCCATATTATTGCAGGGATTGTGAATCTGAAAAATGGATTTGCTACGGCATAAAAAATAAAATGGGTTGGGGGCGCTTTGACAACTCATTCATCAGAGGAGGCGGAAAGACTTACGCAGTAGGTCTATTATTGCCGTACTAAAATCGTTACATAAAAACCATCTGTTGCATGCACGTGCGGTAAAAGCTGCAAGCCTACCATATTCAAATCTGGTATTGAAAGTTGGTGACATAAATCACCCCAATATACACCTTCGGCTGGATGGTTTCCCGATGCTATTTTAAATTCAGGATGATTTTCTAAAAACCAGGCGATTTGATCATCATTTTCTGCCTTTAAAACCGAACATGTCGCATAAATTAACCATCCCCATTCACGTACCAGAGGCGCTGCTTTTGTAAGTATGGATCGTTGCAACATTCGCAATTCTTCAATATCCTGGGGTGTCGTTTTAAACTTCATATCTGGGTTGCGTCGCCAGGTACCCGTGCCTGAACAGGGTGCATCAACCAGCACACGATCAAAGAATTTTACATGTCGTTTTAGAAATTTACTGTCGTCAGCGGCATAAAAACGCACATTATGAATATCCGCACGTTTAATACGTTCACGTGCGCGCTTCAGTCGCCATTCATGAATATCGCAGGCAAAAAGCTGCCCCTTATTTTTCATCTGTGCAGAAAGGGCGAGTGTTTTTCCACCAGCACCTGCACAATAATCAAGGACATTCATATGTGATTCTGCGCCGCATGCCAAGGCTAACAATTGCGATCCTTCATCTTGTACTTCAATCGTCCCATTCGTGAAAAGCGGATGATGATCGAGTGATTGACGGCGTTTCAAACGAATACCAAACGGACTATAGGGCGTCTTGGTGGCTTCAAACCCTTCGCATATCAATGTTTGTAAAATGGTGTCACGGGATGCCTTTAGGCTATTCACACGAAGGTCAATCGAAGCTTCTGTTTCATATGCTTTTGCTAATTCCTGAATTATTTGAAGGGGCATCGATTCAACAAAAAATGGATACAGTGCCGCAGGGATCGCTAATGTCTCCGCCTCATCAGGCTGAAAGGGTGCCTCTAGTTGCTGAATCTCATGGCGACTCAATATATCTGGTGCATAACGATCGCCCGAACACATGTCGTGCACATCATTTATGTTCTGTTTTTTTTCATGAATCAAAATCATCAATATTAATAGGCGTGCGTTCAAACCTGTTACCCGCTGATATCGCGGCACAAGGCGGAGTGCTTCATACACATACGTGGCAATGGCTCGTTTATCCTTTGCGCCAATGTAACGATTATTTCGAAAATATGTATTAATGATTTTATCCGCTGGAATGTTTGCCTGATCAAAAATCTGTTGGCATACATCCATGGCTGATTGAATCTGCGCAGAGGGTGTCATGATGTGACCTAAAATTAAGTTTTTGTGGTGTCATACTGCCTTGTCGCGTTCGCTGGATCAAGCTTATATGTAAAATTTATTGAGTTTTTACCAGATTAATATACTTCTTTCAAATCGTTGCTTTAGAAATATTGGAGATCTTCGGATCAAGTCCGAAGATGACACAGTAGAAGGGGGTATGACAGAATGAGAGATTTATTATTTGTATGCTATTGTTTTGGCGTTTATTTAAAAAAATAGGCACACTCAACGACTGATTCATGATGGGCATACATCATGGCAGCGATCAATCATATAGGGAGGGATTTCTTGTAGCAATAATCGTATAGGGGTTTCAGGGAATAGAGATAACGCATCAACAGCTTGCTGGGCAAAATCTGACGCGACGCGCATGCAATGGTCAAAAACACGGTGATGCACACATAAATTACATACACGCGTATAGTCATCAGGTGTTCGGTTGGCTTGTTCGGTAAATAATAAATTAAGCCACGTTACATCTGCTAAATGTAAGTGAGTGTCATCCGAAGGCGTTATGCGGCCATTTAAAATATCCGCTAAAATCATGATAGGCAATGTTACTTTGCCTTCAAAGAAATCATCTCCTGGTGTTTTTCCATAATGATCGGGCGGAAAATAATCAAAAATATCATCGGTGATTTGAAAAGCAAGACCAAGCGCCCGCCCATAGGTTGCAAGTGCACGAATCTGTTCAGGTGTACCACCACCAACCATGTTGCCAATGGTACAAGCAGCCTCAAATAAACCAGCGGTTTTACGTTTTGCAATTAATAAATAGGTTTCGCGGTCAAGATTTAAACTATGGCTTTGGGTCATTTGCATGACCTCACCTTCTGCAATATTGGCGAGTGCATTCGCAAGAACACTTAAAACACCTTCTGTTTTACATGTCACCATGAGCTGGAATGCCCGCGAAAATAAAAAATCTCCTACAAGAACACTGGATGTATTCCCCCAAAGGGCATTAGCGGTTTCTTGTCCGCGTCTTAATGTGGATCCATCAACCACATCATCGTGAAGCAAGGTTGCGTTATGGATCAATTCAACAGCTGCCCCTAAATATAAAACCTCTTCTTTAAGCGCCCCAAGTAACCGCTGACTTGCGATCGTCAACAGTGGTCTTATTCGCTTGCCACCCGCATTAATAAGGTGTTCTGCAATAACTGATACAAGGGGCACATCACTGGTTAGACGAGAAAGCAATACATTATTTAAACCCACCATGTCATCGTTTAAAACATGGTGAAGCTGCGTTAAAGGTGCTACAACTGATTTCATAAGCTAAAATTTCATTTCAGTAATTTCTATGTTTGACAGATTACTGTAACCGATTAAACTAAAGTCGGAAATGAGGAAAAAAATATTTTTATGAATGACGTGCCAATTGAATCCCTTTATACCGAAGATTTCCTGCTTGGTGGACGTCTTCTCATTCGGCAACCTAGTCAAGGATACCGTGTCGCGATTGATCCCATATTTTTAGCCGCATCCATTGATGCGCAGCCAGGTGATACTGTTTTAGATGTTGGTGCGGGTGTTGGTGCGGCCTCTTTATGTCTTGCAGTGCGATGCCCACATATACGCGTGACTGCTGTTGAACTGGTACGTGAACATATGCGTTATGCTGTTGATAATATCACGATTAATAAATTACGTGAACAGGTTGAGGTTTTGCATGGTGATCTTTTAAGGCCGCCGCCTAGGCTTGCCGCAGGAACCTACACGCACGTGATGACGAATCCGCCTTATTTAGAGGCTGCCCGTGGACGGGTATCACCCAATGCCATAAAAACAATATCAAATCATGAAGGCGAAGCCAGTCTAGATCAATGGGCAAAATTTTGCCTTCTTATGGTTAAGCCAAAAGGAACAGTGACGTTTATTCATCGCGCCGATCGTCTGGACGAGATCTTGTCCTATTTCTCAGGAAAACTTGGCAATATCGTTGTCTATCCCTTATGGCCAGGTAAAAACAAACCCGCGAAACGCGTTCTTGTTCGCGGCGTGAAAAGCACACATGGCGCACTGAAACTAATGCCTGGCATGGTGTTGCACCATGACGATGGAAAATTCACGGCAGAAGCTGATGCCATACTGCGTCAAGCTATGAGCATTAATATGTTGTACGAATAATAAACTCCCTCACGTGTCATGCTCGGACTTGATCCGAGCATCGCTACTATTGAGGCGGCATATAGTTTATTTAATTACAACTGCATGTTTGCCTTTGACATAAGGGGAGATCTTCGGATTAAGTCCGAAGATGACAAAATGAGTGAGAATAATACTTTTTATCATTAAGCAGTAGTCGAAGTAATGGAGCCCACCCAACGACCGAAGCCATCCGAAATTGCGGTAGCAACATCTCTCGCATCATCGTGCAGTCGTTTATGTCCAGGTTCAGCCTGCACAACATTCCCGTGTTCATTAAAGACCGATAAATACTGATGACGCTGAATCATTTGGAAAATCAAATCATGCTGATCATTCATCGAATCAGGTTTAAATACGATAATGCGATCACCTGTCATGTAAAGTGGGATTTGACCAAGCATTGAAACGGATTCACCTGGCAAAATATAATAATTATTACGACCAGGTGTCTGTGCGACATATAAAAGGGGGTTATAAACAGAGATCACTTTTTTAGCGGCGCCATCTTTTTCAAAAGCAAAATTATAAAAATGGGGTTCTATTCCATTTTGTCGCAGTCTATCAATGAAGAAAAGGCTAACTGCATCTGTCACATCATTTGCTGTCCTATGCCCCTTTTCGTATTCATGAGGGCACATGATATTTCCTGCCTCGTCAAATTTTCCTGTTCGTGGGCTATTTTGTACAATGATGGTGTGACGGTTGCCACGCTCTGTACGAAAACAAAGAATGAAATCCACTAGTTGTTGCGCCGACTGCTTTGTAAATAAGCGCTGCTTATTCGTTGAATCAGGGGCGTCCCCTGGCAAGGTTACAATGATATAATCATCTTCAATACGCGGTTTAGAGGCACTATCCCAGACGTGATAACTCTGTTCAAGTTCCTCGATACTTGGGTTTTTAGTGGGCACAGCAAAGGTAAATGTATGATTGGTGTAGGCAGCCTTAATTCGTTCCTTTGTATCCTCGGGCATTGCGCCTGGTAAACACATATGACGAATAAGCGTTTGCTGCCTTCCATCTGCCTCTGTAATGTAAATAAGCTCATAATCAGGTGAATATTGATGGGTTCCTGCCACAACGTAGGCTTTATCTGGGCTAATTAAATGACGATCATTTAGTATTCTAAGACAATCGCGCCCCTTATCACCAACAGCGTATATAATGTAAGGTGAATCATTAGCAGAAGAGGCATATTTTTGAAATAGCTCCTCCATCTTATCAGCCGTATTTTCACATGTTTCATTGGCGTCGATTTGGTAGCGTTGAACGGTTTCGTGGCTTGGAAGGGCATCAAAAACAGCGTCTGCATGTTTCATGTCCCCAGTATTGGCGAGGCTGCATAAAAAAATAATTTCTTTAAACATAATTTTAACTCTATTTTGTTAAATTGACTTAATTTAAGAAGAGAATTCATTTTTTGTCAATACAGCATTATTACTATTTTTAATATCAAACAAGAAAAAATAGTTTTCTTAACATTTTTTTAAGGATTATTTTTGTATAATTTACATGAAAGATATCAAACAATAATACGTTAAGGGATTTTGTCATGAAAAAGAAATTGATTGTTATGGCGGCGACATTATTTATCACAGCGACATCCGATTCGCACGCAATGATGTCATCGTATCCAATGATGCAGCAAGGTGGTATGATGATGCAAGATCCTATGCAAAGTTACATGATGCAACAGGGTGGTATGATGCAAGGTGGCATGATGTCGTCACCTTATAGCGCGCCAAGTTATGGAGCTTCACCTTACGGAGCTTCACCTTACGGAGCGTCATCTTATGGAGCTTCGCCCTATGGCACGCCAACAACAGCACCTATGGTAGCGTCCGCTCCTGTATCAACAACTCCAGGTGCGACAAGCACGGTACCAGATTTTATAGCACGCGCTGTTCAGGCTTCTCTTCTTTCACAAGTTCCTGCTGATCGTGTTGTGCGGATTAAAAATACGTCCGTTGACCAAGCGATTGTTTGTTTGCAGAAACTACAAGATGGCACCATCAACCGCTCACACTCCGATTCAAGGTTAGATGGTATTGTAAAAGACCAAACCGATATTACAAACTACAACACAAAATTCTTTCCCGCAAAAGAGGGTGCCGACTTTACATATCAAGTGAATAGTACCGATGCAAAAGGTGCTACCTATATCAAAACATATAGCGCTAAAATACTGTTGAATTCTGGAAGTGATGTATGCTTCACACGTAAACTTGCTTAGTGCATACTGGGTTCAATTTTTTTATAAGAAAATGACTCTAATGTTATTTTTTATGGAAATAAGGTGGTGAATGCCACCTTATTGCATAGCCGAATATTAGAGCCTGTTTTTTAAATATTTACTTACACTTAAGCAACTTCATTAACTTCATTGGATGAGGCTGCGCTTGATTGATGAGGTGTGTTTTCATGTGATGGCGGCGCATCTACAGCAGGGGTAGTTATGGCTTTGCTTACACCAACCATGGCAGGGCGCAGTAGGCGATCATGTAACATGTAGCCAGCCTGCATGACATTCATGACGGTGCCAACAGGATGCTCTGTTGTTTCGATTTCAAATATGGCTTGATGAATATTTGGATCAAATTTTTCAAGTACAGGATAAATACGTTTAATACGATGTCTTTCAAACGCAGATTCAATTTCTTTATTGATCATTTCAATGCCAACAACAAGGCTTTGGATATTTGATGAAAAAGTGGATCGATCTTCCTTTTCACATACCTGTAAGGCTCGTTGAAGATTATCTGCAATTGATACGATGTCACGTGCTAAATTGATCGCACCATATTTAAGGGCATCATCTTTATCACGTTGCGCACGTTTTCGGATATTTTCGCCTTCCGCAACGGCTCGTAACCATTGGTCTTTCATGTTAGCGAGTTGTTGTTCCAAATTCGGCTCCGCTGCGTGTAATTCAACAACATTATCATCCGTTGACACGTTATCATTTAATGTATCTGATGTTAAAACGATCGTATCATCATTTTCGTCATTATGTTTCGTTGTGTCTTCAAACGTTTCTGTCTGCATAAAGCGCTCCATTTTTCTTCTTTAGAATGTTACATCAGTCTATTCATATATTTCTATGAAGATGTAAAAGGTAATATAACCATAACCTTCGCACATATTAACATATTATCGCCATGAGGTGTGATAAAGAAAAATGATTCTTATGAAAAATAAGTAGGTAGCCTTTTTACTTGTTCCAAGGATGACAAAAGAGAGGCAATAATAGCAAAATGATCTGTAAGGACTATATTTCTCCTATTGCAAGTGTTTTTGTTTTCTATAGACTTAAAATACGTAACATCACTTTTATAAAGGTTCGCACATGCGCCGCAATCGTCACGCTAAAATTGTTGCCACACTTGGCCCTGCTTCGGATAATGCAGCATGTATTGAATCACTCTTTCTTGCAGGGGCAGATATTTTCCGTTTAAATTTTTCTCATGCGACACACAAAGAACATTGTGAGAAAATTCGTGTTATTCGCGAACTTGAGCGCAAACAAAATCATCCCATTGGAATTATTGCAGATATGCAAGGACCAAAACTTCGTGTAGGAACATTTACGGATGGTAAAATAATACTTGAAAAGGGGCAGTTATTTAGGCTTGATCTTGATGCGACGCCTGGTAATAATGAACGTGTTTGTCTGCCTCATCCAGAGATTTATAAAGCCCTACATAGTGATACGGAATTATTACTTGATGATGGAAAACTTAAATTAAAAGTTATATCTTTTCAGTCTGATTTTGCCATTACCGAGGTTATTGCAGGCGGTGAACTTTCTAATCGTAAAGGTGTAAATGTACCTGGTGTGATGTTGCCTATTTCAGCCTTAACGACAAAAGACCTTGGGGATCTGGAATTTGCCCTTAACCAAGGTGTTGATTTTATTGCCCTGTCATTCGTTCAGCGACCTGAAGATATTCTTGATGCAAAGGCAATTATCAAAAATCGAGCGCATATCATAACAAAACTTGAAAAACCAATGGCGCTACAGCATCTTGACCAAATTATTGAACTTTCAGATAGTGTGATGGTGGCACGCGGTGATTTAGGTGTCGAAATGTTGCCTGAAGAAGTGCCCTCCATCCAACGTAAAATTATTCGTAAATGCCGCGCAGCCGGAAAACCCGTTATTGTAGCAACGCAAATGCTCGAATCAATGATTACAACATCAACGCCAACACGGGCTGAAGCTTCTGACGTTGCAACTGCTATTTATGACGGTGTTGATGCGGTTATGTTATCCGCTGAATCAGCATCAGGTATGTATCCAATTGAAGCTGTGACAATGATGGATCGTATTATTGTGCGTACCGAACAAGATCCATTACAACGGACTTTTTTAAATGATTCACACGGCATGACAACGGATACTGTGACTGATTCAATTGCAGCGGCTGCCCGTCAGGTAGCGCAAACAATTCAGATTGCGTCAATTGTTACCTTTTCCGAAAGCGGTATGACAACATTACGTGTTGCGCGTGAACGTCCATCACCGCCCATTGTTGCGCTGACACCTAACATTGCAACGTCACGATTCTTAACACTTGTGTGGGGTGTGCATGCCATTATTGTTGAAGAGGCTTTCAGTTTCTCGGAAATGGTGGAAATGGCCTGTCGTTGTGCAAAAATAGAATCATTTGCCACAAAAGGACAGCAGATTATTGTAACTGCAGGGGTGCCATTTGGTAAATCAGGAGGAACGAATATCTTACGAGTTGCCCGTATTGATGATTAAAGAACTTGCATTTTTAGTGAAATTTAATAAAATAAGTTATATTTATAAAGGGTAAATCATCGGTTTACCTGCGGCAAGGATCTAAGAGAATGTCAAAACAACCGTTATGTATTGAACTTGATTCTTCCAAAACATATTTTTGGTGCACATGTGGTCTTAGTGCAAATCAGCCTTTTTGTGATGGTGCGCATAAAGGATCAGGTTTAAAATCAATGCCATTTCAAATTGAGGCGCCAACAGAAGAACAAACAACGGTTGTTAAATACTTATGCGTATGTAAAAATACAAAAACTCCACCCTATTGTGATGGCAGTCACAATGTCTAAGGCAAGATACTATATAGGGCTCAGCATATTCATCACTTTTTGCTTAACAGGTTGTGAGCAACCAATTGATCTTAATCAAATTAAGGATCTTACAACGCAAGGGATCAGTGCGTACAAGGATGTTAATGGTAGCATTAGTGATGTGAAGGATTCAACCAACACATCACTGTGCCCACAAACAGGCATTATTGGTGATGCAAATACATATAGGGTCAATGAAGGAAGATATACGCTTGCGAATGTAAAATGTGTCAGCAGGCAAGGAAATAATGTCACACTTGATATTACGATCACCTATCAAAATAATGCACAGACATCGTATCAACGAAATGACCCAACAAATCTTGTATTAGCTGCGTTGCATCAAAATGGATTGACTGAAAGCTCGGTTAGTTCTCCCGTTTTATTAAATCCACGTACAAGTATTCCGAATGTCACGGTATCATCTGTTAAATTTACATTGCCAAATAGTTTTGATATTAAAGTCGATCAAATCATTTGTGGTTTTCAGTCGCCATTTCCAGCATATTAAAATTTAAAAGGCATACTTCTATATATCGAGCGAAATTATGTGGTATTTACACTTAACTTATTTTGCATGTTTTCTGTCTGTTGATGTTGAAGCTTCATAAAAACACTATTGTTCTTTTCGATCTAACAGCGCTACACTTGTCTCAAATAGATTAAATTTTTAATGGTATTTTTATGATTAATGGTCCATCACGCATGCCAGCCTCGGGCTCTGTGCGTAAAATTGTTGTTTTTCTGCATGGATATGGTGCCAGTGGCGATGATTTGATTGATATTGCCAATGAATGGTCCGACCGCCTAACCGATACACTTTTTGTATCCCCTCACGCCCCTGATGTCTGTGATGTATCACCATCAGGCTATCAATGGTTTGGCTTAAAAGATTTCAATCCACTTAATATACGACAAGGACTCGAATCAGCCGCGCCAATTGTCTGCCATTACATTGAGCAACTAATGGATAAATACAGTGTAATAGCGAAAGATATAGCCCTCGTTGGTTTTTCACAAGGCAGTATTTTGGCGATGGAACTGTTGTTTCGTATCCCTAATCTTGGTGGTGTGCTTGGGTATTCAGGTGCCTTTTATCCACCAAAGTCACTGGAACGCCCTTTAAATCCACCTAAAGTACTACTTGTTCATGGAACAGCGGATATGGTTGTGCCTTTTGGTGCCCTTTATCAGGCACAAATGCAACTCCAAATGTTTGGGGTCAATGTTGATTCACATGTCTGTGAAGGATTAGGTCATAGTATTGATACAGTAGGCTTGACGGTTGGTTACGACTATCTTTATCGATCACTTTTTCAATCCAATCAACAAAACACAGCCGAATCGTTAAGGAATAGCTTATGATAGTACCACACGTCAAACGTCCAAAGTTAGCGCTTGTCGGCGCCGGAAACATTGGCGGAACCCTTGCGCATTTAGCACTGCAACGACATCTTGCGGATGTTGTATTAATTGATGTTACGGAAGGCGTCTCTCAGGGAAAAGCTCTTGATTTATTACAAGGTAACGCCATTGATAATTTAGCAAATTGGTGTACAGGCAGCAATGATATGGCTGATTTAAAAGGCGCTGATGTTGTGATTGTCACGGCAGGATTGCCGCGTAAACCAGGGATGAGCCGTGATGATTTGCTCAGCGTTAACGCAAGCATTATTCGATCCGTTGCAACGCATATTAAAATGCACTGCCCTACGGCCTTTGTGATTGTTGTCACTAATCCGCTTGATGTAATGGTGTGGCATATGCAAAAAACATCAGGTTTGCCAACATCGCATGTGGTGGGTATGGCGGGCGTTCTGGATACAGGACGTTATGTTCATTTCTTGGCAGAGGCTATGAATGTATCACCCATTGATATTCAGGCGTTTGTACTTGGTGGGCATGGGGATGGCATGGTACCAATGCCACGCTATACGACTGTTTCAGGAATACCATTAGCTGAATGGATTCGCATGGGTATGTTATCCCAGGAAAAACTTAATCACATTATTGATCGTACCCGTAATGGTGGCGCTGAAATTATTGGTTTGATTAAAACAGGTTCTGCCTTTTATGCGCCCGCATCTGCTGCCCTTTCAATGGCTGAAAGCTATCTTTTTGATCAGCGACGTATCCTGCCCTGTGCAGTGCACCTAAATGGAGAATATGGCATCCATGATATGTATGTAGGCGTTCCAGCTATTATTGGTAGAGGCGGTGTTGAAAAAATAATTGAATTACCACTTGAAGCAAGTGAAAAAACATCTTTTGATGCATCGGTAGAGTCGGTTCAAAAATTAATGCACGATATTGAACGTTTGGGGTTATAAAAAAAATGAATATACATGAATATCAAGCAAAGAATATTTTAGAAGGTTTTGGCGTTCCTATTTTAAAAGGCGGTGTTGCATATACACCAGAGGAAGCTGAAAAAGTTGCCACCGAAATAAGTAATGATGGGTTATGGGTTGTTAAAGCACAAATTCATGCAGGTGGACGTGGCAAGGCTGGCGGTGTTATTCTCGCACATTCATTGGCTGATGTTCGAAATGCAGCCAAATCATTGATTAACAAACGTCTTGTCACCCATCAGACAGGAACAATGGGGCAAGAAGTTAAGCGTGTTTTTATCGAACAAGGCTGCAAAATTGCTCGTGAATTTTATATTAGTCTTGTATTAAATCGTGCTGAAGGTCGTTTGTGTTTTGTTGTCTCTTCTGAAGGTGGCATGGATATTGAAGAAGTTTCTAAAAATACACCCGAAAAAATTATCAAAGAATCCATTGATCCTGTTTTGGGGGTGCAACCTTATCAAGGGCGTAAATTAGCCTTTTCTTTGGATTTACCCCTTTCTACACACAATGCATTTTATCAACTTTTAAGCAGTTTATATGATGCTTATACGGAACTTGATGCAGCGATGATCGAAATTAACCCACTTGTCTTGACGGAAGATAATGAACTCGTCGCACTTGATGCAAAAGTAAGTTTTGATGATAATGCCCTTTATCGTCATCATGAAATTGAAGTTCTTCGTGATGAAGACGAAGAAGATCCAGCTGAATTACTCGCTAAAAAGTATGATCTGAGTTATGTCAAATTGGATGGCACAATTGGTTGTATGGTAAATGGTGCAGGTCTTGCTATGGCAACGATGGATATTATTAAATTGCATGGTGCATCACCTGCCAATTTCTTAGATGTTGGGGGCGGTGCGAGCAAAGAAAAAGTACAAGCTGCCTTTAAACTCATTCTGTCGGATTCAAATGTAGAAGCCGTCCTTATTAACATTTTTGGTGGCATTATGCGTTGTGACGTCATTGCCGAAGGGATTGTTGATGCAGCAAAGGAAGTGAGCCTTACGGTGCCAATGGTTGTGCGCCTCCAGGGGACAAACCATGAGCAAGGTAAAAAAATACTCGCCGAATCTGGTTTGGCCGTTATCACAGGGGATGATTTAGATGATGCTGCCATCAAAGTTGTCAAAGCCGCACGTGCAGACACCGTATAAAAGGGAGCAATCATTATATGTCTATTCTTATTAACCGTCACACAAAATTAATCTGTCAAGGATTCACAGGTAAGCACGGCACATTTCATTCTGAACAAGCCCTTGCCTATGGCACAAAATTAATGGGCGGGGTTACCCCTGGAAAAGGTGGTTTAGAACATCTTGGTTTGCCTGTATTTAATACAGTGCATGATGCGGTTGTAACAACTGGCGCAACGGCAACTATGATTTATGTGCCTGCGCCGTATGCAGCTGATGCGATTTGTGAAGCCGTTGACGCAAAACTTGACCTTGTCGTCTGTATTACGGAAGGCATTCCTGTAAATGATATGATTCGTGTCAGGCGTTATATTGAAGGTAAGTCCACCCGTTTAATTGGGCCAAACTGTCCAGGTGTGATTACGTCTGACGAATGTAAAATTGGAATTATGCCAGGCTCCATTCATAAAGCAGGAAAAATTGGTGTTGTGTCACGATCTGGAACGCTGACCTATGAAGCTGTTTTTCAAACAACCTCAGAAGGACTCGGTCAAACAACCTGTGTGGGTATTGGCGGTGACCCCGTTAAGGGAATGAATTTTGTGGATGTGTTGGAGCTCTTTTGGCAGGACACTGATACTAAAGGTGTTCTTATGATTGGTGAAATTGGCGGTCAGGACGAACAAGAAGCAGCGGATTATATCGCCTATCAGCGTAAAAAAGGGAATGAAAAACCTGTCGTCGCCTTTATTGCGGGTGTAACGGCACCTCCTGGTCGTCGCATGGGTCATGCAGGGGCAATCGTGTCAGGAGCTGGCGATATGGCACAGGATAAAATTGATCATTTTCGTAAACTCGGCATTACCGTTGCAGCTTCACCCTCTAAATTGGGTTGGACAATGAAAGAAGTGATGGAAGGAAGAAATGTGGAATGACCCAAGAGATGCGTTATTTGCCTGAATCCATTTTAAATGGAGGGAACACACTCTTTTTGCATGATTTGCTGAAAGTGTATCGTTCAGATCCTACGCAAATCGACGTATCATGGCGTGCTTTCTTTGATCAATACGCAGGCGGGACACAGTTGGATGATATGTTATCTGAAATCCCTGTTTTCCCCGAACGACAAAAAGTGGCATCGAAACAAACAAAACTACCTGAAGGGGCATCTGATGATACGTTAAAATCCCTTCGTGCCTTAATGTTGATTCGTGCTTATCGTGTGCGTGGACATTTAGCTGCTGATTTAGATCCTCTTCATTTAACAAAACCAACGTATCATGCGGAACTTGACCCAACACGTTATGGATTTACGACAGAAGATTTAGATACTGAGGTATTTCTTGATCATGTACTGGGTCTTCAATCCGCATCTGTTTCAACAATTTTAGAAAAATTAAAACGTATTTATTGTGGTACTGTCGGTTTTGAATTTATGCATATTCAAGACGCAGCACAAAAGAACTGGCTACAAGAACGTATTGAGTCTGGATTTGAAGCCACATCGAATCACGATAAAAAGGAAGTTCTTATTCAGCTTCTGCGAGCCGATGCGTTTGAGCGCTTTTTGCATGTAAAATATCCTGGTGCCAAACGTTTTGGTGTTGAAGGTGGGGAAAGTGTACTTGTTGCACTTGAGGCCATGTTGCAAAGACAAGTTGATCTCTATCATGCGGAAGAACTTATTTTTGGTATGGCGCACCGTGGACGTTTGTGTGTGCTCAGTAATTTCTTGGATCAACCTATGCGTTATTTATTTGCGCAATTTAAAGGGGTTGATATTTATCACCATGGTGAAGAAAATGCATCAGGGGATGTTAAATATCACCAGGGTTATTCAAGTGACCGTTACGTAAACGACCGTCGTATTCATTTATCATTACAAGCGAATCCATCACACCTAGAAGCTGTCGATCCAGTTACGCTTGGTAAAGTACGATCAAAACAACGTCTTCGAAAAGATGCCGATCGATCAAAAGTCATTGGTTTGCTTTTACATGGTGACGCTGCCTTTGCTGGACAAGGCCTGGTTGCGGAAACATTGGAATTATCAGCCCTTGAAGGGTATCAAACAGGCGGCACTCTCCATATTATTATCAATAACCAAATTGGTTTTACAACGGCGCCTCCGATGTCACGTTCATCACCCTATTCATCCGATTTAGCAAAGGTTATTCAGGCGCCTATTTTCCATGTAAATGGGGATGATCCTGATGCTGTTGTAGCCGTTACTAAGCTTGCCGTTGATTTTCAGCAAACTTTCAAACATGACGTTGTTATTGATTTGGTGTGTTACAGGCGATACGGCCATAATGAAATTGACGAACCAATGTTCACCCAACCCATTATGTATAAAACAATTACCAGTCATCCACCTGTTGCCACATTATATCAGCAGAAATTGCAGCAACTTGGTATTTTAAGCGATACTGAATCAAAGGTAATGACCGAGATTATTCAGCAGGTGTTGAATGAGGAATTTGAGGCGTCCGAACGCCTTGTTAATAATGAAAGCGAGCGGGTTGAACCAGATTGGTTAAAGGGCGCATGGACAGGTATACGTAGTTTTCATCGCACAAACCCTGATGAACGCGATGTTGGAACGGGCATTGACGTAAAGACTCTTTTGCCACTCATTGAAAAATCCCTTGCGGTTCCTGAAGGCTTTTCATTAAACACAAAACTTAAACGTCTAATCGATCAACGGCTTAAGATGATCCATGGCGAGCAACCCCTTGATTGGGGGATGGGTGAAATTATGGCGTTTTCGTCATTGTTGTGTGAGGGTGCACATGTACGACTTAGCGGACAAGATAGCGGACGCGGCACATTTTCGCACAGACACTCCGTATGGGTAGATCAGGAAAATGAACAATGTCATATACCCTTAAACCATTTATCAAGTACGCAAAGTTATTTTGATGTTGTTGATAGCCCTTTGGCTGAGGCCTCTGTATTAGGATTTGAATATGGGTATAGCTCAGCGGATCCCAATAGCCTTGTGATTTGGGAGGCACAATTTGGTGACTTTGCCAATGGTGCACAAGTGATGATTGATCAATTTATTTCATCATCGGAGGCCAAATGGCATCGTTTATCTGGGCTGGTAATGCTGCTACCGCATGGATATGAAGGGCAGGGAGCCGAACATTCTTCGGCACGATTAGAGCGTTATCTTCAAATGTGCGCACACAATAATTGGCGTGTGATGAATTGCACTACACCAGCTAATTTATTTCATGCATTACGTGGACAAATTTGTAATCCGTTTCGAAAGCCACTTATTCTCATGACGCCAAAATCACTTTTGCGTCATAAAGAAGCTGTTTCGCCCTTAGCTGATTTTAGTGAAGGTACGTCCCTTAAAAAGGTGATTGAAGATACACCTGAAATGATGAAAAAAGTGCGTCGTTTTGTCTTTTGTACAGGAAAAGTTTATTTTGATTTGCTTGAAAAACGTAACGAATTAGGGCTTCAAAATGTAGCATTGATTCGTGTGGAGCAACTCTATCCATTTCCATATGATGAACTTGAAGTGGCGTTAAAAAAGAATGTGCGTGCGGAAGTTCTATGGTGCCAGGAAGAACCACTTAATATGGGCGCATGGACTTTTATGGATCGACGATTTGAAAAAGTACTACAAACCGTAAAAGCCCACCACCAACGCCCCTATTATGCAGGACGAGAAGAAGCATCCGTCCCGGCATCAGGACACCCCAAACGCCATGCACGTGAACTTGAACAATTCATACAAGATGCGCTCGTAAATCCCGTAAAGGTCGCGCATTGGTTGTAAATGGACTGATGATGCGCATAAAAGTTAACAAAGGAATATAAATTATGAGTCTGATTGAAGTTAAAGTTCCCGTCTTGGGCGAATCTGTAACAGAAGCAACGATTGCGCGTTGGCACAAAAATATTGGTGATGCTATTCAAATGGACGAGGTTTTAATTGAGTTAGAAACAGACAAAGTAACGCTCGAAATCACAGCGCCATCATCGGGTGTGTTAAAGGATATTAAGGTTTCAAAAGGGGCTGTTGTATCAATTGGTGCAGTATTGGGTGCGATTGATTCAGGCGCAAAAGCAATTGCGCTTACTGTGGCAGTGGAATCAAAATCAACTGTTGTCGTGCCTGAGAAAACACCTATGCTCCCTGAAAAAGCGTCCCTTGCATTTGCAGCTGAAACAACAGGACACATGTCGCCTGCCGTTCGAAAGCACGTAGGTGATCATCAACTGGATGCAAGTCGCATTCCATCAACCAGTGGCGATGGGCGTTTGTTAAAGGCTGATGTTTTGAATTATGTGGATGGAAAAACAGCACAAACAATGAAATCGTCAATGTCGTCTGTTTCATTACAGGGTCAAAGTACGTCGTTGACAGTAATGGCTGATGACCGCCTTGAAAAGCGTGTGCCCATGTCACGGTTACGTTTGCGCGTGTCTGAACGATTGAAATACGCCCAAAATACAGCGGCAATTTTAACAACCTTTAATGAAATTGATATGACAGCGGTTAAACAATTACGTGACCGTTATAAAGATGTGTTTGAAAAGAAATATGGCATCAAATTAGGTTTTATGTCGTTCTTTGTAAAAGCGTGTGTGCAGGCACTTAAAGAAATACCAATGGTGAATAGCCGCATTGAAGGCGATGAAATTGTTACCAACAATTATTGTGATATTGGGGTTGCTGTATCCGCACCACAAGGGTTAGTTGTGCCAATTGTGCGTGATGCAGAACTGCTAGATTTGGCGGGCATTGAACGTGCTATTGCTGGGTATGGTAAGAAAGCAAAAGATGGTAAATTAACAATGGAAGAAATGACTGGTGGAACATTTACCATTTCAAATGGTGGTGTGTTTGGATCATTATTTTCAACACCTATTATTAACCCTCCGCAATCCGCTATTTTGGGCATGCATAAAATTCAGGATCGCCCAATGGCGGTTGATGGACGTGTAGAAATTCGCCCGATGATGTATGTGGCGCTATCGTACGATCATCGCCTCATTGATGGGCGTGAAGCCGTTACATTTTTGGTAACTATCAAAGACTGTATTGAAAATCCAGGACGGTTTTTGTTGGAATTGTAAGAGAATTCAGCGACCAACATTCATTATTCACATACTTTTCTCGGCCTCCCCAACACCACATGGTGAAATTCTAACTATCATGTAGTGAAATATTCACCATCAAGTGGTTAAATATTCACCATCAAGTGGTTAAATTTTAACCATTAAGTAGTGAAATTTTCTCCACAGTATGATAAGCTGTAAAAAAACAGAGAAAAGATTCATACAATGCATACGCGATTTCTTGAGGCTAAACTCAAACAAACCCAATTCCCCGTTGTTTTTGTTAATGGTGCACGTCAGGTTGGAAAAAGCACCTTTGTTAGAAATATATTTTCCCATACGCATGATTATTTAACACTGGATGATCCCCAAACATTAGCACTTGCAAAACAGGATCCCCTTGGTTTTATTTCATTTTCTCAAAATCCTTTAATTATCGATGAAATTCAACGTTGCCCCGATCTTTTGCTTGCTATTAAAATGCGCGTTGATGAAAAACGCATGCCACGGCAATTTATTTTAACGGGTTCTGTTAATATTCTACATCTAAATAGCGTCAAAGATTCATTAGCTGGCAGAATGTCCATGCATACACTTTGGCCGTTATCGCAGGAGGAATTAAATGGGCATCTTTCGCCTTTCTTGGAGAATCTATGCCATCAAAAAATCAGTAAAGCCCAAATTAATGATATTAATATTATTGATTGTGTGAAAAAAGGTGGTTATCCATTAGCGCTTTCTGCTGATGATGCTTTTCATCGGATGGAGTGGCTCAGCGCGTATCTTACGCAAATCCTTGAAAAAGACATTCGTGATCTTTCGAATATTGAAGGTTTAAGAGAATTGCCGAATATTTTAGGCTTACTTGCCGGCAGATCTGGGTCATTGCTCAATACAAATGAAATTTCACGTGCGTTGCAAATCTCCTACACGACATTAAAACGTTATTTAAGTTTGCTTGAAATGACTTATTTATTTTGCCCCCTTCAACCATGGTCAAAAAATATGGGGAAACGCCTCGTCAAATCTGAGAAATCATTTTTGATTGATACAGCATTAGCAGAAACGATTTTAACACGTGACATCGCAACTGATTCAATCTTATTTGGCCATCTACTTGAAAATTTCATTGCCATGGAAATTAGAAAGCAATTGTCTTACAAAAAATTGCCTTTAACGCTTTTTCATTATCGAAGTACATCTGGCGAAGAGGTTGATTTTATTTTAGAAGCACCTGACGGCAGTGTTATTGGAATAGAGGTGAAAAGTTCATCTCAGTTTTCCACAAAAGATACAAAGGGGCTTTTGTCATTAAAGCAAAATCTTGGCGATCAATTTAAAATGGGTATTGTTTTATATCGGGGTGTAAATGTATTACCAATTGCGGAAAATATTTATGCCGTGCCAATTGCCTATTTATGGACAAAAGCATAAATATTTATTTATGTATACCCATCACAAATCAACAGATTTCTTGGGATGGGTATATCAACCTATTTTTGACCATCAAGATAGGCAATTGCTTGATCAACCAATTCGTCAATAATTTCTTGTGTTGATTGTTCTTTTGTTACCATGCCGACACTTTGTCCTGCCATGATAGAACCATTTTCCACATCACCATCAATAACTGCACGGCGAAGAGCGCCTGCCCAAAAATGTTCAATTTCCAACTGACCGTCTTTAAGTTCAACCTCTCCCCGTTCAAATCTGCCAACAATCTCAGCCTGACATTCCATGAATCGTTTGCTGGCATCATTATGAAGTGCACGAACAGGAATAACAGGGAATCTAGGGTCGAGTTGTACAGAAGCAACCGCATCACGCGCATTGCCACGAATAAACGCTTTTTTAAAATTCGCATGGGCTGGCGATTCATGTGCACATACAAAACGTGTGCCAAGCTGACAACCTGCTGCCCCCATGTGAAGGTATGATACAATTGCTTCGCCGCGTCCAATACCACCTGCGACAAATACAGGAATATCCCGTATGTGCGGTAGAATTTCTTGTGCTAATACACTAGTTGAAACAGGGCCTATGTGTCCGCCAGCCTCGGCGCCTTCAATGATTAGGGCATCAACATTCGATCGTTGTAATTTCTTTGCAATAATAAGAGCAGGCGCAAATCCAACAACCTTGCATCCATGATCTTTTAAACGTGTGATTGATTGTGTGGTTGGTAAGCCACCCGCCAAAACAACAATACCAATTTTATGTTTACCAACGATATCAATTAAATCATCGAGCATCGGATGAAGTGTAATTAAATTCACACCAAAAGGTTTTGATGTCAGTGTTTTTGTTTTCGCAATTTCAGCATCTAAAATATCAGGTGTCATTGCACCGCATGCTAGTACTCCAAATCCACCTGCATTTGATATAGAGGCAACTAGATTCGCATTCGATACCCAGGTCATAGCGCCGCCTAAAATGGCAACCTCTGACCCTAAAAAGTTACGTCCTTTTTCCCATAATGTATTTAATGCGTTATGTTTTATGCTCATTTTTTTTTCATTCCGTTGACGCCCCTAATTGCAGTGCATCATGCAAAACGCTTATCGCTTTTGTCATGTGATCATGCGCAATAATAAGGCCTATTTTAATTTCTGACGTTGTTACCATTTGAATATCAATTTGATGATCGGCTAATGTTTGGAAAACAAGAGGCGTGATTTCAAGATTGCTTCGGATACCAATGCCGACAATTGATATTTTAACGATATTCGGATCAATAGCAAGGGTATCAAACCCTATTATTGATTTTAATTCCATTATTTTAACGTTAGCACGCACACTATCATCTTTATTAACAATAAAATTAAGCGTGTTTTTTAGCCCTTGGCCAGCGTTTACATAAGCAATCATATCAATAGCAATATGTTCACGTGATAAGGCGCTAAAAAGATCAGCCATCATGCGTGGTGTTATTGGGTTTATTGATTCAATGGTGACTTTTGCTTCGCTAAGATTATGGGCAATGCCACGAATTGATGTTTGCTCCATAAGGGTTTCCTCATTGATGATTTGCGTGCCAGACACAAGGTTAAAACTTGATAAAACTTGCATATTAATGTTGTAACGTAGACTAAGCTCTACACATCTGGGGTGTAATACTTTTGCACCCTGCGCAGCAAGTTCTAACATTTCAGTATGACTAATTGCATTAAGTTTACGTGCATTATAAACCACACGAGGATCAGCTGTATATACTCCTTCAACATCGGTGTAGATATCGCAGCGATCAGCATTGAGGACGGCCGCTAATGCAACTGCTGTCGTGTCTGAGCCACCACGACCAAGTGTTGTAAGACGGTTATTATTCGAGATTCCCTGAAACCCTGCTACAACAGGTATAATGCCATTCACTAATGATTCTTCAAGTATACGCGTTGATATGTGATCAATTTTTGCATTGGTATGTGTTGCATCTGTCTTTATCTTAATCTGAAACCCCAGGTATGATATTGATTTCAGATTCAATTGCTGCAAAGCAAGCGCCATTAAACCGACTGTAATTTGTTCACCACTCGCTGTGACGACATCGTGTTCTGATGTTATGTGAGTAGAGCATAGTGATTTTGTATAACCAACCAGTTGATTCGTCATACCTGCCATTGCTGAAACAACGACAACAATTTCGTGACCATCATGCGCCATACGTGCCACAAGACCAGCAACATGCTTGATACGATCTATGTTCGCAACGGAGGTTCCGCCAAATTTTACAATATAACGCGCCACAGTCGTTTTTTACAATACGTATAATGCCATCCATTATGACGGAGGTTGTGCTGAATTTCGAGTGAAAAATGAACTATTCTGGTTTATCATTGCTATTATAGTTCCTGAATAGTCTAACTACGCGGATTTTTCTAAAAAGGGTATTTCGTTCTCTTTATGGTTAATAATATCACCTTTATCAACACGAATACCTAATTGATCAAGTTTATTAAAATAACGAATAGCCCAGATGTACCCAATCGTCACAGGCATAACAACAACCCACAAGCCATAATATCCAAAAAACTTAGTTAGATAGACAAGTCCAAATGAGGTGATGACATACATAATAGCACGGCTTAATGCATAAATAAAACTTGTTGCCGTCATGCGTTTGAGTACGGGAATATGCTTGATAAATATGGCATTAGCTGGTGGCGCATCTAATGCAGTAGCAAGTATGCAAATTTGTATAGCGAATACGTGATAATATGATGTTGCCTGTTGCAGTAGGAAGGGTAATAAGAGGATAAAAAATAAAAATAATGTCGAGCGGAATTTTAAAATCTTAAGCGGGTAAATTCTGTAACTTAAAAACGTAAGCAACGCGCATGAAAATACATCAACATTCGCTAACAAAAAATTATTATAAATTATATCACTGGCTGAAAACCCATACTTCTCCGTCAAGATTGGGTTAAAGAATATATATAAAAGATAAAAGCAAACGGGATTACCGCAATAAACAAGGAAAAAAGCAAGTACTGTGCGTTTGTCAACTTTTCCTTCTGCCTTAAGTTTTGTTTGCTTTTTTGTTTCAGCCTTGGCTTTACTTTCAATAAAATCAGGCGTTTCACGAAGGCGCGTTCGTGCAACTGAACCAACAAGCGCTATACCCGCCCCAATCCAAAACGCATTTCGCCAATTGAGATCAAACTTTGTTACAAGTGTCGCTACACCCAATGCAACCGACGCACCTAATGTTGTCGCTAAACTAATAAATGAAACCGCAGGATAACGAAGGGGTGGTTTTGTAATTTCAGTCATGTAGACATACGCGCCCATTACTTCGCCCATCGATGATAACCCCTGAATAATACGGCAAATTGTAACAATCCAGGCCGCCGATATACCAATTTGCGCATAAGTTGGAAGGGTTGCCATGATAATACAAGACGTCGACATCATCATCGTCGTGATAATAACGGTTGCCTTGCGCCCAATATTATCGCCAATATATCCAAAAATAAATGCACCAAATGGTCTGAGAATAAAGGTTGAACAAAAAGCGAATGACGATAAAAGTGCTGTTGTATGTGGATCTGTTTTTGGGAAAAAGATTTCGTTTAAAAGAACAGCCATATGCACATATAGCATGAGATCGAAATATTCAAGAAAGGTGCCAATTTGCAACAAACCAACAGCCTCTTTCTGTTGCCTACTAAGTGATGAAAAAATTCCCATTTTATTTAGTATTTCCTAAAACACATGAATGCACATAATTCTATAAGGCAATATGTGTCATTCTTTTGATGTATAAAGCGAGTTGAAAAAAAGAGTGCAAAACACCTAAGTAGATAATAAATGAATGAAATTATACAGTAAAGATTATTGGTAGATTTAGTGGCATCTATGGGTGTGAAGCGTATAATAATCATTGATTTACATGCACCAAACATTAAAGAATTTGCTAGGATACCTATTAATAATGCATGTCTTTCATCCTGATTTGCCGCACACATTAGGGAGTCTATTTTAGAATGCTAAAATAGTATAAAGGTTTTATATACAAATAAGTTTTTCACCTATAAAGAGAAAATTCATAAAAATACTCTTAAATAGGATTCATTTTATAAAAATGCTCGCCAATTTGAGAGGCTGATGGTATGGTAGTTGCATCTCTTTTAACCCCTTCCTAAAAGGAAAAATGCATGATCATTGGTGTACCAAAAGAAATTAAAAATAATGAGTACCGCGTAGGGCTTGTGCCGTCATCTGTGCGTGAGCTCATCAGTCATGGCAATAAAGTCATTGTACAAACGCAAGCAGGACAGGGGATTGGTTATAGTGATAATGACTATCGTGCAGTCGGGGCAGAGATCATCACAACTGCTGAAGAAGTTTTTACAAAAGCCGACATGATCATTAAAGTTAAAGAGCCACAATTAAGCGAATGTAAAATGCTGCGTAAGGAGCAGATTTTATTTACTTTTCTTCATTTGGCACCCGATCCAGAGCAAACAAAAGCATTAATTGAATCTGAATGCGTTGCGATTGCTTATGAAACAGTAACAGATGTACGTGGTGGTTTGCCACTCCTTGCGCCAATGAGTGAAGTTGCAGGCCGTATGTCTGTTCAAGTTGGTGCTTGGTTGCTTGAAAAGAGTCAAGGTGGCATGGGTGTTTTGTTGGGCGGTGTGCCAGGTGTATTGCCTGCGAAAGTTATCGTGTTAGGTGGCGGTGTCGTTGGTGTAAATGCTGCGCGTATGGCCATTGGAATGGGTGCAGAGGTTACAATCATTGATCGTAATCCACGTCGTTTGCAAGAGCTCGATTCCCAATTTGAAGGGCGTTTAAAAACAGTAGTAGGTACACTTGATATTGTTGAAAAGCTTGTCTGTGATGCAGATTTGGTTGTTGGTGCTGTATTGGTTGTCGGTGCGGCAGCGCCAAAATTAATAACAGCTGATATGGTTAAGAAAATGCGCAAAGGTGCCGTTATGGTTGATGTTGCGATTGACCAAGGTGGTTGTTTTGAAACCAGTAAACCAACCAGTCACTCTGATCCTTATTATATTGTAGATGATGTAATTCATTACTGTGTAACAAATATGCCAGGCGCTGTTGCTCGTACATCTGCATTAGCACTAAACAATGCAACATTGCCATTTGCTGTTGCTCTTTCCACAAAAGGCTATAAACAAGCTTTGCGGGATGATGCTCATCTAAAAGCAGGTTTGAATGTTTGTCTTGGTCATGTAACTTATAATGCCGTTTCCACAGCATTAGGGCTGTCATACACACCGGCAGATACGTTTTTGGTATAATGTACTAAATCATTATCATTTGGCTAATATAGTGCTTCGTGCCTTAAGAACATGAAGCATTTTTTATATGCACAACAATTATTTTTGTCTCTTTTAAATCCATGCTATACTGCAGAGAAATAGATGACTAAGCGCTGACTGAAAGATCCCATTTAAAGAGGCACCCCATGGCACGACTAAATCCCCGCATTGATATCGCGTTTAAAAAGATCTTTGGCGTTG
>CANLGW010000023.1 GCA_947490395.1 Alphaproteobacteria bacterium
AAAAACCGAGGGGAATTATAGACTAAATAACAATTGTAACCACATGATAAAACGGATGTTAAGCCCGCAATAAACGAACTTCGTACCATGGTATTAATCATAAATTCGGTTTCGTGATTGGATTCACCGTCGTCTGATGGATGGGTTAAGGTTTAAATTAGCTGTTTGTGCTAATTTATCTCTTGCTACATCATGAATAATTTTTTGTTTTGGGTTATGTGCGTATATTGTTCTTAAAAAAGATAAAGCAGGCAATACATAACCATCGGCGGCTATGCTGATGTATTTTTCACCTAATTGTTTTTGATTTTGATTGTTGTGAATAACACCTGATTCATATTCCATAAGCCCTTTCATAAAAAAGGCAAACAAATTTTTATGTGCGAACAAATCGTCTAATGTTGTGCTAAATTTTTGGTTAAATTGACTCTGATGCTGTTCTATTACTGAATATGTTACTGTTTGATTGGATGATATTTGTGGTATTTGCGAGAGATTGAGCATATAGATTCTATCTTGATCGCTTTCTTTTAAAATAGATTCAATTCCTTCTTTTAGGCACGCGCCTGTGTTATACGGCAGCACCACACCAAACAATTCATCAAAAATAAGTGCTCCAAAAAAGAGTTCATATGGATTTTTAAGCTGCTGCCCATAATAATGCGTCGCTTCATGATCGATAAGGGGCGATAGTGTGCGGTGAAATTCACGCGCATCTTGATGCAGTAATAATGGAACCCTTCTCAGTTGATCTGCAGAAAGTTCATATTGAGTTGTTGCATGCAATGATGTGCAAACTGTTGACACTATTAATATTAAAATTTTAAACATATTTTATTTAACCGAAGTCTTATTGATTATGTGGATGAGTGTAACATAAATAAAGTTACAATGGTAGTTGAAAAGAATCACTTCCTCAACTGTTGCTTATTTACTTCTTCTACTTTTACGGATTATTAGGGTTTTTATGATTTACTAATCCTGGAAGGGATGTGACATGGCAATAGACTTGGACGAGTTCAAGATATTAGCAGTTGATGATTATAAAACAATGTTGCGTATTATTGGGAATTTGCTAAAGCAGCTTGGTTTTAAAAACATTGATATTGCGTTGGATGGCACGGAAGCGCTCCGTTGTTTAAATCGTCAACCTTATGATTTAATCATATCAGATTGGAATATGGAGCCAATGTCAGGTATGGATCTGCTGCTTGCTGTGCGCGCTGATAAACGATTTGAAAATATTCCCTTTATTATGGTGACAGCTGAAAGTCGTACAGAAAACGTGATAGCCGCCAAACAAGCAGGCGTTACGAATTATATTGTTAAACCCTTTAACGCGGAGACACTGAAAATGAAGCTAGTGTCTGTTTTAGGTGATTTTTGATGGATGATAAGTGTATGAATCATAGCGAATCAAAAAATATATTAAATGAATATTTGATTAAGGAGTTTCGTGATTTAACGTTGATGATCGTCCGTATGCGTGAAGCGATTTCAACCTTGCAACATCAATGTGATGATCGCTTTTGCTTTACGGATACACCTGATGTTCTGGAATCTGTTATTGTCGCAACTGCATCGGCAACGAATACAATTTTGGATTCAATTGAAATCCTTGAAACACTAAAGCCATTTTTTAAAAATGCAAATCAAGAAACATTGATAAAACTTGTGACACGTATGTATGAAGTATGCACATTTCAAGATATTAGTGGGCAGCGCCTAACAAAAGTTATTCGGACGTTACGCCGTATTGAAGTTGAACTTAAGCATTTTTTTGATGTTTATGCGCATTATATCAATTATGACAACGGCGATGATGATAATCATATTGGATTATCGGATGAACTTAACAGAGATTTGCTTGTTGATTTGCAAAAGATTAACGCTATTATCCAACTCAATAAACGCGAGATGTCAAAGATTCAATATGATATGCAGCCTTCATTTCAGTTTAATGGTACACATGATGAGTTGGGTGCCGTGATTCAATCAACGAATGAAGCCAATCGTATTTTGCGTGAATGTATACATAATATTCAGAATCTTGATGGGCATTTAACGATTGATAATGAACAGACACTTAAACATCATATTATTACGATTTATGAGGTGTGTATGTTTCAGGATATTATTAGTCAATGTATCGAGAATGTGATTAACACATTGACGGCAATTGATGGGACTCTTGGTCGTATATTTAACGATTACGGGATTTGTGATCGGATTGATCATCGTGCACTCAAGGTGTTGTCAGCTGATTCATTGATGAATGGACCACAGTTACCAAAAGACGCGCATACACAAGACGTGATCGATACGATTTTTACCACAGCCACATCGTTTGAGAAATAAAACGGTGCGTTCTCGTTTTTTTCCTTGATTGTATTCATTTCGATACCAATATAAAATAATCATGGTATATTGTTTTCTGTGATCATTTGTAAGGGTTTAATAATGTCATATCTTTTTAAGACACTGTTTCGGATGGGGCTTCTCATAGGATTGGTTGCTGCAGCGGTTGTTTACATGTTTAAGCCGCTTTTTCATATTTTTAGTCACAATCTATGGTTAAACAGTATTATATTTACTGTTATTTTCTTTGGTATATTTTGGGGGTTTTACCTGATTTATATGCTCGGTCAGGAACAACGGTGGCTTGATCGGTTTGATGTTGGTCGCGAACGTTTTCCAGGAACGCCAAAGGTAAAAGTGTTGATGCCACTTGCTATTTTAATGAGTGAAGAACAATTACCACAAAGTTTAAATCCCTTAGCGGCTAAATCGATTTTATCGAGTATTGAAGCGCGTCTTGATGAGGCACGTGATTTGTCTCGTTACATTGTTGGTTTGCTTGTGTTGTTAGGATTGCTTGGTACGTTTTGGGGGTTAATGCAAACGGTTGGTGGCATTGCTGGTGTTATTGGTGGCATCGATATGCATGGTCAAGATGTTAAAGAAGCTTTTCAAACGCTAAAACAAGGTCTTAATGCACCGCTTGCGGGGATGGGGACAGCGTTTGGTTGTTCGATGTTTGGATTGGCTGGGTCATTGATTGTTGGGTTTTTGGATCTTCAAATTGGGCGTGCGTTTACAACTTTTTACCATCGTATTGAAGAACGTCTTGCTTTTTCGGTTCGTTTTGGCGGTGCAAGTTCTTCAGATGCTGCAGGTGCAGGGCCTGCTTTTAGCGCGGGACTTTTGGAGCAAACTGTTGAGGGGTTGGCGTCTCTTTATACCCAGATTAAACGGAGTGAAGAAACACGTTTATCCATGGCAAAATCACTGCAGGTGTTTAGCGAAAAGCTAAGTGAAATGAGTGAGCATATGATTGCCCATCAAAGTTTCTCTCAGCGTTTGGCGCAAAATCAGGTCGAATTGCAAGAGTCCCTTTTAAACCAATCAAAAGATGGTCTGCAGGGGCGTAATGAAGAAATTATTAAAACTCATATACGTAGTATTGATGCAACATTGTCAAAAATGTTGGAAGAATTTATTGAAGGAAATAATCGTTCAACAACTGAAATTCGTCAGGAAATTCGTGTTGTGGCGCGAACATTGTCAGCGATTGCGAATGGGCAAGAAGTTGCTGCTTAAATATTAAAGCATTATTTTGTGTAAAACGGTGATGGCTTGACGTTAAGGTTGAAAATGGATTTTACTTTTATAATGATGAAATTTTGTTTATAAAATTACTAAAGCGTTTACGCAACTCAAACAAATCGTAGGATGTAACTATATGCAAAAACTAATGGCCGGTAAACGTGGTGTTATTATGGGGCTTGCCAACGATCATTCGTTGGCTTATGGCATTTCAAAGGCGTTGGCTGAAAATGGTGCCGAGTTGGCTTTTACCTATTTATCGGATACGCTTGCTAAGCGTGTTGCACCATTGGCTGCATCCTTTGGCTCTGATTTTTTGATTGAGTGTGATGTATCAAAAGAAGGGCATATTAAAGCTGCATTTGATGCGATAAAAGAAAAATGGGGTACGATTGATTTTGTGGTACATTCTCTTGCATTTTCTGATAAAGAAGAACTTAAAGGCCAGTATTTGAATACATCGCGTCAGAATTTTTTGAACTCACTCGATATATCCTGCTATTCATTTACAGAGGTTTGTCGTGAAGCATCTTACATCATGAATGACGGCGGGGCATTTTTAACGTTAACGTATTATGGTGCTGAGAAAGTAATGCCGCATTACAATGTGATGGGTGTTGCAAAAGCAGCGTTAGAGGCTAGTGTTCGTTACCTTGCTATGGATCTTGGTGGGCGTAATATTCGCGTGAACGCCATTTCAGCGGGACCTGTTAAAACCTTAGCGGCTTCTGGTATTGGTGATTTTAACCATATTTTAAAATGGAACCTCTACAATGCACCGCTTAAGCGAAATACATCACAAGATGATCTCGGTGGTTCTGGTCTGTATTTGCTCAGTCATCTTTCATCAGGTGTAACAGGTGAAGTTCATCATGTTGATTCTGGTTATCACGTTGTTGGAATGAAAGCTGTTGATGCGCCTGATATTAGTACGGTGCGTTAATTTTTTTGGTGAATTAATCTGTTGTCTTTGTTGCAACATTATATAAATAGGAATGAATAAATTTAATGAACACGAATGAAATTGTTAATTTGGTCACAACGTGGCTAGATGAAAAGAAGGCTGAAAATATTTTAACAATTGACTTAAAAGGTCAGGGCGCCATTGTCGATTATATGATTATTGCATCAGCGACATCGAATCGCCATGTGAATGCACTTGCTGGATTTATCGCGAGTGAATTAAAAACAAAAGGGATTCGTGCGGATGTTGAAGGCGTACCTTTATGTGATTGGGTGCTTCTTGATATTGGTGATGTTCTCGTGCATCTTTTCCGTCCTGAAATTCGTGAATTCTATAATTTGGAAAAAATGTGGGGAACAAAGTTTAGTCGTGATGCCGATGGTGTTGTGCAATTAGCAAGTGCCTAAGCATTTCTGTCTAAGGGTTTTTTCAAAAAGTGAAATGATCGAGCGTTCACATGAAGTATGTTTTGATTGCTGTTGCCGAAATGCGCGGTGGTGTTGAAAAAGAACTGTTTGATCAATACAGATGCCGTCTTAGTCGTCCACTGACGGTTATTGAGCTTAAGCAACGTAACTCTCCTGAGGCAGAAAGTGTTGAGATTTTAAAGCATATTATGCCAGGTGATTGGGTATGTGCATTGGATGAGCGTGGTCTGTCTGTGTCATCACGTGATTTGACACATATTATCGCTGACGCTGAACAACATTATAAACGTCTTATTTTTGTTATTGGTGGTGCAGATGGATTAGCGCCTGTTGTTCGCGCACGTGCAAATTATATGTTGAGTTTTGGTAAATTGACATGGCCACATCTTTTGGCGCGTGGTTTGTTGATGGAGCAGCTGTATCGCTGTCAGCAAATTGCTATTAATCACCCCTATCACCGCGATTAGGAGGCAAAGCTTTTATTATGTCTGAAGAATTAATTAATCGTTTTTCTATGGTTCATCCGCTTATTAAAGCTGCGCCTTTAAAGGGTGAATACCGTGTGCCAGGTGATAAATCGATAAGTCATCGTGCCCTTATTTTGCCCGCTGCATGTCAGCGACGGGTGCGTATCACGGGGTTTAATACAGGACATGATGTGATGGCGACGCGCAATGCTTTGGCAGCTGTTGGTGTTGTGTTTAAAGACGAGGGTGACGCGTTATTACTTTCACCCCCTGCGATATTTCAGTGTGCGCCACAAACAGTGATTGATATGGGAAATTCAGGTACATCAGCACGGTTGTTGCTTGGGCTTTTTGCATCCCTACCGAACCTTACTTTAACAATGACGGGTGATGCATCATTAATAAAACGTCCGATGCGCCGTGTGGTGGAGCCTCTTCGGGCAATGGGGGCATCAATTGAATTAATGAATGATAAAACGTTGCCAGCGGTGTGTAATGCTTTATCCGTTAATAATTCACTCGTCAAGACGAACCAATTGCACGGTATCATGTACGCTATGCCTGTTGCATCAGCACAACTAAAGTCAGCGCTTTTAATTGCAGGTTTGCGTGCATTAACACCAATAACAATTATTGAACCATTGCCGTCCCGTGATCATACAGAAAATATGCTGCGATTGTTGGGTGTAGATTTGGTAAGTGAAGGGCAATATATTACAATAAATCCATTATCAGCTGAATTCGCGAATAACCAAGATGACATGTCAATTCATGTTCCAGGTGACCCATCTGCGGCAGCTTTTTGGTGCGTGGCGGCTTTATGTTGTACGGGATCATCTATTACCATAAAAGGGATTAATGGTAATTCTTATCGCACTGAATTTGTAAAGGTATTGCAGCAAATGGGGGGGCAGATTATCGTTGAGTGTGTTGGCCAGTCTGTTGGAGAGCCTTTATGGAATCTGACGGTTCATGCATCGCCCTTAATGGCTGTGCGCACAGCCGCTCATCAAAGTCCTGCTTTAATGGATGAATTTCCTATTTTAGCGGTTGCGGCAGCACTTGCAGATGGCGAAACGATTTTTGAAGGACTTTCGGAACTTCGTGTGAAGGAATCCGATCGTTTACATAAAATTGAGGAATTACTACGGCTATTCGGTTGCGCTGTTGAGGCGGGGGATGATTATCTTCGTATTATTGGAAAAACGATTGTTACGTCAGGTGATCCTATTCATTATGATCCAGCGCTTGACCATCGAATGGCGATGAGTGCCCTTATTTTAGCGCGTGCGGTTAATCGAGCAATTGTGATTGAAAATGTGGATTGCATTGCGACAAGTTTTCCAACGTTTTTAGTGGATTTTAATTCCTCTGTTATGAACAAATGATGCCACACACTTTGTCTCTTGCTTTTGGTCTTAGTTTTAATGATTTGTATTGCCGTGATGGTCTTTCGAAAATTCATCAGCATTTTGATGCGTATCTATATGAATATGATGAGGGGCTCTGTTTGCGTTGGCGTGATGCGCTTAATGATCCATCTGCGCTAACAGAAAAAGAAGAAAATACTCTTCTTATCGATGTGGCACCGTTGCTCGAATCATTTATTGCGCAGCTCTTTGGGATTATGTCATTCGTGCTTGCGTTGAAGCAATCGTATTCAGATATTAGTGTTATCCCTTTCATTAAACGGCAATTTGTGCAGCGTTTTGCACTAAAGAAATATCCAAATCCTGCTGAGATCGCGCCATCACCAATGTTTACGTTTGAAAGCGAACTTGATTTTGCTAAAAAGATTGCGGCATGGCTAGTTCATGAATCAGATTATGAGGCAGAGCTCGATCAGGCGGCTCGATTTGCGGCGTTTGCTACATTAACAGATGCAGGACGTAAACAATTTCCACATTCTGTGCTATTTGCTGTACCACAAAAACTTGATTTTTCAGCATTAGTGCGTCATGTACATCAAGATGATCGTGGGATGTTTTATGATATACTTCGTTCGCGTCAGGGGTTTGATGTGACTGATACAGGTGTATCTCGAACGGTTGCTATTGATCAGGCGCAATATTGTATCCATTGTCACCATCAAGGGAAAGATTCTTGTTCAAAGGGGCTTAAAAATCGCACACCTTCTTTGGATTCAGCAGCATCAATCTATCAAAAAAATGCCCTTAATGTGGATTTGATTGGTTGTCCTCTTGAAGAGAAAATTTCTGAAATGAATCAGCTAAAGGGTCAGGGGGTGCCACTTGGTGCACTTTCCGTTGCTATGGTTGATAACCCCTTACTTGCTGCGACAGGGTATCGTATTTGTAATGACTGTGCAAAGGCGTGTATTTTTCAAAAACAGCAACCTGTTGATATTCCAGCCATTGAAACGCAGACGTTATCGGATATTCTCGATCTGCCTTGGGGTTTTGAGATTTACAGTTTACTGAGTCGCTGGAACCCTCTTAACATTAGGCGCCCCTTGCCAAAACATGATACACATAAGCGCGTTCTTGTGGTTGGTATGGGGCCTGCAGGGTTTAATCTGGCACATCATTTGCTGAATGATGGTCATACAGTGATTGGGATTGATGGTCTTAAAATTGAACCCTTGCCTACCGTTCAAAATGGCGTGCACCCAACGGGGGAGAAAGCAGTATTCTTACCTATTCGGGATTGGCATGTCTTAAAAGAGCCGTTATCAACACGGATCACAGGTGGTTTTGGTGGTGTCGCTGAATATGGAATTACGGTACGTTGGGATAAGAATAATTTAAAATTAATTCGTTTGTTATTGGAGCGTCGCCAAAATTTCTTGCTAAAAGGGGGCGTGCGTTTTGGTGGTACGCTTACCAGTCACGACGCGTTTGATTTGGGGTTTGATCATATTGCTTTATGTATGGGTGCTGGAAGCCCAACATTAATTCCCATTAAAAATGCGCTTGCACGAGGGGTGAGGCAGGCAAGTGATTTTCTGATGGCGTTGCAATTAACGGGCGCCCATAAGGAAGATTCCCTTGCGAATTTGGAGGTTCGTTTGCCTATCGTGGTAATTGGGGGTGGTCTTACGGCTATTGATACCGCAACGGAAGCAATGGCCTATTATCCAGTGCAGGTAAAGAAATTTAAAAAGCGGTATGATGAATTGGTGCGCATGCATGGCGTTGATTATGTACAGTCAACGTGGTCAATGTTTGATCATGAGGTTGCACACGAATTTTTAGCACATGCAGCCTTGTTTGAATCGATGACCCCTGATGTCATTCAGAATTGTGTTCGTGATCTTGGTGGGGCAACGGTTTTGTATCGTGGGGATTTGGTAAAAGCGCCTAGTTATCGTTTGAATCACGAAGAAATTGAAAAGGCGCTGGAGGAAGGGATTTTTATTAAAACAAATGCTATTCCTGTTGAAATTACGGTTGATTCATCGGGAAATGCGACAGGTGTTCGTGTTGATATTTTAGGTGATGTACAAATAGCGCCAGCCAAAACAATTTTAGTTGCTGCGGGCACAAAGCCAAATGTGAACTTAACATATGATGAACCATTTCCACTGACACCATACGGCACATTTCAGGCGGTTGATGAAACAGGGGCATCTGTAACACCCGAACGAATGGCTAAACCTGGTTCAGTTTATGTCTTAATGCAAGAACACTATGATCAACAAAAGCCACGAATGTCATTCTTTGGTGATTTGCACCCATCTTTTTCGGGGAATGTGGTGAAGGCAATGGCGAGTGCAAAACGAGGCTATCCTATTATTTCGCGTCTTTTGGAAACTATTCCTTCGTGCCAAAATCCAACTTTTTTAGAACAATTGAATGTTAAATTAACAGCAAAAGTACATCTTGTGAATCGCCTAACGTCAACGATTGTAGAAATTGTGGTGGAGGCACCGCTGGCAGCAAAGGCATTTAAGCCTGGTCAATTTTATCGCCTTCAGAATTTTGAAACGTTCGCACCCTATTATCATCAGACACGTTTTGCGATGGAGGGTATTGCCTTGACAGGTGCATGGGTTGATGTGGATAAGGGGTTAATTGGATTGATTGTCCTTGAAATGGGGGGATCATCAAATTTATGCGCACAGTTAACCGTGGGGGAACCTATTGTGCTTATGGGGCCAACAGGGGCGCCAACGCATATTCCTAAAAATGATACAGTTTTGTTGATTGGCGGCGGCCTTGGAAATGCGGTTTTATTTTCAATTGGCAAAGCCATGCGGGCAAATGGTTGCCGTGTGTTATATGTTGCTGGCTATAAAAAGGTGGCAGATCGTTTTAAGGTGGCTGAGATTGAAGCAGCGGCTGACACCATTATTTGGTGTTGCGATGAAATGGAAATGCTCATTACCCGTGCGCAGGATACAACAATTAAAGGAAATCCGATTGAGGCGTTAAAGGCTTACCATGCAGGGCAGCTTGGCGATTATATAATTGCTTTGGGTGATGTTAAGCATGTGTTGGTTATTGGGTCAGATGGTTTAATGTCGGCTGTTGCATGCGCGATGAAAGGTGGGTTGAAAGATTCGTTGCACCCATCATGTACGGCTATTGCGAGTGTTAATTCACCAATGCAGTGCATGATGAAGGGAATTTGTGCACAATGTTTGCAGATACATATCGACCCCGAAACAGGTTTAGAGACGGTTGTATATAGTTGTGTGAACCAAGATCAACCGCTGGATTGTGTGGATTTTTGGCATTTAAAAAAGCGTTTATCGCAAAATTCGGTGCATGAAAAATTAACGCAGCGCTGGATTGAACATTGTTTGGAGTAGGGGGTTATTTATGCAATTGCATGTATTGAAACGATTGATGGTTTTTTGTTTATTGATGCTAAGATTACAGATGATTGTCACATATATTATCGAACAACAGATGATTTTAAGGCATGGTATGAAAATAATTTACGTGATTTAAAAACAGAGCCTGTTGATTTTATCACTCATATTGGTTACAAGTATCTATTTTCAGCTGATGGTTTTGGTGCGGCTTGGGTGCGTGTGCCTAATATTCTATTCACTGGTTCTGTTTTATTATTACGGGCAGATTGTGAACAATATTTTTACTCTCTGCTTGAGCCTATGAAAACGCACGTTAACATTGACCCAGGATTAATAAATCTTGATTATGTTTATGAATACCTTGAAAAGAACCCAAAGATTGCTGAAGTCATTGGTGAAAATGGGCGTATTTTTGCCGAAACCTATTTAACAAAAGAGGCGATTGATTGTTATTTAACACGCGTGATTTATGATTTAAATGATGCTTATCGCGAAACAACAGGGCTGAAGCAAAATCTTAAGCTTGTTTGTAAAAAGATTATTTATCAGGGGTCGTGTGTTAAATATTGGGTGGTGCAGTCCGTTAAAGGCTTTATGGAAATGTTATATTATAAAAAATCAGCATTTAGGAAATTTATGTTAAATATAAATACTTAATGTCTGAAAAATTATGATTGTAATATTCTTTTCTAAATTGCAAAAGTTAATAATCAAACTCATTTCCCTTTCCGACAAAACACGTTAGGATGAACCCAGCGTAGGTTCATAAGGGAAATGGTATGGGGCATATTTATACAGTTCCCTTTGGTCAGTGTTTTTTAAAAACCCTTGCGTGTGCCTTAAAAGAAAACCCGCTTTTGAATGTCGTGCCACAGTTTACGTCATTCAACACAGCCTCCATGCACGTATGGTTGCCAACGAACCGTAGTGTTCTTGGGTTAAAAGAATCCTTTAGGATGTTGTTAACGTCTCCTTGTTTAACATCCTCTCACCTAGCATCCCATCATGCGCAATCAGCGCCCCCATTTGCTTTGCCTATTATGCACGCCTTCACCGATCTGGAATCAAAAAACCCATTTACGTTAAAAGAAATTCATGATATTCCAAAGGCCATTAGTGCCTTCGAAAGACTTGCTCTAATGATGGATTTTTTGCCAAAAGGGCTCCCTATTAAAAAGTCGTTTGCTGTTGCGCAATACCTCATCAGTTTACATGATGAATGCATCATTGGTGATATTTCGATTGAATCGCTCGAATCACTTTATGGTGAAACAGTCCTTGAAAAGGCGCCTGAACATGTGCAAGATGCTTTTTTGAATTTGGAAATCTTGACACGACATATGCCAAACGCACTTGCAAAGCGTGGTCTTGTTATTGAATCATGGCGCCGCCAACAGGCCATGCGTTATCTTGCCGATTATTTAACGCGCTCTCCACCAAGCCACCCTATTGTAGTAGCAGGTACCACAGGCACCGTGCCTGCTACCCGTATGCTTTTGAAAGCCGTGTATAATCTGGCAAATGGTGTGATTGTATTGCCAGGTCTTGATGGGGATGAAGACAAATCCCGTGTGCACACCATGCGATCACACCCACAGCATACACTTTTTGATCTATGTGCGCATTTAGCTGTTGAGCCTACAGCAATTCCTACGTTGCTCACTTTGATGACACCTTTAGAAACAACACGTCATCGCGACACGCAGTGCTTATTTAAGGCACCACCATTGCATCAGAAAAAGCAATCAGCGGAACATGATCCAATTCTTATCGAATGCACTAGTCAATCAGAAGAAGCGCGCGTCATCACCGCCATTGTGCGGGAAAAGCTTTTTGAGACTTCTCATTCAATTGCTATTGTAACGCCAAGCCAAAGTTTGATGCGTCGCCTTAGAGCAGAGTTATCTCTTTATGGTATCATTCCTAATGATTCTGCTGGAATACCCTTGTATGACACACCTGTTGGACACTTTCTAAAAGGCCTCGCTGATTTTCTAAAGTCTCCGTCGGCTGCTACATTTATTCATTTATCAAAACACCCCTTATGTGCAAAAAATAATCGATCAGCCCATTTATCATTTATTCGACGTTATGAATGTCTATTGCGTAAAAAGCAAATTCCCTGGAATAGTGATGAAAGTTCTCTATGGGTCAATACCTTGCAAAGGCTACTCAACCAACGAACAGAGTATATACGTTTTTATGATTTTATTCATTTTTTTAAAGAGGCAGCGGAAAGCATTTCTGATGGGGTTGTTTTTAAAAATACGGATGGTGAATCCGCAACTGCCTTTTTTAATAGTTTAAGTAAAACACCTCCTTTCATTAAAGGTGATTTTGAAGATGCGGTTATTCTTTTAATGGAAATGGCAGCGCCTGTGCATGATACGGCGGGTCTTGGATCTCGCGTTCGTGTCTTAGGTACATTAGAGGCACGTTTGAATACAGCTGATGTCATTATTTGTGCGAGCCTGAACGAGGGAAATTGGCCAAAAACGCCAGAATCAGATCCATTACTATCGGATGGTTTTCGTATCGCTGTTGGTTTGCCTTCTAAAAAACGTCAACAAGGGTTGGCTGCCCATGATTTTTGTACATCTTTTTATGCACCTCATTTATATGTGACCCGTGCTCTGCGTGATGGAGGCGAATCCATGCTGGAAAGTCGCCTTTGGACAAGGTTAACACATTATTATGGTAACCCTGATAAAAGATACCAATATCTTGCCAATTACCTGCGACCATCGACGGCTACGCCTTGCCTGTCACCAGAACCTAAACCCTGCATAGACGCTCGTCCTAAAGATTATTATGCGAGCCATGTCGAATTGCTCATGCGTGACCCGTATGCTTTTTATGTGCGTTATGTTCTACGACTTAACCCTCTTTCTTTGTTGGACGAAGCATTGTCAGCTAAAGATAAAGGGCAAACATTTCATGACATTCTTGACCAATATTTAACGCATGTGTTAGAGCCAACCGAAGCAAAGCTGGTTGCTTTTGCTAAGCCCTATTTTGAAACATTGGGTACGCGTGGCGGTGGGGTTGTACAAACCTTTTGGTGGTATCGTTTTAAACGAGTTGCGCAATGGTGGCACGCTAAACTTGATGCAGAACCTGCTGTTTTACGGCAAACAGAAGTATTTGGGGAAGCGTCGTTTTTAATTAATAACATTAAAGCTACTCTTAAAAGTCGTGCTGACCGCTTAGAGGTATCAAGCGTTAATACAGAAGAAATGCCAACACTTCGTATCATTGATTACAAAACAGGCACACTGCCCACACGAAAATCCATTAAAAATGGTACATCACCCCAATTATTAGTGGAAGCGGTTATTGCTCATAACCAAGGGTTTGGTGTTAAATTCCAAGCTCAGTTATCTTTATTTAGCTTGGAATATTGGCGCTTAACAGGGGGAGAGCCTGCGGGAGAATGTTTAAGCGTTTCCTTAAATTCAGATGAACGTGTTGCAGTGCAAAATGCTATGTTGGGTGTGTTGGGGCATTTTTTTCAGGATCAAAACCCTTATTTGTCATCAGGTGCTGGCGTTGACGTACGTTATCTTGCCCGGTTCGAAGAATGGGAATCAGTGGAGAGGGTGGGCGTGCGTGCTATCTAACCGTTGCTGCATCGCACGCAGTGTATTTGACATTAAATAAGCGACCGTCATTGGCCCTACACCAAATGGAACGGGTGTAATTGCATCTGCAATAGGTAGCACAGCGTTGAAATCAACATCGCCTGTCAATGTTCCATCAGGTAGTCGATTGATTCCCACATCAATAACACAAGCGCCAGATTTAACATGATTAGCAGTAATAAGTCCTGGTATACCACATGCTGCAACAACAATATCAGCTTGCTGTGTGAAAGCAGCTAAATTGTTCGTTTTTGAATGGCAAAGTGTTACCGTTGCATCACGTTGCGTCAATAATAAGGCAAGTGATTTCCCAACCAACGCAGATCGCCCCACAACAACCGCATGTAAACCGCTTAGATTCTGTTTCCACGCGTGAATAAGGTGCAGACATCCACGTGGTGTGCACGGAATAAGGTATTCATCTCCACGCACCAAACGCCCTAAATTAATTGATGTGAGCCCATCTACATCTTTTTGTGGGCAAATTGATTCAATGACCTTGTTGACATCAATATGTGCTGGCAATGGTAATTGCACAAGTATTCCATCAACACTCTGATTGTGATTAAGCGTATTAATAAGCGCCAAGACGGTTGGCTCATCAACTGTATCTGGCAAACGATGAACGACGGATTTAATCCCCATGTCATTCGCGCGTTTTTCCTTCATACCCACGTAAATCTGACTCGATGGAATTTGTCCGACTAATATCACGTGTAACGATGGTGCGCGTCTAAAACGCTGCGTTAAAGAAATACTTTCGTCTTTCAGTGACATTAATAAAAGTTGTGCGTGATGTTTGCCATCCAGGATCATACATTGCCTATGTTATTATTCGAGTATGATTCTAATAAACCCGATTATTGCACGCGACGCAAGTTTTCAACGAGGGCTTTCATAATTGTTCGCACAATTGGCGGGCATTGGGAGAGGGCTTCTTCAACTTTTGAGGCTGAAATCTTAATGAGTGTTGTGCCGCCAGACGCAGCCTCTGCCGATGCCATGCGAACGGATGTATCAATAAGCGCCATTTCACCAAAGACCTGTCCTTTATGCAGGGTCGCTAGGACTTTTTTATCATTATTGATATTTTTCCATATCTCCACGCTGCCACTTTCTACAATGTACATTTCATTGCCAGGGCGCCCTTCGGCAAATACTAATTTACCTGCAGGGTAAAATTCACGTACGTAGACAATATCAGCCATTGATATTCCATGTATTTAATGATCTAATCAGCTTCAGTATAATATAATAAATATTAGGAAATCGTTAATGGAATTGTTAGGGTATATCGCTGGATTCTGCACAACAATTGCTTTTTTACCGCAAGTTATTCGTACCTATAAACTAAAGTCCGCAAAAGATGTGTCTCTTGGTATGTATCTTGTGTTTTGCACAGGTGTCGTTTTTTGGATTTTTTATGGGATTACGAAGCCATCGATTCCTATTATCCTGACAAACCTTGCTACGATCATTCTGGCAGGTACGATGTTGGTGATGAAAATTATATTTGATCGCCGTGGGTGAGTTTAAACCTCAATTTGGGATTAGATTTTATACAGTTCCACTTTCCGTCATCACGAATTTGCGTAGCAAATGTGGAGATCCCCAGTGGTTGTTAATGCAAATAATGCCTGTTTCACGCCCTTTGGGTTCGCTATGACGACATTTGCTGTTATAGAGATTTGATTTTATGGATGTTCTTTACCGTTTTAATTTCGAATTGGGATCTGAAGGGGAAGGCTTGTTCCTTACCGCAAAACTTTATGCATTAATGTAGGCATTCCATAACGTCCCAAATCATTAGGTAGTACCCATTCACCTTTTAACTCATGCATTGTTTGTGCACGCACAACCGTTAATTCAAGATCAAAATGGCTAAATACATGACGAATGGTTTTTTGAAGCTGTTTTAAATGCGTCAATTGTGTCAGGAGAAGTGGATCAAAATCAAAACAGGTCGTTGGAAAAATATACATATTTGAAAACAATCCTTTAGCAGGTCGTTTCACAATTAATATACGTCCATGCTTATCTTCAATAACAAATGTTGTCGCCACACGTTTGGGTTTTATTGGTTTTGCCAGTATTTTGGGAAATTGCTCAACAACATTTTCGTTAAATGCACGGCATTCCCCTGCCAATGGACATTGATCACACAAAGGTTTTTTAGGTTTACATATCAATGCGCCTAATTCCATGATGGCCTGCGCTACATAGGTATTGTTCGTTTGCCCTACAAATACATCAATGTAATGTGTCGTCTCTGCCTGTAATTTTGGTCCTTTGGGTTGGTGCAGCATAAAAAGACGCGCCATCACACGCATAACATTGCCATCAATAGGTATAACAGGTTGATCGAATGCAATCGCTGAAACAGCAGCGCTGGTATAGTCCCCAACACCAGACAACGTTTTCAATGTTGCCACATCTTTTGGAAAATAACCCATCTCATATAGCTGCTGGCAGGCGCAATGTAAATTTTTTGCGCGTGAATAATATCCAAGCCCCTGCCAGAAGACATAAACATCATCAAGGGGAGCCGTTGCAAGTGATTCTAATGTGGGAAATCGTTTAATAAAGCGTTCGAAGTAGGGGATTACGGTCTGTACTGTTGTTTGTTGTAACATAAATTCGCTCACCAAAACATGGTACGCGTTTGGGGAGGTACCATAGGCAGCACGCCACGGTAAAATTCGTTTAATCCTTAAATACCACTCTAATAATCGTTCTCGTTCATTATAGACGAGCGATTGTATAAAATCTGAATTGACATTAAGTAAAGAAGATTGCACAGTACAGTCTTATGATGATAAAAAATACAAAACCAGATATAGCGGATCGTACGCCCAAACGCCAAGGAATAAATCGCATTTCAGCAATGACAAAGGCGTTATTAAAGCCAATGATTGATCAATATGGTGAGGCGTATGTTGGTATTCTCCTCGATTGGCCAACGATTATTGGCGAACGCTATGCAAAGCTAACGGCTGTGCAATACTTGAAATTTCCAAAAGATAGAAAAACGGATGGGATTTTATATATTCGCTGTGTATCGGCTGCGATGCCTATTTTACAGGCGCAATCCCCCCAATTAATCGAACGTCTTAATCGGCATTTTGGTTATCGGGCAATTGTTAATATTCGCTTGCAGGCTGGGTTGGTGTTCGATGCGTCAATTCAAAAAAAGAAAATGCCAGAAATACCACTATCTGAAAATGCGCATAGAACAATTAATAAGCTAACTACGGATATAGCAAATGACGAATTGCGGCTGGCACTTCAGCGTCTTGGCGAAGGTATTTTGAAAGAGAGTGAGCGTGTAAACGTTAAGTAAATGATTCTACGATTCTTTAACATTAATGTATCGTCATTGATACGAATCGTATTCAAAATATGAGAAAATCCACACAAACGTAACTGACCATAGATAATCATTTTTTTAAAATGAAGGCAAGTTTTTCTTTTGGTTATCACCCAAACGCATATAACGACTGACCATTTTTTTTAAGCCATAAACGCGCCGCTTTATAATCGGGATAAAGTTTGGCTACCGTTTGCCAAAATGATACCGAATGATCCATATATACACGATGCGCGACTTCATGTGCGCATACATAAATTAAAATCTCAGGCGGTGCCAAAATAAGACGCCAATTGTAATTCAAATTCCCATCGGATGAACAGCTACCCCAACGTGTATGCATTGACTTGACGGTTATTTTTTCAACTGAAACACCTAAGGTCTGTGCAAATGTACGGCTTGCAATCTCTAGCGTTTCATGCGCACGCTCGACAAGCCAACGCCTAACATGTGTATCGATACGTGAAATAGCTGCTTGCACAAATAGCATATCGGATCTGATTTCCACAATCACACGATTTGATACCTGGTGTATCAATGTGTAAGTTCTTCCTTCAAAAGGCACTATGATACCTGGTGAAAACACCTTTGGTTGCACAATGGGCTTTGCAAACTGTTGCTGGATCCAGTCATGATGGGTTTTTATAAAGGTTCGAAGATACGTGCGCGGCGTTCGTGGAGGCGCTGTTAAAATCATACGGCGCATCTTTGATGAAAACGCTAACGTGATGCGTTTCACCCCTTTGCGTTCGCTAAGATAAATGGGAATCATATCTGCAGATTGTGTTTGTTTTATAGAGGATGCTTTTCTTTGGGGGACTTTTTTTTGTGTAACTTGTTTTTTTATTAAACCTGTAATTCTAAGCAAATTATAAAATGAAAAGCCAATGTCTGTTTCATCCGAAGTACGTAGATTTTCTTTTTTCGGTTTTTTTAAATCACTAGCTTGATTTAGGCTAGCCTGATTTATAAGGGGGATTTCTGCAAAAAGTATCACATCATCCCTCCTTCTTTTTGTTTTGTAGGTGTTTATATTAGCAAAGTGATAGAAACGTCGATAGTTCACTGCTATTTTGAACAGACATCGTTGTTACATCTGATTCAATGCGTTTAATAAGACCTGATAAAACTTTGCCGATGCCCAACTCAATAAATGTTGTTGATCCTAGTTGTTTCATGTGCGATATGCTCTCACACCATCGTACACGCTCAGTGATTTGTTGCACCAACGATGGCACAATCATATCGATGCCAACGAATGGCATTGCTGTTACGTTTGCTATAATATCCACTGAAACATTATTCAACTGAATGTCAGCAAAAGCATGAGCCATCACTTCAGCTGCAGGTGCCATTAATGGGCTATGAAATGGTGCGCTTACAGGTAATATGATCCCTCGTTTAGCGCCAGCGGTTGTACATAAAGTAATGGCTTCATCAACCGCCGCTTTATGCCCACTGATTACTACTTGCGCAGGGCTATTATCATTCGCTACAACGCAAAGATGTTCAGTTTTGGTAAAAGTGCTTAAATTCTGCTCAATAATAGGTAAATCAAGCCCTAAAATTGCCGCCATCGCACCAATGCCAACAGGAACTGCATTTTGCATCGCTTGCCCGCGAAGACGCACCAGACGAACAGCATCTGCTAAACTTAAGTATCCAGCTGCACATAACGCTGAATATTCTCCCAGCGAATGCCCTGCCATTAGAGATGCAATTGATGATAGTGGTTTTTTGGTTTCTTCTTCAATCACGCGAACAGCCATTATACTCGCCGTTAAAAGGGCTGGCTGTGTATTCTCTGTTAACATCAGATCTTCGATTGAGCCTTCAAACATAATGTGTGAGAGTTTGTGTTGTAATACTTCTTCAACTTCCGCCACGACATGGCGTGCTGCACTAAAGTTATCATATAAATCCCGTCCCATGCCAATGGTCTGCGATCCCTGGCCTGGAAAAACAAATGCAAACGTCATATAAATCCTTACGATAGTTTTTGTGAACTATACCTTATTTAACAAAAGATGTCATTAGCCGCCTTCATCATCTGCACGGCTTTCAAATGCCGCACGCAGGCTTTCGATCCAGTTGGTGGTTTCTGGATTTCCTCGCATATGTTCAAAGCTGCCTGTTAAACGACCTTCTGCACCTTCGATTGGTTCTGCATGACACACGGTATCGCCCAATGTTTTATAGCAAAACAAAGGTTTAACAGGTGTCGGTTGCTTATTTCTTGCCCACCCTGATTTAACAATATCAACGGAATTGGGTCTAAAATCGGCGAAGGGGTTGCACCCAGCCACCAAAAAAGCAATAATGGGTATAAAAAATATATTCATAATTTTATTATTATTGATAATGTTTAAATTTCAATTAATGGATAATCTGAAAATGAACACGAATACATCTTTGTTTTTTGATTTAGCAACCGTTCCTTCTATTGGCGCTAAACGAAAAGACTTTTTTACGCGTTTAGTTGATGGGACACGTGTCTTTGACGTGCTGGCGCATTTACCGAGTAGTATTTTACAACGTGCATATGTTCAAGATCTAACACATAAAGACCAAGATCGTTTGGTAACATTTCATTTTCAGGTGAATGCCCATCATCCAAATGCCAGGCGTGGTATACCGTATCGTATTTCAGGCATGTTAAGGGGTTCACAAATAGCTATTGATTTGTTGTTTTTTAATCCTTATAAAAGCTTTTTAGAGCGGGCTGCTAGGCAAAATGATATGATTATTGTTAGCGGTAAATTATCACTTTCAAAACATAAGGGTGCCGAACCGTACCAGATTGTTCATCCCGACCATATGGGGACACTTGATAGTCTAGATAATTGGATTGGTGTTGAGCGTATTTATCCCCTGACGGCAGGATTAACCCAAGGTCTTGTCCGCACAGCTCTTAATTCGATTTGTGCAACATTAACCGATGCGCCTGAATGGCTTTCCTCAGAAACGTTGCATGATTTTCAATTGCCATCATGGAAAGAAGCTTTTTTAGCTGTACATAATCCACAAACGGATAATGATTTACAGCCCATGGCATCTAGCAGACAGCGGTTGGCCTATGATGAGTTGTTTGCCAAGCAGGTCGCACAACATTATTATCATGCTCTTTCTATACGTCATGCAAAGACACCTATCTTATTGCATACATCTGCGTTGCTGCAGCAATTCTTAGCGATTTTACCGTTTAAACCAACGGGGGATCAGATGCGTGCTATTCACGATATTGCCCATGATTTAACGCAATCAATACCAATGCATCGTTTGTTGCAAGGAGATGTTGGGTCAGGTAAAACATTGGTTGCATTAGGGGCAGCAATGATTGCGATTGAAAATGGATTTCAGGTCGCTATTTTAGCTCCAACAGATATTCTGGCACGTCAACATTTGGCAACAATTCGTCATTTTGTGCAGGGTTTAGGGATCGCGGTTGAATTGCTGACGGGGCGCGAAAAAGGGGCAGCGCGTGCCCGTATTTTGAATGATCTTCAGCACCATACGATTCATATTATTGTGGGTACGCATGCCTTGTTTCAAGCGGATGTTGTATATGCTAAGCTTGGCCTTGCTGTCATTGATGAACAACATCGATTTGGTGTTAAGCAACGGTTAGAATTGACACAAAAAGCAAATCAATTACATGTCTTAAGTATGACAGCGACGCCTATTCCCCGTACGCTTTTACTCGCTCATTATGGTGAAATGGCGGTGTCATTGCTGAAAGAAAAACCACCAGGACGTAAAGAAATTGAAACACGCACTATTAGCTTAGATCGATTAGAGGATGTGCTGGCGTATGTTGAAAATGTTATATCCCGCGGTGAAAAAGTTTTTTGGGTGTGTCCATTGGTGGAGGAATCCGAAAAACTTGATTTGGCTGCAGCTACTGATCGTTATAGCGATCTTGCTAAACATTTTGGTGATGCGGTTGTGTTGACCCATGGACGTCAAAAAGCGGATGAAAAAGAAAGTGCTATGCAGCGTTTTGCAAAAGGGGATGCAACAGTATTGGTTTCAACAACGGTTATTGAGGTTGGCGTTGATGTGCCAGAGGCAACAGTTATGATTATTGAATGTGCTGAACGGTTTGGTTTAGCGCAATTACATCAATTGCGGGGGCGCATTGGGCGTGGAGAGTTAAATGGGACGTGCTTGTTGCTATTCAGTGACAAGATATCCTTTGTGGCACGACAACGTTTACAGATGATGAAAAAAACAACAGATGGTTTTGAATTAGCGGAAGCTGATTTGAGGTTGCGTGGAGGGGGGGATACCCTTGGTGTGCGTCAAAGCGGTTTGCCAACGTTTAGATTTGCCGATATGACATCTGAAGATCCGGATATTTACCAGTATTATCAATATTTATATGAGCAGGCAAATGATGAAGCAAAGGCGTTGTTGCGTGAGGATCCTCATTTGACAACAGAACGCGGTATGGCGGTACAATTTTTGTTGCGTTTGTTTAACCTGGATGAAGCTGAGCAGTTGAAACGCGCAGGTTAGATATTTATTGATATATGCAAAAAAGGTTGCGCGCATAGGTATTAGTTTTTATGATGACTCTAGTTTTGCAAATAGGGCTTGTGTTGTGATAGTGGGTGGCATATGAAATCACTTTTAATTTTTAGTCATTGTGAACTTATTGGTGATGGCATGATGAAACTTCCTTTTATTAATGCGCTTTATGATGCCTTTCCAGAGACAGAGGTTACGTGGTTTGCGGGAAGGCATCCAACTATTTTTGCAACAGCGTTGGCACCTATTGTTGATGGGAAAATTCATCATGTTGTGAATCATTCAAAATTAGGTGATTCATTGGTTGATGTGATGTATAAGAAATGGCGTACGGTTTTGCCGCATCATGCGTATGATGTGATTCTTGACACGGAACATAAACTTCTTCCGACCTTGATGCTAAAATCGATCCCTCATAAACGGTTTATTTCAGCATCAATGAAATGGTTGCTATCGGATCAAAAGCCTAAGTCTTCGTATATCCGCCCAATTTTATTGATGAATCGATTAATGGATTTATTATCGGTCGCAGCGCAGCGCACGATTGAGCCTGTTTTTGGGGTTGATGTGCCATTATCCTATATGGAGAATGCACGTGCTCTCTTGCCAGAAGGGCGAACGGTATTACTCGCACCTGGGGCAGGGGGACGTTTTAAATGTTGGCCTCTACAGAATTTTATTGATTTAGGTAACCGACTGATAACAGATGGTTTTAATGTTGCTTATATCCTAGGGCCAGCTGAAACAGAATGGTATGATGCTTTGCATGCTGGGGTAAAGGGGGCATTTTTTCCTTTGCAGCAAACAGCTGAAAAATCGGTTTATATAACGATTGCCTTGGCAAAATTAGCCGATTTATCAATTGCAAATGATGGTGGTGTTGGGCATATATTGGCATCAGCTGATCAACCCATTATTTCAATGTGGGGGCCAACGGATCCATTGAAGTCAACGCCAAATGGTCGAAATGTGCATGTTATGTGCGCCCGTGATGTTGGTAGCCGTTTAATGGAAGCACTGACCGTTGATATGATTTATGCAAAAGCTAAAGATCTTTTGTAATCGTCAGTACATCATTAACATTATTAACGACCTTAACAATAAAACGATGTTCAGAATGTGCAAATTTTTTATCAACGACAGTGTTGATCAGTTGAACCAGTGGATCCCAGTAGTGGTTGATATTCACAAGGACGATTGGCTTATTATGCAATTTTAGTTGATGCCATGTGATGATTTCAAACATTTCATCAAGGGTGCCAAAACCTCCTGGTAAAACAACAAACATGTCGGCGTGTTCAGACATGTTTTTTTTGCGCGTGTGCATCGTATCAACAATATGTAATTCGGTGAGCCCAAGATGTGCACCTTCACGGTCATTAAGATGTTCAGGGATAAATCCGATCGCTCGTCCTCCATGATGAAGAACGGCATCTGCTACAAGTCCCATAAGTCCAAGGCGACCGCCGCCATAGACGAGGCCAAGTTTGTTTTCTCCAATGACACGTCCCATATCAATAGCCGCTTGGCGATACATTGGGTCAGCACGTTCAGAAGCACCGCAATACACACATAAATATTTAGTCATACAATTCCATCACATTTTTAATTAATTTCTTATTCAGCCTATCGACAATGAATAAGAAGCACGTCACAATAATGTTAGTATATCTTGAAAAATATTAAAACAGAGTTAACGTGCCTAATTTATCCTTTTCTGATGACGTTATTTTAAATTTTAGCTGTATTTTTGGTAAAAATACATTGATTATTGATTCGCTTAATGGTCTTGAGGTGATTTCACAGCCTTATGCTTTTACCGTGCTTGTTCATTCTCTCAACAAAGAAATTGATTGCAATGCGCTTATGGGGACAAATGCGACAGCTTCTATAACGATTGAGGGGCGTACACGTTATTTTAATGGAATTGTTGGGCGTGTTGAACAGGTAGATACCCATGAAGATGCAAATGGGCTTTTGTATGTGTTTTATGAAATTAAGTTACATCCTCGTTTATGGATGTTAACATTTACACAAAATTTTAATATTTTTCAAAATTTACGAACAATTGATATTATCACAAACATCCTTAAAAGTAGTGGTGTGGTGATTAATGATCAAACAACTACATCGGGTAAGAATATACGTACCTATTGTGGGCTCTTATGCAAATTGAGTGGGTAGATGTGGATTATGTCTCATTAAATTCAACTTTCCAGTGAGCAAATAAGCCATCACTTTAAAATGCTTTTTGCCATAACCACGTGCTTTTCGTTTAGCCGCTTGAACGATCGAGTTAAGACCTTC
>CANLGW010000024.1 GCA_947490395.1 Alphaproteobacteria bacterium
ATCGACAAGGCAGTAGGTATTAATGATAAGATCTTCTAGGGTCATAGGGCTCGTTAGATTGCTAAAGTTTTAGTCGACTTTATCTAAACAGAACCCTGTGACTCTTTCAATTCCTTTGTGCTGAAAAACTTGAGCACTGCGTTATCTATGTTTCTCCATCGTTTTAATACTGTTTTTTTCGTATAGAGCTGATATTCTGCACATCAATTAAAATTAAATGTTAGATTTTTAACGTCAAATACTTTTTAAAAAATCTGAAATATGGTACGGTAACATGTTAATATTTTTTTGCTTATCATCCAATAAACCAAGGAGTTTCCATTGAACCCAATGTTTCGTAGTGCTGTTATATGGATTGTTATTATTCTGACCCTGCTTGGTGTTGTGCAAATGTTTTCAGGCGCACAGCAACAACAGGTTCTACAATCAATGGATTATTCCACATTCATTAATGAAGTTAATGCGAATCGCATTGCTGATGTTGTCGTTATAGATCCTGCATCAAAAGGATCTGTTTTACAAGTTAAATCAAAAGATGGTCGATATTATAAAGTTGTCTCTGTTTTTGATCAAAAACTACCAGAAAGACTTATTGAAAAGGGCGTTAGTTTCAAAGGCTATTCATCTGAACAAGAAGGATCTATATTCAGACACCTTCTTGAATGGCTCTATATCCTCCTCGCATTCCTTTTCTTAGGATACATGATTTTCAGAAATTTTCAGGGTGGCAGCGGAAAAGCAATGGGATTTGGTAAATCACGTGCCAAGTTACTTAATCAAAATCAAAAAAAAGTCACATTCGCCGATGTTGCTGGTATTGATGAAGCAAAAGTAGAACTTGAAGAAATTGTTGAATTTTTACGAGATCCTCAAAAATTTCAACGTCTTGGAGGGCGCATTCCAAAAGGCGTTCTTTTGGTTGGCCCTCCTGGTACGGGTAAAACGCTCCTTGCAAAAGCAATTTCAGGCGAAGCGAATGTACCATTTTTCAGTATTTCAGGTTCTGATTTCGTTGAAATGTTTGTTGGTGTCGGTGCGAGTCGCGTACGTGATATGTTTGAACAAGCAAAAAAAAGCGCTCCCTGCATTATCTTTATTGATGAAATTGATGCTGTAGGTGGCAGACGTGGTGTTAATATGGGTGGCGGCAATGATGAGCGTGAACAAACACTCAATCAACTACTTGTTGAAATGGATGGATTCGAAGAAAATCAAAGTATTATTTTAGTTGCAGCAACGAATCGCCCTGATATTCTTGACCCAGCTCTCCTCCGTCCTGGGCGTTTTGATCGTCAAGTCACTGTGCCAAACCCAGATGTTATTGGGCGTGAACAAATCTTAAAAGTTCACATGAAAAAAGTCCCTCTTTCACCAAATGTTGATCCTAAAGTGATTGCCCGTGGTACACCTGGTTTTTCAGGTGCTGACCTTGCAAATCTTGTGAATGAGGCCGCACTTATGGCTGCACGTCGTGGTAAACTTGCCGTTGGCAAAGCTGAATTTGATATTGCCAAAGATAAAATTATGATGGGCGCTGAACGGCGAACACTTGTAATGACAGAGGCTGAAATGAGAAACACAGCCTATCATGAAGGTGGGCACGCTATTGTTTCTTTCTATATGGAAGACTCTGACCCAATCCATAAAGCAACCATCATCCCACGTGGCCGTGCCCTTGGTATGGTGCAACTACTTCCTGAAGGTGACAGTATTTCTGAATCACGCGCAAAAATTATCGCATCGATAAAAGTCGCTATGGGCGGACGCATTGCCGAAGAGCTAATCTTTGGTTACAACAAAGTCACCACAGGTGCATCATCTGATATTAAAGCTGCAACATATTACGCAACCCATATGATTACGGAAGCTGCTTTAGGTGATAATCTTGGTTTTAGAAATTATGCCTCCCGTGAAAACGGATATGGTATGCCAGCATCAAAACCTTATTCTGAAGAGATTTCCTATAAAATTGATGCTGAAATTAATGCTTTACTTGAACGATGCTATGTTGAAACAAAGCAATTACTTACGGAAAAAAAGCCTGAACTTCACCGTGTTGCTGCTGCGCTTATTGAACGCGAAACCTTAACAGGTGATGAAATAAAGATCATTCTTGAGGGCGGTGAATTAGCACCGTTAATTGATATCTCTATGGATGATTTACCACGTACAACCGTACCAAGTGCCTAATAGTTAAATAGAGATTTCAAAAAATGAAGAAACGAATATTTGGAACAGATGGCGTTCGAGGAGAAGCTAATAAGTGGCCCATTACCCCTGATGCCATTTTAAAATTAGCGATTGCTGCTAGTAAGCATTTCCTTGATACGTGCGAGGGATACCGCGCAGGGCATCCCCGTTTTACGGTTGTCATTGGAAAAGATACACGTCTATCGGGGTATATGGTTGAATCAGCGCTTGTTGCAGGATTTGTTGCAATGGGAATTGATGTTATTCTGTTAGGACCAATTCCAACACCAGGTGTTGCCCTCCTTACACGCTCTCTTCGTGCGGATCTTGGCGTTATGATTTCAGCTTCGCACAATCTTTATACCGATAATGGTATTAAATTCTTTAAAAGTGATGGCTATAAAATTACAGATGAAGATGAAAAGGCAATCGAAGCCTATGTTAAGGATTCACCTCCCCTTCCGCCAGCAACGGCTTTTGGAAAGGCTAAACGACTCGATGATGCATTAGGGCGTTATATTGAATTTGCAAAAGCAACCTTCCCTCGTGGACAACGTCTTGATGGATTACGGATTGTTGTCGATTGCGCTAATGGTTCAGCCTATAAGGTTGCACCACGTGTCTTATGGGAACTCGGTGCTGATGTTATTGCGATTGGTGATGATCCACAAGGTGATAACATTAATGCGAATTGTGGAGCGACAAACCCATCCTATTTAGTGAATGCTGTGCTTGAACAACAAGCAGATATTGGAATAGCCCTTGACGGTGATGCAGATCGTGTCATTTTGGTCGATGAAAACGGCGCCATTATTGATGGGGATCAAGTCATGGCTGCCGTGGCAATGCGCTGGCATGCCCGCGGACTTTTGCGCGGAAATGGTGTCGTTGCGACAACGATGTCAAACCTTGGCTTTGAACGTTTTTTAAGTAATAACGGATTAACACTCTATCGTTCCGCTGTTGGTGACCGAAATGTATCAACAATGATGTCTGATAAAGAGTGTAATGTTGGCGGTGAACAATCAGGCCATATTGTGCTCAATGATTACTGCACAACAGGTGATGGACTTATTGCAGCTTTGCAAATCTTGAGTCTCATTCAAGAAAAAAGGCAACCCCCAAGTGAACTACTTAATGTATTCACACCAGTGCCACAACAACTTAAAAATATAAAATTAACAGGACATTTAAATTTAGCTGACCCTACATTAACGGCAGCGATTGATCGCGCTGAGGTGACGCTGAACAATACGGGGGGGCGCCTTCTCGTTCGTCCCTCAGGCACGGAACCACTTGTGCGTTTAATGGCGCAGGGTGATGATGAATTATTGCTTACGACGGTTCTTCTTGAGTTGACCAATGTCGTAGAACATTTACAAAATAAGGCAGATGTGGGAAATGAAACAAGGACATGACTATTTATATAGCATCTGATCACGCGGGCTTTGTACTTAAAGAATTGGTTGTTACGTACCTTAGCGAAAACGGATACAATGTTATCAATATGGGCACATCATCCGCTGCTAACCCCGTTGATTATCCTGATTTTGCCCATGCCGTTGTACGGGCATTAGACACAGATCGTGAAGCATATGGTATTCTCATTTGTGGCACAGGCATTGGCATGAGCATAGCCGCAAACCGTTTTCCCCATATTCGGGCGACTTTATGTCAAACCGAACAAGAGGCTATGCTTGCAAGACAACACAATAACGCCAATATTATCTGCTTAGGAGCGCGCATTATCGATGCTGAACAAGCATTTTTATGTGTCAAACAATTTATGACAACCGATTTTGACGGCGGACGTCATCAAAATCGATTAGATAAAATCAAGAATAACATCCAAATTTAAATGGATGCATGTCCGGACATTAATGTCGTTTAATTTTCCAGATCAAGTTATAGTGACAATTAATTACCCCATTCCATGTCAATATTAACATATGCGCACCATTATCATGCATCCCTATATCCAGCCCAATGGGATTCCCGTGACAAATAAAATCACATTGGATTTTATCTAAAGTACTTTGGTCAACAAAAAAATCAAGCGAAATTCCTGGGTATTGATTCCATATAAACCAAAAATTTTGGCTTGCTTGATTGCGAGAAAAAGGACGAACGGGGGGCGCCTTTCCAATGCGTGTGAAGATACGAACGGGTGCTTTCGCTGCACGTATTAGCGTTTCTTCAACCTGTTGCCTATCGTTAAACGATGGAACGATTGTTTCAGAGTATACATCCTCATCAGCCGAGTTATCACATGCAAAACGCACATGGTTTGGATGAACAGATGCTGATTTTTCCCTTCCAGCCTTTAAACACGATAACGGTATCGGCGCAGAAAGCGTAGTATTCTTTGGTGTTATTGATACTAAATCAACCGTTCGTACTGCATGAAAAACCATATGATACCAATGACTTGGCACAACAACGTTACGCCAAGAATGTCTTTTCCAGACAAGGGTTACTTGGTTATTCTCATGATCATACAAAATTCGTTTAGGTTTTTGTTGAAAGAGTATTGCTAAGCGTACAACTTCCTCATAACACGTTTCCGCTAAAGCAATGTTAGACCTAAGCGATTATAAATCGCTCCTCATATTTCATATTTTATTGAGATTTAGCTTAACTCGTAGCACCTTGCATATCAAGCACCCTTCGCCTTACCAACTGGCTCCGCCTCTTTTACAGTTTTCTCTTCATCTTTATCTGCAATAAAGCTTGCACTATCAATTGTAATAAGTGGTGGGTAAACTTTTATCTGTCGCATAACTGATTTAGCAATAACAAATGCAAATTTATCAAAGGTTTGATAGGGAATCAGTTTAATATCCTGTTTTTTTACCAAAATATCTTCAGCTTTTTGGCCAGCCATTCGACCAATGTTAATATTACTACTAATGAGTGCCATTAATGGTGGCCCTTTTGCAACCATAAGTTCTGTCCCTGTAAAGGTCATTAACTTATTTCGTGTTGCAATTTCACATAACTCTTTTCCATTACCTGACATAATATTACTTGGTGGCAAATAAATTAAATCGACACCCGCTTCTTTAATTCTTTTAAAGGTTTCATCCAATTTACTAACGTCAAGCTTACCATTAATAAGATGTGAATAGGGAAAACTTACGGATTCAATACCTCTTTTCTCGCATTCCTTATGAAAAGCGTCAACCATTGGTACGGATATCGGCTCTACTGTTGTAAAAAAAACGCCCATCTTTTTTAAAGTAACATACGATAACATTGTATTAAGCTGTGCTTCCATGGGAGCAATATGATTGACACCTGTTACATTTCGACCTGGTTGATTCATATCATAAATAATTTCAGACTTTACAGGGCTTGCGGCAAGTGTGCTCACAATTGGAATTGTCCATACATATTCATCTTTATTTTTCGCATTAACAGATCCTGCAATTTCCTTAACAGCCGGCGTTGACCAAGTAAAAACAAGATCTGGTTTTACCTGCTTAATATCAGCGACAAGTTCATGACATTTTTTCGCATTTCCTTTACAATCACTAACGACATATTCAGCCTTAATCCCCTGCTGAGCAAGATATTCTTTAAAGCCTTTTTCCACATCAGTCGAACCATCCCAAAGCACCATATAAATAACATAGGTGCGATCAGGTGCAGGTGCTGTATTCGCCATACTTATTTGTGACGATAAAAAATTGATTAATAAAATTACTTGGCCTGTAAAAACCATTTTGGCTAATGTAAAAAATATGCGCATTATCTAACCCCTAATTAACGTAACTCTTTTTATTTCTCTTTAAGATGCACAACACCATCCCAATCAACCGACGGGGGAGAAATAATAAAATTCTTACAACGTTCAATGTACATCGTTGTTACAACATCGCTTTCATACAAATTCTCATTTTTAAGCATAACAAAGGCATCAAGTGCTTCTTGCCATTGTTTGTTCATATAAAGCTCAAACGCTTCTGAAAAAGCCTCTGCAAAAACCTTAACTTTAGGTAATAAAGGCGTTACATACGCATCGTTATCAAGACCCATTAACTCATAAATTCGGATGCCTTTGTCTTTACCTTTTACAGCGACAACATCAATCGGCCTTGTCGTAAAATCACCTGTCAGTTGAGTAACCATATCATGAGAGATCAAAATTTGTGTGCCATACATTTTGTTGGTACCTTCTAATCGTGCAGATAAGTTAACAGAATCACCAAGTGCCGTATAATTCATACGTTCAGATGATCCAATGTTTCCGACAACAGCTGTCCCACAATGAACACCAATACGTGTAATAAGAGCTGGTTTATTTTCAGCAAGCCAATATCGGTTTAACCCCTTTAGTTTTTGCTGGCAAACAAGTGCAGCCCTGCAAGCATGTACAACTTGATTATCATCTTCTTCAGGGGCTCCCCAAAATGCCATAATCGCATCACCAATGAATTTATCAATCGTGCCCTGGTTATCAAGTATAATCGTAGATAAGGCCTCAAAATATTCTGATAACTGCAGAATAAGTTCTTGTGGTGGTGTTTTCTCGGATATGGTTGTAAAATTAGCAACGTCTGAGAAAAAAATCGTAATATTTTTTGATTTCCCGCCAATTTCAACAACTTCACCACTGTCAACAAAACCACGAATCAATCCTTTTGGAATATATTTAGAAAAATTACTAACACTTACTTTCACGCGTTGCATAGAATCATTCAAGTCTCTGATTTCACGTAATTTACTATTCACAATAACAGGGTCACCAAGATCAATATTGTTAATTTTATCGGCCTCAATTGAAAGGTGAGTAATAGGTTCTGATAATTTTTGTATTTGAAAGTACAAAAATGAAAGAATTAGGAACATAACAAGTATTGATATTATGAAACATTTAAATTCAATATCTGAAAATTTCTCAACAAAGTCTTTCATCGATGTGATCGTGACTATTTTCCAATTTAAGTCCATGTTTTTTGGTGAATCAGAAACAATCGAGAAAAACGAATCATTATCAACACTAAAGAAGTCAGTTTTCTCCGCTTTATTAGCCTTATTATTATTTTTATAGAGATCAATCGCAATTTTAAGCTTGCTATTACCATAATCTTCAACATTCACGAGTTTATCCGAATCGATAACATCTGAATCCGCAATAACGTTCATATGATGATCAACAATAAAAATACGTGTTCGATCGGTTAAGCGTAAATTATTTAAAATCCAAGATAAGGTTCGAATGTTCATTTTAACATTCATTTTTGCAGTTTCCTCATCACGCTTTAAAATCGACTCCTTTTCAATAAAAGGTAAGCGTTCTAAAATATACACATCAGGCCATTTTGGGTATTTCTTTTCGTCAATAACGTCTGTTTCATTTAACTTTTCCTCTTTCAAAAGAGTAAAAAATTTATCATAAAATGAAATTGCTCCGTCTGATTTGTCTTTTCTAATAATGTAAAATAGGGCGTTATCTGGAATCGAATGCGACATTACCGATTGCAACTTTGATTCAGGACGAATTTGAACGCACTCTAATGACGAATCAATATTATCCTTTTTAATCCGAATGACATCAATTGGATCAATATTCGTTAAAACGCGTACGAGCTGTGTGTGTAGAGCCTTATTATCAATACCAAGATCCGTATAAAGTGGCGCTATAAAATCATTAACATTTTTAATGCTATTCACATAGTCAACAAGGGCGGTGATTGCACTTTCGTCTTGCTTCTTTACAAAACTTTTGGCTGAGTCGACAAGAAGTTGCCTGCTTGCATACATATTATACGCAACGATAACAAGTATAGAAAGCGATACCGACGCAATAATACGAAAAAGAATCTCAAATTTTATTGATCTATTATTGATTGTTTTATTATTCATGGTTCGTATCCTTTTCCGTCGAATTAAGGAGCTTTTCGATCTTTGCCAAGTCTTGCTTCATTTTAGTTGATGATGTCACAACCGTTCTAAAGTTACCACGCAACATCGGATCACTAATTTCTGATAAATCAAAATGCGTATCATCAATTTTTAATTTGTCTATATTCTTTTGTATGGAAGCAACTGTTTTAATAAGTGGCGCTGTCATCTTATAACCAATAATAGCACTTAGTATCATCGTCACCAATATGGCGACTGCCATTCGTTTATATAGATTTTCGATTTCGCTCTTTTCTTGCGCAGCCAAAATCTCAGGCTTATAACTAATTAGAATAGCTCCACGAATAGCTCCAGTAGGGTCTTTCAATGTAAGCCCAACGTAATTTTCCCATTCAGAAAAACTCCATGTAATTGCCTTTGCGCTTTTTATTGTCCGTATCGAACGCTCAATCACAACAGGACGCAATTCCTGCTTTGTCGTTTTGAATATTGTACTTAAATCCCAATTGTTATTTTTCAAAACATAAATTTGGTCAATAATCTTTTCTGTTTTACGACCGTAATCAATATAGGATTGAATGTTTGTTTGAGATTCAATACCAATACCCATACGTAAATTATTGTCAATTGCCGATGCAATGCTCGACATGGTCACACCAATACGGTCATTAATAAGATTTGAACGTGTAATATGGTACTTAAAATGCATCAAAACAGTCAAAATAACGAGTGTTACAATTGATATAGATGACAATATAAATGACATTCGGAAGGATGTTTTCATTATTGGCTCCTATTTCCCAATACTCGGTTTTTTCTTACATAAAAACTTCTGATAGAACAGAAATGACGCATAAATTAAATTACACACAACAAGAGCTATTCCCAAATAAAGCAATGCATGCGAAAAGTCAGTCTTTAACAAAATAAGGGCTGTAATCGCAGGCCCTACAATCATACCAATCCTTTCAAAGACAAAATAGAATCCAAGAATCGCTGTTTTCGTATGTGCCTTTGAATACTTCGTACCTAAATCATCAAGAAGTGACATCAACGACGATACATAGATGATTGTAAACAATGTATAAAATGAAAGTTGCGTTACAACCGACCATGTCCCGTGGTATTTAATATCCGCAATCATCGGTAATGCAATAAGGATCGATGCCATGCACGTCACAACTGTTGGACATTTCAGCTTTTCAATTAATTTTGGCGCATATGGTGCAAACAAGAATGAAATAACACCATAAATCATCATCACACGCCCAATAACGGATTGCGAACTACCAATCGACTGAAGGTACAACGGATAAAGATAACAGACCACACCTGTATGCATGAGACGTGTTGGAAGAGATGAAAAAATAACTGCAAAAGAAAGTTCGGGAATTTTAAAGAGTTCCCATGAGCTTTTTGCCGTCTCACGTCGTGCCTGTAAGGTTACATTTGATAAATCAACAATATAGCGATTTGCAATAACAATACATAATACTGAAGCAATAATTGAGATAAGGAACAACGCTCTATAGCCAACGTTATCGATTAAAATCCCCCCAATTGGTGCACCACATATGTATGCCGCTCCAATGGCGATTGTGATAATTCCATAGGATTGTATACGTGATTCCGTCGTTGCATAAGCCGCTACATAATTTTGACTTGTTACGTAGCAAATTGAAAAACCAATCGCCGAAATAGAACGTGCAATAAAAAATCCTGTTAGATTTTCAAACATAAAGGCAACAAAATAACCAAACGCCATAATCATTGGGCCGATCATAAATGATTGCCTAAAACCAACGCGGTACGATAGTTTAGGTACAAAAGGAATAGCCGCTGCAACAAAAATCATATTTAAAATAATTGGGATCGCACTCAACATTTGTTTCGAGACAAAAAAGGTTGACTCATAAAATTGCGCCGCATAGGAGGGAATAGCCGGTATTAATATAGTCTCACCAAACATCATCAAAAACATAACAAGACGTAAGTTAATGACGACAGGTGCAATCGCATTAACTTTGACTTCATTTTTTGGATAATCATATTTTAATGTTAGTTCAGTAATGGAATCATTAATAACATCATAATAGCCATTTTTAGTAGATATATTTGAAAAGCGTTCTTTAAGTTGATTGAACCACTTTGTCAGCGAAATAACATTTTCATTAAGACCGCTCAAAATTTGGCCAAAACTATCATTTGAACGTGGTGTATCAATTTGTGAATAATCACTAATCACAATACGGCGAACAGCTTTATTAAAATCACGCATAGGCTGCACAACAACGTTTCTAAAGATATAACTTAGAAATTCGTAACCAATAATCATCGCCGCCAATAAGATAATGGCGATATCAATAAACACGTTTTCAATATTTGCATCAACAGCACGATTTGACAAACCAACGTGCAAGTAGCCTTGAATAGCATTGTTACTCACAACACGAAGGGGGATGTTGTAGAAAGCATAAATTTCAAAAGGTTGAATTTCTTCTTCAACAGAACGTTCAATTTTTGAGAAAACTTTAAATTTACCCTTAATACTTTCTTTAGAGCCGCGCTTAACCTTATCGTCTGATTCAACAAAATCATCTGATTTTGCCAGTATCTCCCCTTTTGCATCCGTTAAAATTAAATATTCTAATTCACGTGCCGATTTTAATTTCATATTTAAAAACTGTGTTGACCCATTTAAGTCATCAATGGGAATACCAACATCAAGGGCTTTTTCAATCACCGTTACAGCAGAGTTTCCAACCGCGCGTGATTTTTCACTGATGGATAAAAACAAATCTTCCTTTTGTGCATTCGTATGTATAATATATAGAACAAATGCGATCGAAAGATTTAATACAACAAATAGAAGTATTATTTTGAATATAGACTGTTTGTAACTTTTTTCTTCAAAATCATTTGTATTCATTTTTTGACCTACACGTAGAAACAAAGCTTAACTCTTACCTTAAAGCTTTACATATAAGAATTAAAAAATCATTAACTTTTTAGATAAATTTAGTAAAAATGACTCTTGAAGCATCTGAATAAAATTCTTTGTATATTTTTTTTTATACGTTATATTTTAAATATGAGATTTATTAAAATCGACTTACATTAAAAAACTTAAGGTACTATTTATGTCATCTTTTTATATAACGCCAGCGGCAGCGCAGCGTATTGCAACATTGCTGGCAAATGAATCAAATGAATCATTCTTTCGTGTTAATATTTCAGGCGGCGGCTGCTCAGGATTTCAATATAATTTTATTTTTGACGATACATTAACACTCGATGACAAAACCTTTGAGGCATATGGAATAAGAGTAATCATTGACGATATATCGCTTGGGTTGTTATCAGGCGCTACCCTTGATTTCCTACAGGATCTCTCCGCGAGCAAATTTATTGTAAACAATCCAAACGCAACAGCAGGTTGTGGTTGTGGCAATTCATTTACCTTATAAAGATAATTTGCTAAGATCGCGCAGATACTATAAAAAGTCTGCTTTATCATGAACAAGCTTATTCTTATTGATGGATCTGGTTTTATTTTCCGTGCCTATCACGCGCTCCCTCCTTTAACTGCATTAGATGGCACGCCTGCTGGTGCCGTTTATGGCTTTTGCAACATGTTGCGTCAACTAATTCTTGACTACAAACAAGATCACTTTCTTGTTGTTTTTGATGCAGGACGTCAAACATTTCGGCAACGTATCTATGCTGACTATAAAGCCCATCGCCCACCTACACCTGATGAACTTATTCCACAATTTGCCCTTATTCACGAAGCGTGCACTGCCTTTGGTGTGCCCTTCGTTGATATGGCTGATTATGAAGCAGATGATCTGATTGCATCCTATGCACGACAAGGAGAAAAACTTGGCTTTGATGTTATGATTGTCTCCGCAGATAAAGACCTTATGCAACTCGTCGATACAAACATTCGCCTATACGACCCTTTAAAACGTAAAATTATAGATCATACCGCTGTGCATGAAAAATTTGGCGTCCCTCCAACACAGGTAATCGATGTACAAGCATTAGCTGGTGACAGTTCTGATAATGTACCAGGTGTTCCTGGTATTGGCGTAAAAACAGCCGCTGAGCTGATTCTAGCATTTGGAAACCTTGAAACATTACTTACACAAGCCCACACAATTAAACAACCAAAGCGCCGACAATCGCTAATCGATAACGCGGATAAAGCCCGCATATCAAAACAACTTGTTACCCTTATTGATAATTTAACGTTACCACTTGATTTTGATGCATTGTTTATCAAAGATGTTTCAGAAATAACAGTTGATTTCCTTACGCGAATGGGGTTTAACACACTCCTTAATCGTGTAAAAGGTGAAATACAACAGCAAAAACAGCAACCTCCATTACACGTAACACCTTCTTTATCACCTGATACATCATCCTATCTTACACTCATCACAGCAAGTGAAGTTGAGCATTTCTTAAATGAAGCCGCCCTTGCGGATGTTGTTGCCTTTGATACAGAAACAACGTCACTTCACATTCATAATGCCATTTGGGTTGGATGTTCACTCGCATTTAGAGCCTCAAACGGACTTATTAAAGCTGCTTATATTCCATTTCGCCATCATATTGAAGCCGATCAAAATACAAAGCAGCAAGCTGATTTTGAAGTGATTAAACCACTTCTTACCACTTTCTTGACCCAAACAGGCATTTTAAAAATTGGACACAATATTAAATATGATATGGCCATTATTGCAAATGATGGATTATCTCTTAAATCCTATGAAGATACGATGCTCATGTCTTATTGCCTTTTTGGTGGTCAACATCCCCATAACATGGATTACCTAGCTAAAACGTACCTTGGGCGCGATACAATATCTTTTAAAGATATTGCAGGTAGTGGGAAAGACCAAAAAACATTTGATTTGATTGATATTAAAACTGCAACGGCGTATGCCGCTGAAGATGCGGAAATAACGCTGCTATTGTATGAATGTTTTAAACCACAACTTATTAAAAACCAAGTTTCTACCCTCTATTATGAAGTGGAACGTCCTCTTGTCCCTGTCATTGTCGCAATGGAACGTTCTGGCATTCATGTTGACGAACAAACATTACAAAACTATGGGTTTGAACTAACCAAACGCATGCATACCATTGAAAATGAAATTTACGCGCTCGCTGGGCACACCTTTAATATTGGGTCTCCCAAACAATTAGGTGTGGTTTTATTTGAGGAACAAAATTTGCCCGCCCCAAAATTAACGAAAACAGGCACTTATATTACAGACGTAGATGTGCTTGAAAACCTAGTTCAAAAGGGACATATCCTGCCAGAAAAAGTTTTACAATGGCGAAGCCTTGCTAAACTTCAATCAACCTATATCGAAGGATTATTGAGTCAAATTAATAAAAAAACAGGGCGCGTTCACACATCCTATTCATTAGCGGGCACAGCAACAGGGCGTTTATCGTCATCAGAACCAAACATACAAAACATCCCCATTCGAACAGAAGATGGCAGACGTATTCGAAAAGCCTTTATTGCTGAAAAAGGATGCACACTGATTGCGCTCGACTATTCGCAAGTTGAGCTTCGGCTTCTTGCCCATTTTGCAGATATTCCTGTGCTAAAAGAGGCATTTAAATCCAATATTGACATCCATCAAATGACCGCGAGTCACCTGTTTGGCATCCCCTATGACGCTGTTTCAAAAGAACAACGTCGTCAGGCTAAAACAGTAAACTTTGCAATTATCTACGGAATTAGCCCACGTGGATTATCGCAGCAGTTAATGATTCCACAACACATGGCAAGCGAACTTATTAAGACCTACCTTGAACGCTATCCTGGTGTTGAAATGTTTATGAACCAAATGAAAAATGAAGCCCGTGAAAAAGGATATGTAACGACACTTATGGGGAGACATTGCTATACACCAGGTATTCACGATAAAAATGCAGCCATACGGCAATTTGCCGAACGTCAAGCAGTCAATGCACCCCTGCAAGGAAGCAATGCTGATATTATTAAAAAAGCAATGGCACAATTACATACATGGATAGCTACGCAGCAAACACCTGCTCATATGCTACTGCAAGTACATGATGAACTCGTCTTTGAAATTAATAGTCAAGAAGCTGTTGTCATAGATAACTTTATAAAAAAGGCAAAAACAATTATGGAAAATGCAGCGACATTATCTGTGCCACTAATCGTTGAGTCAGGAGTGGGATCCAATTGGGATGAGGCACATTAAATCATGTGACAAACTTATTTTGATTGACAAGCAAACTTGTGCTATGGTGTAGAGGTTATTTTTAATTGTGATGAAAAGTTAAGCTATTATGAACAAACAAACGCTATCTGCTGACGCTAAAAATGCGCAATCTATAAAAATGGCATCAACGCCGCTTGGTAACTTTACGCGGGAAAGCCTTCATAAAGCTTTTTTCCAAATGTTACTTATTCGCCGTTTTGAAGAAAAAGCAGGTCAATTGTATGGCATGGGTCTCATCGGTGGCTTTTGTCATCTTTATATTGGGCAAGAAGCAGTTGTTGTCGGCCTTCAATCAGGTATGAAATCCCAAGATACGGTTATTACAAGCTATCGTGATCATGGGCATATGCTGGCTTGTGATATGGAAGCACGCGGCGTTATGGCAGAATTAACGGGTCGTGCAACAGGATATTCTAAGGGTAAAGGTGGCTCCATGCACATGTTTAGCCGTGAAAAGAATTTCTTTGGTGGTCACGGTATTGTAGGTGCACAAATTTCCCTTGGCACAGGCATGGCGTTTGCACATAAATATAAAAATGATAATGGCGTTTGCATGGCATACATGGGTGATGGTGCTGCAAACCAAGGACAAGTTTACGAATCATTTAACATGGCAGCTCTTTGGAAATTACCCATTGTTTTTGTTATTGAAGATAATGAATACGCGATGGGTACATCTGTTTGTCGTTCAGCCGCACTTGCTGATTTTTCACAACGTGGTGTTGCCTATGGCATACCAGGACGCACCGTCAATGGTATGGATTTATTTAAGGTACGTGAAGCTGGTGAGTGGGCGTTAAACCATGCACGAGAAAACCAAGGACCTGTGTTACTTCATGTAAAAACGTATCGTTATCGTGGTCATTCAATGTCAGACCCTGCCAAATATCGCACAAAAGAAGAAGTTGAAGACGTGCGTCAAAATAGAGATCCCATTGAAAATCTAAAAACATATATGCAATCAAATGGCCTTATGACCGATGATGAACTTAAAACCATAGAAAAAAATATAAAAGACATCGTAACAGATTGCGCTGAATTTGCACAAACATCACCAGAACCAGATGCATCGGAATTGTATACCGATGTCCTGTGCGCATAAAAATTGGAGTTAATAATTATGACACAAATACAAACGGTTCGTGAAGCCTTACGAGATGCCATGGCTGAAGAGATGCGCCGTGATAACACCGTATTCGTTATGGGTGAAGAAGTTGCTGAATACCAAGGTGCCTATAAAGTAACTCAAGGTTTACTACAAGAATTTGGAAGCAAACGGGTTGTCGACACGCCTATTACTGAGCATGGCTTTGCAGGTGTTGGCGTGGGCGCAGCTTTCTTAGGGTTACGGCCAATTGTTGAATTTATGACTTTTAACTTTTCAATGCAAGCTATTGACCAAATTATAAACTCCGCCGCCAAGACACTCTATATGTCAGGTGGCCAAATGGGATGCCCAATCGTTTTTCGCGGCCCTAATGGTGCAGCCTCTCGTGTTGGAGCACAGCACTCACAATGTTTTGCCAGTTGGTATGCCCATTGCCCTGGCCTTAAAGTTGTGTCTCCCTATTCAGCCGCTGATGCAAAAGGATTGTTGAAATCTGCCATTCGTGATCCAAATCCAGTCATTTTCCTGGAAAATGAACTCCTCTATGGGCGCAGTTTTGATGTTCCCACGGACGATGATTATATTATCCCAATTGGTAAAGCTGCTGTTGTGCGATCTGGTAAAGATGTCACAATAATCGCTTTTTCAATTGCCGTAGATTTTGCTTTGCAAGCAGCCAAACAATTGGAAGAGATGGGGATTGATGCAGAAGTGATTGATCTTCGCACTATTAGGCCACTTGATATTGATACAATTATTACATCCATTCAAAAAACCAATCGATTGGTTACCGTTGAAGAGGGATGGCCATTCGCTGGCATCGGTGCCGAAATTTGCGCCCAAGTGTGTGATTTAGCATTTGATGAATTGGATGCGCCGCCCATTCGTGTAACGGCTGAAGATGTACCGCTTCCCTATGCGCTCAATCTTGAGAAACTCGCTCTTCCCAATGCGGACAAAATTGTTCGTGCTGTTAAAACTGTTTGCTATAAATCATAAGGTCAAAATATTATGCCTATTCATGTTCTCATGCCCGCTTTAAGCCCAACAATGACAGAAGGTAATCTTGTTAAATGGCATAAAGCCGAAGGTGATGCCATTAAAGCTGGTCAGATTCTCGCTGAAATTGAAACCGATAAAGCCACTATGGAAGTTGAAGCGGTTGATGAGGGCGTTCTTGGTCGTATTTTAATACCAGAAGGCACAGAAAATGTGTGTGTAAATGCGCTGATTGCTCTTATTTTAGAAGAGGGCGAAGATAAATCCGCACTTGATTCCTTTAAGATCCCCGCCATTGTAATGACAAACATCACACCAGTACCAGCGGTGGTTAATGCTGAAACAACAGCACTACCAGTAACCTTGGTAACAACTACCCCCTTACGTGTCTATGCAACACCGCTCGCACGACGTATCGCAACCCAAAGTGCTATTGATCTTTCTACAATTCAAGGTTCCGGTCCTCGTGGTCGTATTATAAAAGCAGATATTGAATCAGCTTTATCAAATCCAGTCACAACACATAAACCACGCAGCCTTTCTGCCTATACAGATATAACACTCAATAACATGCGAAAAACAATCGCAAAACGCCTGACCGAGGCCAAGCAAACAATCCCCCACTTCTATTTAACCATTGATTGTGAAATTGATGCGTTATTAGCATTGCGTGCAAAACTAAATAAGCTGCCAAACGCCGCACAAAAATTATCTGTTAATGATTTTATCATACGTGGCTGTGCACTTTCTTTAAAAGAAGTTCCCGAAGCCAATGCAACCTTCCACGACGCCTTTGTACGCCAATATGAAGCAGCAGACATTGCCGTAGCGGTTGCTATTGATGGAGGCCTTGTAACACCTGTTATTCGAAATGCAAACGATAAATCAGTTACAGCCTTATCGATTGAGATGAAAAATCTTGCTACGCGTGCCCGTGATGGCAAGCTTAAGCCTGAAGAATATCAAGGTGGTGGCTTCACCTTATCAAACCTTGGCATGTTTGGTGTGAAACATTTTTGCGCCATTATCAATCCTCCACAAGCCAGTATTTTAGCGGTTGGTGCAGGTGAACAACGAGCCGTGGTAAAAGACGGGCAACTCGCGATTGCAACGATTATGATATGCACCTTATCTGTCGATCATCGCGCAGTTGATGGCGCTATCGGTGCACGATTCTTAGCAGCATTTAAAAACGCCATTGAAAACCCATTGATACTTTTAGTGTAATTCATGCAATAAAGGATGGAAACAATAGGCTCTTATATAAATAGATAGGTACATTTTAGCAACTATTGTAACATCACGTTCACAAATGATTAATTAATACGCCAACTATCAGATCAAGTCCGATGGTGAATATGTATGTAGAGGAAGAGGAAATGCTATCCACCCACTTTGCATAAAAACCAAGAAAATTAATCAATCCACGCAAATGATTGAGGTGTCTCAAAAAGTGCCCGCAATAACTGGTTATTCAAACCATGGCCTGGGTTATGCGCGGAAAAAGTTCCAACAATCGCGCAGCCTGCTAAGGCCAAATCACCAATTGCATCCAATACTTTATGACGAACCATTTCATCGTTTGATCGAAGACCACCTTCATTCATAACGATATTATCTTTAAGTACAACCGTATTCTCAAGTGTTGCACCTTTTGCTAAACCAGCCTGTTTCAAACGCACGGCATCCTCAAACAAACCAAACGTACGAGCATCTGCCACTAAACCATGAAAATTATCATGATCCAAATTAAATGAGAACTGTGTCCCATAAGTTGAATCTGTTAAACGGCCACCAAAATCAAATGTGATATTCAATAATCGTTCCTGAGACGGTAAAAACTCAGCATATCCCATGTCATGGGCAACGCGCACTGGTGCTAATATCTTTAATGTTCGCTGCCGTGCACTTTGAATCGATGTGCCAACACGCATTAAACCATCTGTAAAAAGACATGAACTGCCATCCATAATAGGCACTTCTGCACCTGAAACGTCAATTTCGGCATTTGTTATGCCAGCCCCTTGCAAGGCTGCAATCACATGTTCAATTGTTGATACAGAAACACCATCAATATTCGCAATTTTTGTACACATTACTGTATCAATAACAGCATCATACACAGCTGGAACACGAGCATTACCCATGTCAGTTCGAACAAATACATACCCTGTGTAAGGCGCTGCAGGACGAATAGTCAATCGCATCGGCAACCCCGAATGAACACCCACTCCATCAAATGAAACATCGTGCGCTACTGTTGATTGTGCAAACGAATAACAAGGCATAGCAATAGGCACAGGCCTTGAAAACAAGGTTGTCTGTCGATTCACATTAATCATCGGCAAATGCGCGGGCATATTTTTTCACGAAACAAAACTTTCCTTATACTACAATAATATAAGAGTTTAGCAATCGCCTCAATTCTTGGTTTATTACAAAGTATTACAGTCACGGCATACGTTTAAAAGGTATCCTTTAAAAATCAAGATCCATATAACTTGAAGATGGCGTCACACCACTGACACGATCCGTTAATAATGGCCTAAAACTAGGGCGAGATTTAACACGTGCATACCAACTCTTAGCTCCCTCATGCTTATCCCAAGGAACATCACCTAAATAATCCACAACAGATAAATGGGCGGCAGCCGTAATATCTGCCAATGAAAATTCATCGCCTGCCAGCCAATTACGACGATCAACAAGCCATGAAATATAATCAAGATGGATATTGAGAGCAGTTCTTGCCTGACGAATCAAAGGGGAATTTGGTCCCTGATTACTAAGTGTTGCTATATTACGTTTAATTACTTTTTCAAAAACAAGAGGTAACGTGAACTCCCCTGCCCCTTTCCCATCAAACCAAGCCATGATACGCCTGACTTCGGCACGTAAGGCCAACCCCTCACCAATTAAAGGACGCTCTGGGTAAGCATCTTCGAGGTATTCACAAATAGCCACGCTATCACACAAAACAGAGCCATTTAAATCAATAAGGACAGGCACTTGATTCGCTGGATTTAAGGCATTAAATTCCTGACTCTTTTCCCAAAAACGTTCAAGTTCAAGGGCAAAATCAAGCTTTTTCTCATGCAACGCCAACCGCACTTTACGGGAAAATGGACATAACGGAAAGTGATAGAGAGTACGCATACGAAATAAACCTTTCATCTATGAGTATAAGCATTATTGGCGCGAAGTGGAATCATTAAATGACTTGTTATATACCATCACGATACGACAAATTTTCCATTAAAACTCAAACATCACAAAATATTATAAATTCCTGATCGGTAAATTTTATTGTTTTCTGTTTGCTTTTTATGTATAATTTCCTTATCGGTAATTTTATTGTAATTGAATCATGCATCATAGAACATCACTTGAGATTGGACAAAGCATTAAAAAGGCACGAAAAATGTTAAAATTACGACAGTGTGATGTTGCCTTTGCTAGTGGTACAGGCACTCGCTTTATTGTTGATTTAGAAAAAGGTAAGGAAACATGCCAATTAGGCAAAGTTCTTCACATCTGTCATATGCTAGGAATTTCTATTAATTTACAATTACCTAACTTTAAAAACATGGAGAAAATTCATGGAAAATAATAAACTAAGCGTACGAATGCATGGAAGACCTATTGGTATTTTGAAACAGAGTAATGGAAAACTTGAATTTCATTTAAAACCCTGATCAGAGAATCAGATGCACATATCTCACTCTTTACCAATTTCTAAAACTGAGCATATTTTTCTAGAATCAGAATGCAAAGCATTTTTTGAAGGGTTATTGCCAGACAGTGAAGAAGCTCGTAAAGCACTCGCCAGAAAACATGGTTTTAGCGAACGAAATATATTTAAATTACTGGAAGCTATTGGCGCTGAATGTGCAGGTGCTATTTCATTCCATGGTATTAATTCCCCTATTAGTGAAAAGCAAAACGAAATTATCAAGGCAGATTATAAGACTGATCAAGAAATAGAAACATATCTTAATGAAAAATTACCATCAAACCCCCTATTAAATGGCATTGATGACATTCGTCTTTCTCTTGCTGGCGTACAAAATAAAGTATGTATTGTGATTGATCACCAAGACCCAGCGACTGCGCCCATTGGTCTGCCTCATCGCGGAACGTTATCAACTCATATTTTAAAGCCAGAAATAAAAAACTTTCCAAACAGTGCTTATAATGAATATTTTTGCTTAACACTCGCAAAAGAAGTTGGTATCAACACAGCCAATGTTACATTTCGGAAAATTGGCTTAATACCCTGTGTTATTGTTGAACGCTATGATCGTGCAGTGATCGTCGATTGGCAGATACTAGGTTCACAAAGAATCACGCGATTGCATCAAGAAGATTTTTGTCAAGCCTTAGGAAAATCACCATCACAGAAATATCAAAATGAAGGAGGTCCCTCTTTCAGCGATTCTTTTGAACTTTTAAAGAATGTTTCTCCTCTTCTTGCAAGAGATTGGATTACGTTTATTGATTATATTTTATTTAATTTTATTGTTGGCAATACAGATGCACATGGGAAAAATTTTTCTCTTTTATATTATCCAGATGGCTCCATTCCAAGATTAGCGCCGCTTTATGATATGCTTTATTGTCAAATTTATCCTGAACATTCAAAAAAAATGGCTATGAAAATTGATAGCAAATATTTAGCTAAAGATGTACATAAAAGACATTGGGAAAAATTCTGTCATTCAATCAATATATCGTTTCCTCAATTTAAAAAACGCGCAAGAGAATTCTATAATACACTCCCCTTACATTTAAATAAAACTATAGAACGTGAAGAGGAAATACATCCAGAATATAAAGAATTTGCTAAAGAATTACAAATTCTTATACATGAAAATATAAATCATTTTTTAAGAAAAATTGATTATACCTCTTGATTTTGTGAAGAATGCCTTACCTTCCTCCTTGATTCAATCCACACGTAAAAAAGTGGTGTAATGTACAAAGTTAACCACTGAGATACCAATAATCCACCAATAATACACACACCCAATGGTTGACGAAATTCGGCACCTGCCCCCGTCCAGAACGCGATAGGAACAGCTCCCATAATAGCTGCAAAAGTTGTCATCATAATTGGTCTGAAGCGACGATGGCACGCCTCCGTAATTGCATCACGGGGCGACATACCACTCTCACGCTGACACATTAACGCATAATCAATCATCATAATCGCATTTTTCTTAACAATACCTATCAACAAAACAATTCCTATAATACCGATCACATCTAAATCAAATCCCAAAATAAGAAGGAAAAAAAGCGCCCCCAATCCAGCACTTGGCAATCCACTTAAGATCGTAATTGGGTGACGATAGCTTTCATACAAAATTCCCAAAATAATATAAATCGTAAAAATGGCGCCAATAATCAAAATAATTTGCCCACCTTGCGATGATTTGAATGCCTTTGCTGTCCCCTGGAATGTTGTTGTAACAGTTGCAGGTAATTTCATGGCTTCTTCAATACCCTTAATATCAATAACAGCATCCCCTAGACTTTTGCCGGGCGCTAAATTAAATGAAATAGTCGCAGCTGCCAAACGATTTAAATGATTAACAGTAAGAGGCGCATTTTGTCGTTCAACCGTCGCAAATGCTGCTAATGGAATTTGAGTCTTATTAGGCGCTATTACATACAGCTTTGTTAAATCAGCAACAGTTTCAGATTCCAGTTTATCTATCCCAATAATAACAGGATACGTATCTGTTTCCGTATAAATTGTTGAAATTTGTTGATCGGAATAAGCATACCCAATTGTATCCGTGATTTTCTTCATACTAAGCCCAAATCGCGCTGCACGATCACGGTTAATATTAATCTCCGCTCGAAGGCTATTTACTTTAAGGTCGGTATTCACATCCAAAAAGCCTGGGGTTTTTGATAAACGTTTTTCAAGTATATTTGTGTACTTAGCAAGCTCTTTGAAGTCTTGAGATTGAATCGTGTATTGATATTGGCTTTTTGACAACGACCCGCCAATACGTAAATTTTGAACGGCTTGCATTGATATTTTCGCATTTAAAATCTTTGCAAAATCTTTACGCAAATCCCTCATAACTTTTTGAACATGTGGTCGATCTCCTATTGATTTCAACACAAGAAAAAAACGGCCTTCATTACTGGCAATTGTTGAACTTGATGAACCGATAGAAGCATTAAATGATTCAATATAACTATTTTTTGATAAGAGCTTAATAATATCTTCTTCAATGGCCTTCATGGCTTTAAACGATGTTTCTGGCAACACTTCAGTCACACCATAGATCAGCCCTGTATCCTCGTTTGGGAAAAAACCTTTTGGAATAACAATATAGAAAAAAACATTAACCAATAACGTGCCTATCACAAAATGTATCACATACTTTTGATAATGAAAAACCCAGTTAAGACTGCTTTTATAGGCATCTTCCATTTTTTCATAAAACGTCTTAAAACAAACAATTGCACTATTTTGGTATTCGTGGTGCTCTTCCTTTATATATTGACTCATCATTGGAATAAGAGTAAGTGATACAAACCCTGATGCCAAAATAGCAATCGCAATCGTCATGGCAAATTCATACAAGAAACGACCAACGATCCCTTCCATAAAAAAAACGGGTATGAATACGGCAACAAGCGATAACGTCATTGAAATTACGGTAAATGAAATCTCTTTTGATCCTTTAAAAGCCGCCTCCAATGCAGACAGCCCACGTTCACGATAGGCAATAATATTTTCCAGCACAACAATGGCATCATCAATAATAAACCCTGTTGAAAGGGTCAACGCTAATAAGGTTAAGTTATTCAAACTAAACCCCATAAAATACATAACGGAAAAGGTCAGCAATATTGAAATAGGGAGGCTAAGTGATGGAATAAGGGTTGCTTGCATACTGCGCAAAAACATAAAAATAACCAATACCACCAAGATGATCGTCAATACCCCCGTAATCTTCACTTCCTTAATGGACTCTTTTATCGATTCGGTTCGATCAACAACTACTTCCAATTTAATACTAACTGGCAATTGCTTTTGAATCTCTAGCAATAACGCCTTAATACTATCGGCGACTTCAATGGAATTAGCACCTGGCTGACGACTAATGGTTAAAATAATACCACGATCACTATTATACCAGGCAGCCGTATATAATTTATCAACATCATCTGTGACATTTGCAATATCTTTTAAACGTAAATTTGGCTGACCATTCAACAAAACTTCGCCAAATTCTTGTGCATTTTTAAGCTGAGAAAAGGGCGCAATTGCATAAACCTGACTCTTACCCTGCAGCACACCTGCAGCACTATTGATATTTGATGCCATCACATCATTCGCTACCTGTTCAATATCAAGACCACGTGATTTCAACTTATCAGGATTAATAGCAATACGAACGGCATATTTCTGACGTCCATTCGTATCAACCTTTGCCACTGTGTAACGACAATTACTTTGACACTCAGTGACAATTAAAAATGAGACATGAATTGGGTCTAAAATTCTTGTAAAACAGGGATACATGAATCTCTTAATTTGCGGGAAAATATCATTGACCATAACATCCAGACAGGTGAAAAAATT
>CANLGW010000025.1 GCA_947490395.1 Alphaproteobacteria bacterium
AACGTTATGGCATTAAATTCCATATTATTGCAGGGATTGTGAATCTGAAAAATGGATTTGCTACGGCATAAAAAATAAAATGGGTTGGGGGCGCTTTGACAACTCATTCATCAGAGGAGGCGGAAAGACTTACGCAGTAGGTCTAATAGTTCTTTCACTATTTACCGCAAACACCAAATACAGCTTGATCAATTGATATTGATGTTCATTACATAAAACACTGTTAAAATAACTTAAAAATATGTCTTAATTAAACATCGAAAGCCGATAATCAGATTTTTTCTAACTTGCTGTATTCTTTGAATAATCAGCTTGTGTTACCATTTGCCCCTGGCTTTGCCCATCTTGTCCATAAACATATACCGTATTATTTTTAGTCATAATCGACAATTCAACAACCAACTGATCAAGTTGTTGATTGAATTTCTGAATGCGGCAATTTGTATACGTTAACTTTTGCAACACAACTTTTGCGGTCTTCACATTTCCAAGACGCACAATAATTAATTTCTTAATAAAATTACCTGTATTCATCAAGCCTTCAAGCATCGTACTATACCCACCATTTGGGATAACAATCACAAGATCTGTATGCCGCAATGTCGCAGATGTATAAAGGGAACTTGCTAGACTACCAGACGTATAACGACTTGATTCGCCATACCAACCAAAAAGTTCACAATAAGTTTCATACCCCTCAACGCTGCAAGATAGAAACGTATCCATTTGCACCATCCATTCAGGTGAAGTGACGCCCGTATTTGCACCATCATCATTAAGGAGCGTTTTATCAATCATAGGAATATGTAACTTAGATTTTCCAGGAATCTGAACAATTGAAAAGCGTGACATATAAAACAAATCAAATTAAACATTCATATCATCATGATTCCATTTATCTAAACGAAACTCAATCATTTTAATTAAATTTTTACTATTAAAATTCAATTGCATTTTTTTATCGCTCTATTGCCAAAAATACATCAAACTATACACATAACATTAAATCACCGTGTGACATACATGACCGTCTATATCTATCACGCTAAACGTACGCCCATCGGCGCATTTCAAGGACAACTTTCCCCATTTCAAGGGTTTCAGTTGGGCGCCGAAGCCATTAAAGCCGTCAGCACAAATGACACATCCACGATCGCCGAAGAAGTTATTATGGGATGCGTTCTAAGTGCCGGGCAAGGGCAAGCCCCCGCCCGCCAAGCCACACGCCATGCATTTAAATGCGATCACGTCCCCGCAACAACAATCAACAAAGTATGTGGTTCAGGCATGCAAGCCATTATATTTGCGTGTAATGCCATTCAAACAGGGCAACGGCACTCCGTTATTGCAGGCGGATTTGAAAGCATGACACACGCACCCTATTTGTTGCCAATGGGGCGTTCAGGTTATCGCATGGGGCATGGTGTTGTGATGGATCACATGTTACTGGATGGATTGGAAGACGCCTACGATAGCCCAGCAAATGGCACACGGCGTGCGATGGGTATTTTTGCCGATGCAACAGCAGCTCATTATGGCTTTACACGGGAGGCTCAAGAAACGTTCGCACGCGAAACATTTGACAATTACCAGCATGCCGAAAACAGCGGCGCCTTTACACATGAACGTGCGCCCTTATCTCATACAGATGCAAAAGGGAACACAATAAGCATCACGACGGACGAGCCCCCTAGCCGCGTAAAACCTGAAAAATTTGCCGCCCTTCGCCCTGCCTTTAGTAAAGACGGCACGGTGACGGCAGCCACATCCAGTGGTATTGCCGATGGGGCAGCGGCTCTCCTCCTCGGGAATGATTTACAAGATCACGCACCCCTTGCGCGCATCGCAGGGTTTACAACCCACGCCTCTGCCCCCGAATGGTTCACAACTGCCCCCATTGGTGCCATTCAAAAACTACTCACCCAATTAAATTGGCGCATTACTGATGTTGATCTATTTGAAATTAATGAAGCTTTTGCTGTCGTGCCTATGGCTGCAGCGCATGAACTTAACATTGACCGAAACCGTATTAATGTGCATGGCGGCGCCTGCACACTAGGGCATCCTATTGGTGCGAGCGGCGCCCGTATTGTGGTGACGCTTATCCATGCCCTTAAAACACGTGGTCTCAAACGCGGAATTGCAGCAGTTTGTATTGGCGGCGGTGAGGCAACAGCGATTGCGGTGGAGATGTGTTAGGCATAGTCATCTTCGAGCTTAATCTGAAAATAACAATGTTGGTGAGGGACAAAAAGTTACTCACCTATTTTACTCAATTATTACATTGAATAAAATTAGCCTCTTTTGAACGTAAACGTTCATGCAAACTTACTAATTCTTCATACACATGATTGAACAAATGAAGTGCATATTCAATACCTTCTACATTAATTCCCAAATTATAAGTACCGTTTGGATTCACTGCTAATTGATCTCCATTATCTTTTGTATAATAATCAAATATGCCCAAAGAATTAGGGTGGACAAATTCAGATAGCATTTCATAAACTTCTAATAAATCAGGATTTTTTTCTAGAAGTGTTATTATATTAATTGCTCTTGTTTTTGTTCCATCCATACCTCTTGAATTCAAGGTATCGCATGCTACATTTTCTAGTTCCTTATTTTTTTGCCCCGTAATAAATTTTTGCCTTAGCTCTGTACAACCTTTATCAAGCTCTTCCCCTGACTTAGATTCAAGAATAGATTTAAATTTTTCTTTAAACTGTTTAGCGACAACAATCGTTTCAATGCAACTTCTAATTGAACCAAGTGCTGTTAAATAGAGCTTGTTATTATAGGAGATGGTATATCCATCTGCTAATTCTAACACACGAAAAAGCAAACAATGCATATAAGCTTCTTCTTCAGCAAATTTATATTCTTTTGGAATTATAATTTATGATTTTATTTTTTCTTTCAATACTTTCATTATTTCTACCATGTTTAATTCTTTCCCATTTTTCCCAAGTTGCAAAAGATATAAATCAGGGTAAATTAAGTGTTGGAACGCTTCATCACATTGATACCAATCAAGAAGATCAACTTTATACGGTAAATCGGATTCTTCAAAATCTTCTTCAAGGTGATTTTTTTCAATAATTGGAATTTTTTCAATAAAACACACATCAAGATCTGAAAATTTTTTAGGCGCACCTTTTACACGTGATCCAAACGCATAAAAGGTATATGGATATTTTGCTAAAATAGCGTTAATAATTTCAAGGTGTTTTTCTTCTATAAACATCTGAGTCTACTTTAATCCTATCAAAAAAAATTTCCATTTCTGACGCAAAATCCGCTAAAACGGACAGAACTGCCTCTGCTTCTTTTTCATCATACGTATGTGTGGTCATATTGCGCTTTTTAAGAAAATCAAACCAACGTTCAGGATCATCAATAAAATTCTCCAGCGCAGCCAAACGAATGATCTCACGTGGGGAATTGGCAATTTGCCCTCGAATATCAAGCAATCGTTTCATTGTTTTCCAAGCAAGCTCAAAACAATACTCAAACGCATGAATAGCACCTGCTTTTTCTTGTTCCGTTGATATATGCTGCCGAAATTCATCAAATTTAGAAAAGGCTTTCAGCAGTGAAGCAATATTAATTCCATCAATTAATGTCATCAGGCACCCACACTTACTTCACAAATAACAGCGCCGTCAGCGCATAATTCATAAACAAAATCATAATTGACGATGTCACAACGGCATTAGTCGTCGCACGTCCCACGCCCTCTGCACCACGCCCTGATTGATAACCATGATAACACCCCATCAACGTAATCAGCACACCAAACACTGCCGCCTTAATCAGCCCCGATAAAACATCCTGCATTTCTAGGAATTTCAACGTTTGCTCCATATATACAGCTGAATTAAAGCCAAGTTTATAAACACCAACCAAATACCCGCCAAACACACCGATACTATCGGCCACCAATACAAGAAATGGCATCGTGATCAAACCTGATATCAAACGAGGAAACACAAGGTATTTAAAGGGGCTCGTTGAAAGCGTGACGAGCGCATCAATTTGCTCCGTCACACGCATGGTGCCAATTTCAGCCGCCATTGCCGCCCCCACGCGCCCTGCGACCATCAGCCCTGCCAACACAGGTCCTAGCTCGCGCGTCATTGACAACACAACAACTGTTGCAACAGCACCCTCCGCCTGAAAGCGTGAAAACCCAGTATAACTTTGAAGGGCTAAAACCATTCCTGTAAAAAACGCCGTCAAACCCACAACGGGGAGCGAGAAAAAACCAATCTGAATAAATTGCTTGAAAATTTGCTTAAAATACCAAGGCGGGCGAAACGCCATAAACAACGTATATAAGAAAAAATTGGCGATACGACCAAACATCGCAAAAAACAGTTGTGTTGCCTGCCCTATTCGTTGAATAAAAAACATAACCGATGCGCCCGTTTCAATAAAAGATACCCTCTTATGAGTAGTATACGCAGCACACAGAATCTGACCAAGATATTTTTATGTCAGGTTACTTAAAAACGCAAATGCACGCGGTGACAATACACTTTTATCCGCAGAAGTAGCTTCAAAAAATACATCTTTTGTCACATTATCCAGCAAACACCCATTATCCAAAAATAAAATCTGATCTGCCACTTGCCGCGCTAAACGAATTTCATGCGTCACAACCAAAATCACACGATTTGGCTGACGCAGCGATTGAATAATCGCCGCCACGTCATTTACAAGTTCTGGATCCAAAGCCGACGTTGGTTCATCAAACAGCAAAATCGGCGGATCCATCATCAGTGCCCGAGCAATCGCCACACGTTGCTTTTGTCCACCCGACAAACTATGTGGATAACTGCCTGCGTGATCATGCAAACCAAACTGTGCTAATAACGCATGTGCTTTTTCACACAAAGTAGCCTTCGTATCTTTTTTATGGCACAAAGGTGCTAAAACCAAATTATCAAGCACCGTTAAGTGCGGGAACAAATGAAATCCTTGAAAAACAATGCCAACCTTGCCCGCCTGCATCTCTGATATAGGTGCCCCACCAAACGTCATTGCCCCATTTGTCGGCGCATCCAATAAAGCAAGACAACGCAACAACGATGTTTTACCTGCCCCTGACGAGCCTATAACCGCCATAACTTGACCGTCCTTCGCCTCAAACGAAATATCAGATAAAATGGACTTTCCATTAATGACAATCGACAACGCATTCACGTTAAGCATAACGAAGACTCCGCTCTAACCGTTTGGCAAAAAAGCTAATAATCAAAACCATAACGTAATAAATAACGGCAGCTACAATGTAGGGCTCAAAATAAAGGAAATTTTGCGCCGCAACAGCTTTTGTTCGAAAGAATAAATCAGCCTCACCAATCGTGAAAATCAGCGCTGACTCCTTCAGCAAATTAATAAACTCATTGACCAAGCTTGGCAATGTATTACGCACAGCGAGTGGAAAAATAATATGATAAAATGTTTGAAAACGTGATAATCCTAATGCATGTGCCGCTTCCCACTGCCCACCATCGATGGACTGTATGCCTGTTCGAATGTGTTCAGACATATACGCAGCCGAATTAAGTGAAAACGTTAGCACACCTGCCTCAAACGCTGTAATTGTGTACCCTGTTACTTGAGGCGTCGCATAATAGATCAAACCCAATTGCACCAATAATGGCGTGCCACGGAAAATAGATGTGTACAAATCAGCAAACATCTTAAACAACTTAACGGTACTAATCTTCCAAACGCCAAGCAATACCCCAAAGGGCAACCCACATAAAATTGATAGTAACGTGAACTTCAAGGTAACCAGCACACCCTCTAAAATATAAGGGTACTGTGATAAAACAACACCAAAATTTAAATTAAGGCTAGGCAGCATCTGCTGATCCTTTTAACCATTTATCCTGCAATGTTTTCATCGTACCATTTGCCTTAAGCTTCTCAATTGCCACATTCACAGATACTAATAAGGGTGACCCTTTTGGAAAAGCAATTGCATAAAATACTTCGGTATCAGGGACATCCACAATACGGAGCCCTTTTATCTGCTCAAGAATCGCTTTTGCCTCGCCAATACCCAGCATAATACCAACGATACGTTTAGCTTTGAAATTCTGAATTAAATCAGGCACTTTGCTGAGTGACTGAATCTGAAGATTCTCAATTTTTTGCTGCCATTCTTTCAAATTCGCCTCGTAAGTCGTTCCCATTTGAACGCCTATCATTTTACCTTTCAAGTCATTGATTGTTTGTATCGATGAATCATCCGTCAAAAGAACGGTTTTTGATTCATTATAATGCGCTGAAAAATCAACAAACTTTTTCCGATCCTCTGTCGCGCTTAAACCAGAGATCGCAAGATCTGCGCGCGCTGATTGTAGTGATCCAATAATGCTTTCAAAAGGGACATCCTGGAAAATAACTTCACGTTTTAATTCTTTGGCAATCGCCTTCATCAAATCGATTTCAAACCCAACCATTTCACTATTAATGTAGTATTCAAACGGCGGATAGTCAGCGGATGTCACAACTGTAATAACGGCATCCTTTGCTTTTTGCCCAGAATTCTTATCGTCCCTACACCCCGATAAAAGCAACAAGCAAACGAAAAAACTAAAAACAGTATAAAAACGTTGCATCATGGGTATATAGACCTTTTCATGGATTTAATCAGTGTTTAAATAAACCCAATCATAAAAAAGTCTATCCATAAAGTCCACAAAAAACGGCTAAATGAAAAAATATGAGATATTAAGAATTGTTTAACACATTCATCATATACTCATATCATAAGCCATATTCGCCACATGAATGATTTTCAAACAACATGGAATCAACATAATGATAAGCACACATGACACAATCAAACACAGTTTGTTTTGCATCCTTTTTGGGACGCAGCTTTTCCTAAATTGCATCGCAAGTGAAGATACTGGAAACTGCGCAGTCGCATCTGCAAACGATCTTAAAACATGGGCACTCGCCTCTGCTAAACTTGATTGCTTAGCAACACCAGAATCCATTATGAAAGGTGAAAAATTTGCAAAAGCATTCCAAGGCAAATTCTGTAGTCGATACAAAACGCCCACGCCAGCGTATCCTTACATCAAAGGATGGCAATGGAACAGTCAAGGCCTTAAAAAAACAGATCCAGATCATGCTGCGTTTGAGGAGGCACACCAATCAATCAACAGAACATGTAGACGCATTGCATGGACATTTGATCTCACGGACGCAAAAACAAAATGCAATAAATGTGTGACAGACAAAGAAAATGCCTGCGTCAATTCAAGCAAAGTCAAACCCGACCCAAAAAATCATGAAGAAAGACATTTAGAAGATATCAAACAGAAAAACAAAAACATAAAAGCCGCCTGTCGAAAAGGCACATTTAGTCGCAATCCACGCAGCGGAACAATACCTGGTATTGGCACATGTGCAACTGAATGCAATCGTGTAAAGGGTCTTACCGCTGAAATGGAACAAGTCGATTTCTTAGAAGGGATTCCATTACCAAGCGCAACTGAAAGTAACGATGGTGTTGGCTCTGATAATGAGAGTGAAAGTGGCAGCGATACATCCAACTAAAAATAACGTTAAGAAAGGGCAAACAGTCATAAAGACAAACAGATTCTTATGACTGTTTTAATCTATTTTGAACCAATAACAACCCATCACCCAAGGGCACAATTGATGCCATTAGATCATTGCGATTCAACACAGTTTCATTAAACGTGCGTAACACTTGTGCATTTACATTGGTCGTGTCAGGTTCAGCAACATCCCCGCGCCACAAGACATTATCGATAGCGATGAAACCACCTGGCGCCAAAATAGCTAAACAATAAGTCAGATAGTCCGCATAACCACGTTTATCTGCGTCAATAAAAATAAAATCAAACCCTTCGGGAACAACAGAAAGAAGCGTCGGCAACACATCAGACGCATCACCCAAGATTAGATGTATCCGCCGATCAACACCTGCCATTTGCCAATAACGCGCTGCAGTCCGCGTCCATTCGGAATTACGATCAACGGCCGTAATAAAGCAACTATCATCAGTATGCAGAGCAAATGAAAGCGTGCTAAACCCCGTGTACGTGCCGACCTCTAAGATACGCTTTGGCTTTAAGAGTCGCAAAAGGAAACATAAAAATTGCATCGCCTCAGGGCGAATTTGCATATGACCTTCAGGCATGCGCGCATTCTGATTCTGAAGAGCAATTTGTGTTTCACTTAAACGAACACATTTTTCCAAATAATTAACGAGATCAGGGTTAAGCAACATACTAAAAACAATTCAATTAAAGAAAGCTACTAATCGTCAGAAGATGCATCATCGTTAACAGGCATATTCATATCACCATTATCAGAATGATCGTTATCCGATTGTGCATGTTCTTTTTGCTTTTGTGTATCAACAGATAATACATTAGCCATCATTTTATGAATACGCTCAGCTGAATCAAAACTTTGATCAAGCGAAAAATGCAAATCAGGAATATGGCGCAATTGTATTTTTGTGCCTAAATATTTACGCAAATACCAACGTTGCAAACGAATGAATGTCAATGCCCTTTCTTGATCCACACCACCCAACGGCACGATATAAACCGTGGCATGTTTTAAATCAGGAGATGCATCGACTTTCGTAATCGTAATAGGCGTAGAAAATGTTAAAAAACCCGAACCACTTGGGTGACGCGCAGGTGGTAAATCACCACGAATCAAAGCATCCGCCAAATGATGGCGGATTTCTTCGGATACCTTCTTTTGACGATGGCTCGATGCCTTTGCAGGCGTAAATAAATCTAAACGTGACATGGGCAATACTTTCTCATGCAACTTTATAATTTACGTGCAATGGATTCAATTTCAAAACATTCCACGACATCGCCTTCACGAATATCACTGTAATTTTCGAAAACCATACCACATTCAAAGGATTCTTTAACTTCTTTTACTTCATCTTTAAAACGTTTTAGTGATTTCAATTCGCCTTCGTGAACGACAATATTATCGCGCAACAGACGCACCTTAGCACCACGTTTAACCGTACCGTCAGTAATATAACAACCAGCAACTTTACCACCAACTTTTGATATCATAAAGACATTACGAATTTCAGCCGTGCCTTGATATTTTTCACGCAAGGTCGGCGCAAGCAAGCCACTCATCAAGCCCTTAATATCATCAATGACATCATAAATAATGGAGTAGTAACGAATTTCAACACCATCACGGCGCGCAAGCTCGCGTGCCTGCGGATTTGCACGCACGTTAAAACCAACAATGATGCCACCTGCTGCTTTTGCTAAAGTAATATCACTTTCATTAATACCACCAACAGCGCCATGTAACACACGCGTTGAAACTTCTTCTGTCCCAAGTTTAGCAACGCTCGCCATAATTGCCTCAAGCGACCCTTGAACATCAGCTTTAATAACGATTGGCAATTCACGAACTTCACCGCTTGCGATACGGCTCATGATATTTTCCATACCACCTTTTGTTTTTACAATAACTTGCTTTTCACGATGACGACGTTGACGATATTCCGTGATTTCACGTGCTTTTTGCTCGCTCTCCACAACAAAGAACTCATCACCAGCTGCAGGAACACCATTAAAGCCCAAGACTTCAACAGGCATCGACGGCAACGCCATATCGATTTTATGGCCATGGTCATTCACAAGTGCTTTTACACGCCCCCATTCCTGACCCGCTACAAAAATATTGCCCATCTGCAACGTTCCACGTTGAACAAGAATTGTTGCAACTGTACCGCGCCCCTTATCAATCTCCGCTTCAATAACAACACCTTGCGCAATACGATCTGGGTTTGCTTTGAGCTCAAGAACTTCAGCTTGCAATATAATGGCTTCTTCAAGTTTTTCAAGATTCATGCGTTTCTTAGCAGATACTTCGATTGCCATGACATCGCCGCCAAATTCTTCCAGCAAAATCCCATGCTGCAACAGTTCCTGGCGAACACGCGCTGAATTAGCATCAGGCTTATCCATTTTATTAATAGCAACAACCATTGGCACATTCGCCGCTTTTGCATGGTTAATGGCTTCAATTGTTTGTTCCATAATACCGTCATCTGCAGCCACAACCAAAACAACGATATCAGTTGCATTTGCACCACGTGCACGCATTTCACTAAATGCTGCATGACCTGGTGTATCAATAAACGTAATTTTCTTACCTGATTGCATCGTTACCTGATAAGCACCAATATGTTGCGTGATACCACCAGCTTCACCACCGACAACGTCTGTTTCACGCAATGCATCCAATAATGACGTTTTACCGTGGTCAACATGCCCCATAACAGTCACAACTGGTGCGCGAGCAATCAAATCACCCGTTGCATCTTCGATACCACCCAAACCAATTTCAATATCTGAATCAGCGACACGCTTTGGTGTATGACCAAATTCACCACACACCAGCTCCGCCGTATCAGCATCAATTACCTGGTTAATCGTAACCATCATTCCCATTTTCATCAATATCTTAACAACATCAGCACCACGAACAGCCATACGGTTCGCAAGCTCACCAACTGTAATACTTTCAGGAATGATAACTTCACGTATAATTTTTTGCGCATCACCTTCATCGTTCATCATTTGTTTATGATGTTTTTGACGAGCACGTTTCACAGATGCCAGGGAACGACCACGTTTTTCTGAATCACCATCCATAACACGTGTCAATACATTACGATTCAACTTTCGTGGCGCATCCGCTGTCTGGGTAGGGCGCGCTTTAACAACCACTTTTTTAGGATCAACCTTACCAAGCAAAGTCTTGCCAGCTGATGCATCATCTTCTTCGTCAACTTTTCGGCGTGTTTTAGCAACCAATGCTCGATGTTCACCTCTATTTTTTTCAAGGACTGGATCAATAATAATAGGCTCTTGAATTGTTGGCTTAGTGCCAGGTCGCGGCTGGGGTGCATATCCCGCCGCACGTAAAACAATCGGTTTTATATCATCTTTTGAAAAAGGTTTCTTTTTTGGATCTACACCTGTGCGAGGCTGATATGGAGGACGATCACCACGTGGATCAGAACGCTGACCATCTGGACGCTGACCAGGACGCTGCCCATCTGAACGTTGGTTATCTGGGCGCGCACTATCCGAGCGATAGTCAGGCCTACGATCACGATTATCGCGTGGCGCATAAGAACCATCACGACGAGGTGCACTATCATTACGAACATCAACACTACGCGTATCATTACCACGTACATCCACACTTCGCCCTGCATCACCCGATCCATATGTTCGCTTATCACGATCATAGGTAGATGATCCATGAGATCCTTTTGAATCATTCGGCACGACTCGAGCATCCGCCGAAACACTAGGAGCATTCATCGTTTCACGTTTTAAATCATCTATCGTAACATTCGCTGAAGGCACAGAACTCGCCACATCAGCAACATCCGCTGATAGAACAGATTCATCAACCACAGGCGCACTAGCAGCACGTTCAATTGCAGCTGCTTCGTTAATCTTACGTTGAGCTTCTTCAGCATTTTGCCGAATAATTGATTTTTTCAATGCACGCATTCGTGCATCAAATTCGTTGCCAGACAACCCACGCGCTGCTGCTGCAACCGCCATAGGATCATCTTTTTGACGATCTGATCCCGTTGCACGTTTCCGGCGAACTTCAACCTCAACGGTTTTAGAGCGACCATGTGCAAATCGCTGACGCACCTGATCGCGTTCAACGACGGGACGTGCTTCAGTTTTACGTATCAGCGTAAGGGTTTTTTTTTCCTCAGCGCCTACTGTTTTTTCTTCGTTTTTATCGTTTGTTCCAGTCATCCGGTCACAATTACTCAAGCTTAATGTTTATTTATCGTGTAAAAATACACCTTTTACGATTCGTCAAACCAGCCTGAGCGTGCCTTCATAATCGCTTCGTTAGCTGCATCAAGTGACATGAAATCATTACCAATAATTTCAAGCACCTCATCACCTGCCAAATCTGCAAAATCATCAAGGGTACGTATACCTGATTCACAGAGCTTAAACAGCACCGCCGCCTCAAGATCAGCAAATGAAACAAGTTCATCTGAAGCTCCCATAGCACGACACTTATCGCGAAGCTCTAAGTCACGTTTTGCCAAATAATCAAGAGATCTGCGTTGAAGTTCAAAGCCAATCTCTTCATCAAGCCCTTCAATATTTCCGAACTCTGTGGCATCGCTATAAGCGATATCCTCAACGCTCGCAAAACCTTCGGTTGCAAGAAGTTGCGCTAATATCTCGTCAACATCAAGCGCTGCCATAAACAAATGCGCACGACTTGCAAATTCTTCAGCACGCCTATTCGCATCTTCACTTTCAGTCACGATATCAATACTCCATCCCGTCAACTGAGATGCCAAGCGTACATTTTGACCGCGACGACCAATTGCCAAACTTAATTGAGTTTCAGCAACGACAACTTGCACTTTTGATGAATCTTCATCTAAGACAACACGAATAACTTCAGCTGGCGCAAGAGCATTTACCACATAAGTCGCAGGATTTTCTGACCATGGCACAATATCAACTTTTTCACCTTGGAATTCATTCACAATTGATTGCACACGTGAACCACGCATCCCAACACAAGAGCCAACCGCATCAAGCGACGAGTCATGTGAAAGAACAGCCATTTTCGCACGAGTTCCTGGATCACGCGAAACACCCTTAATTTCAATAATACCATCATAAATTTCAGGCACTTCTTGTTCAAAGAGACGCGCCATGAAATGTGGATGGGTACGTGATGTAGCAATCATCGGACCACGCGCATCTGGACGAATCTCCGTGATCAATACACGAACACGATCACCAACGCGGAAATTTTCACGTGGAATCATTTCTTCACGGCGAAGCATTCCCTCACCACGACCCAAATCTAAAACGACATTACCAAATTCAACACGTTTAACAAGCCCGCTAACAATTTCACCAACACGATCTTTATATTCTTCATATACATGTGAACGTTCTGCATCACGTACCTTTTGAAAAATCACCTGCCGTGCACTTTGTGCAGCCACACGACCAAATTCAATCGGCGGTAATGATTCGGCGATTTCATCGCCCAATTCATATGTCGCATCCTGCACCAAGGCATCCACTAATGAAATCTGTTGTTCTGGATCTTCAACAACCTCAACAACCGTCATATAACGCGCAATGCTGACTTCACCCGACACGCGATCAATCTCTGCACGCACATCATTTTCCAAGCCATACTTCGCTTTCGCAGCTTTTTGTATAGCTTGCTCCATCGCAAATAGGACTTCATCACGTTCGATATTTTTCTCACGTGCGACAATATCAGCAACTTGCAACAACTCATGTCGTGGTTGTGCAGCAAAAGCTTCAGTTGGTTTTATTTTTCTGCTAGCCAAAGCGAAACCTCTTTAACTCAATCAATTTCTAATTAAGATACAGCCAAACGAGCCACCCGTATATCACTATAATCAAGCTCTATATCAGTGGTTTTATCATCGTTAGGTTGTTCCAGTACTACTCTTATACCTGTTTCTGTTGCAAAATCCAATGTTCCTTGAAATTTCTTGCGATTTTTTATTGCAAAATTTGTTTGCAAAGTCACAGGCTGCCCTATAAACCGGACAAAATCTCTCGGTTTTACCAATGGACGATCAAGACCAGGCGATGAAACTTCAAGCGTATAAGCGCCTGCTATCACATCTTCCACATCCAACAAAGGCGACACCAAACGACTAACAACTTCACAATCATCAATACCAACAGACACATCGTCCAGTCGCTCAATCATAATCTGCAACGTTTTTCGCAAATTACCTGAAACCTGCACGCGCACAACACCATATCCCTCATTCTTTAAAATGCCTTCAATGCATGTTTCCACACGTTGACTTAGATCCATCTCTTTTTCCTATTCAATTTCTTAATATTTTTTTAATCACACACAACGTAGCACACATATACGGTTATGTGGTAAATATTTCTGTTCTTTTTTTAGCAATCACACTTGAACCCCCTAGCATTTATGACAATAACATGCTGTAAAGAACCTCTAATGGGAAGAAAGCATTCCTACTTTTTGCGAAATGCATCAAGCGTCACAACATTTGACTCACCTTCAGCAAGGGGCTTTATCTCCTTTTTTTGCGAATCATCCATTTCACTAAAGATGGGATCTAAATCCAACTCCGTATAATCATTTAAATCTGGCGTAAACTCTAAGCCAAAATTAACGGATGGATCAACAAACTTAATAATCGCTTCAAATGGAACTATCAAACGTTCTTCTGCATCGTCAAACGTCAATGTGATTGAAAATTTTTTATCATCAACAACGAGATCCCAATATTCATACTGTAAAACAATCGTCATATCATCGGGATAATCTTCACGCAAATAAGCAGGCATTTCAACACCTGGATAATGTGTGACAAAATCAATGTAAAAGTGATGTTTACCTGGCAAACCATTTTTAGCGACATCGCGCAAGACATCACGCATTACCTTACGAACAGCGGATTGCACCAAACCTTCATAATCAATGGTATCTTTATGCTTCACGATAAAACTCCCTTTCATAATAATCAGTGGGGACGTTCTGTTGCCCGGCGTCCCCAAACCGCTATTGGAAAACTACTGTATTATTCGTAAAACGAATTTTTAAGCAGCTTTACGAACGTCGCTACGACGACGGTTGCCATTGGCAGCACGACGACGGTTGCGGTTCGCGGATACAAGTGATCCACCAATTAAAAGAGAACTTACGTTGCCTTTTATAATATTTAGTCCGATAACGGTGGTACCATACCGAGCAAAACGAATACCTTTATTATGCACGTCGATCCTATTTCGTCCCCATAACATGGTGGAGACGCCGGGTACCGCCCCCGGGTCCGTAACACCTATTCCATAGACGGTTTATTGCCATAGATAGTTGCCTATCACTATACAAAATAGTCCTTTTTCAAAAAAATTCAAGGGGCAATATACAAATGATTTTGAATACCACATAAATGAAGCACCAGACACACAAACATAAACATGTTGTAACATAAAAAAAGAGGGCATTTCGCCCCCCTCGTTCGGTTACCTATAAAAAGAGCTTATGCTTTTTTCTTATCAACGCCCACTTTTACATCAGCTTTTGCTTCTTCCTTCTTCACGTCTGACTTTACGTCAGCTTTTGCTTCTGGCTTTTTGACTTCATCCTTCTTTACATCAGCTTTTGTGTCAGCTTTAGGCTCTTCCTTCTTCACGTCTGACTTTACGTCAGCTTTTGCTTCTGGCTTTTTGGCTTCATCCTTCTTTACATCAGCTTTTGTATCTACTTTAGCCTCTTCCTTCTTTACGTCTGACTTTACGTCAGCTTTTGCTTCTGGCTTTTTGGCTTCATCCTTCTTTACATCAGCTTTTGTGTCTACTTTAGCCTCTTCCTTCTTCGCGTCTGCCTTTACATCAGCTTTTGCTTCTGGCTTTTTAGCTTCCTCTTTTTTTGGTTTTGTTGACGGCTTACTAATGTCTTCACCATCCTTCAAACGATCCGCAAGCACCACAAAATCTTCAGGCTTCATTGGTGGTGATGAAATAAATGTACCATCTTTATTTTCAACAAAGATCGTTGGAACACCTGGAACTTTTAATTTTTCAAGAATACCAACATTAGCCAACAATTGCTTCTCAACGGTATCTGATGCTTCGTCCTTTTCAAAACGCGCAACATCAATACCCGCTTCTTTAATGAGGCTAATAAACTTAGCACGATCAAGTCTTGTTACATTATCAACAAACTTAGCCATTAATTTCTTAGACTTGTCCGCACCTTGCATATTTGACGCCAAAATTACCTTTGATACAGCGACTGAATTCGCACCCAATATTGGCGCAACAACCATATAAAAAGAAATATCTTTTGATTTTTCCAGAACCGCAATAGCAACACGCATAAAGTCATGGCAATGTGGGCACATTGGATCAATCATCGCATACACACGCATAGCTGCTTTTGGATCACCCCAAACTACAGAATTCTTTACGATATTCTCTTTTTCAGCTGCTGCTGTTTTAACCAAGTCTTGTGCGACTTTTTCTTGCTGTAATTGCATCCCTTCATTGATCGCAGCCATAAATGTATCAGACTGCTCACGAACAAGTTTTATAACAACTTCTTCAATTTCTTTCTTTTGTGCAGCTGTAAAACCTACTTTATCAGCATCAGCTGACCTGGTAGAAACGGCACCCATTTTTTCTTTTGTATCAGACGATGAATTTCCGCCCACTGTCATATATGCAACGATCGCCACGACCGCTACGAGAACGACACCAACGAGAATTTTCATTGTTGAGTCATTTCCTTGATTTTGCATTTTACACCTAAAGTTACAATTTAACTAAATTCATTTTAAATGAGAGAATTTTTAATGCAAGCGATTTCTGGCATGCATCTTGCACTAAACACAAACTATAACAACAATTCAACTAGTGACTTTTTTATGGCATACATCCATGTAAATAATACATCAAATGACCCATCATCCATACGTCATGCATCAGCAAAAACGGTACATATCACCAAACAATCACCTAGCAACGATGCTGATACTGGGTTACAAGATATATTTTCTAATTATTTACATGATATTGAGGATGAAAAAATAAAGCCAAGCAAAACATTACATAACGATCCACGTTCGCTTTATATTATGCCAACAGATAATATTGACGAAATAGAACGTATATTAATAACAACCTTAGCGGCAGAAATTACCTTACACCCACCTGAAAATGTGGCTCCTTATTCACACATTGTCCTTCCTCATTTACCCATCGAAGTCTTTGAATTATCAGAAATAATTCAACCAAGTCCTCTTACAATGCCACACAGTTTATCATCAGATCATGCTGAAGATGCGCAAATTACCCTAAAAGAACAAACGACAATAATTGATGAAGATACAGTTATTGATTTATCAAACGCCCAAGATAGACGCACGCAAAATATAGCAAATAATAGCAAGCGTGAGGCATTTGAAGCTTTATCAAAAATTATGCGCCATGAAGCCAAACTAAATAACGTCAGCATAAGCGCCACAGCAACAGAGCACCCCATTCCACAATCGGTGATTCAAATCCCCTTATCAGCTCTTACAATGCATCCAATTGAACATGCTTTATTTGATCAATCAGAACGTTCAAATCCAACGTTAACCATGAATGCAATCCCCGCCTGGCACCAAACAGAACGCTCGCTTGGTGGCGGCTCACACGGCGGAGATTCCAATTTCCGTGATAGCCCAGAACAGGAGGCAAAACAAATAATTGCACATGCCGAAGAAACAACACAAAAAGCAGATGCAATACGCACCATCATTAATACCCTTCATTCACGCATCAACCGCGAATTTAATATAAGGAACACCAATATCAGCGTGCAAATGCACCACCATACACTAGGCGCTGTGGACATGGATTTAACTGTTGATAATGGAAAAGCGCGCCTCATATTCAAAGGTGAAAAAAAGGAAATGCAACGACTTCTCAGCCAGAATCGCGAAAGCATCAAGCTTATTTTAGTTGATGCTGATCTTGAGGTTTCACCTGACGCAATCCAAATATTACCTAAAAATACTGAACAACAGGAGATGTAACCCATGGCTGGAAATATTCAAAAAGCAATGTCACCTGTTCTCACGTACGATGATCAAGCTATAAAGAAAAGAAAAAACAGTTTTGACCTACAAGAACTAAATCATAATATTGGGCATAATGATAGCAGTATTGACCTACATCGAACCTTAGGCATAAAAGGTCAAGACAGCATCAAATTTACGCTTGAAATGTTATTCGCACAAATCAAGAATCACTTTCCTGGCAGTGATTTTGATGCCGATAAAGTAGCTGACTCACTAAGGCAATTGGTTCTTCTTGCAAATACGCATGAAATGACTACAACGCAACAAAAAGGGCTGCATTTACAAAAAGCTAATTTTAGCACAGCCGCTATTCAGTTACAGGGTAAAGATGTTCAGCATTCAGGCAATCGTTTTGACCTTCAGGATGATGAACAGGAAATTTATTTCCACTTCTCAGAACATCCCCATACAACAAAAATTTCTTTTTATAACGATGAAGGCAATCTAATTTTCATTAAAGAAATTGACGCTAAAAAAGGACGCAATAAATTTATATGGGATGGAAAAATGAGCGATGGTGATGATGCACCAAAGGGTGAGCACACAATCGCTATCGAAGCCTATGGCATATACAACAATCCATTGGATGCGGAAATCGAATTAAAAAGTCGCATCACAGACATTGATTTTAGCAATAAAGAATTTGTTGTCCCCTATTCTGGAAGTGTGCCTATTTATAACCTTGATCGAATGACATACATGGATAAAGCCATGCGTCTATACCAAACGCAAACAATGCAACCGCCCGTTCCAATACCCACAAGCACAGAAATGCTATCTTAACATTTATAAAAAACCGCAACATGTAGTTAAGGATAATGAATCATGATCGATGGAATTAATAATGGAAGCTCCTTTGCAATCAGCATACAAGGCTTGAGCTTATGCAATCAAAAAATGAAAGGACATGCGGCAAATATTGCCGCCTCTGATACCGTCGCAGGCGCGCCAATGGAATTCATTGGTGTCATGTCTGAAACGATAAATGGCGGCTGCGACATCGATTACACACGTATTCGCCATCTCAATCAAACGGGCGCACCCGTTGAATCACATGTGGCGACACACTTCTCTTTACTAGCAGGCTCTACAGTTTCGCGATCAGCTGTCATGGTAAGGGATGAATTAACCGATAAATTTGGCGTTACATTTAATGGTACATTTGCGCCCGATAAAGATAATATTGTGCGCAATCAGCTTGGACAACGCTTACAAGTGTTTTTAACAAATCCAGATGGCACCACGATAAATGCAAATGATAAATCCGTTGAAAACTTAACAACTCTTGATTTAACCAAAATTGACCCCATCAAAGAAACAACCGATAAAGCGGCTTTCTTTTTCTCGCTCTCACCTGATTCGACGACGCCTTTCAAAACATCAATCAGTGTTGTTGATTCAACAGGGAAAGCACATAATATTGAGACCCTATGGACAAAAACAGAGGATACACCCACACTTACCACAGGAAAACATGTATGGAATATTACATTTGGTGTACCAGAAAATCCTGACATAACAATTGGCAGTGACTATGCAAGTGGCGCTGGGGTAAAAGTTGAATTTGATGTCGATGGAAAACTCTTAGGGTTTAATCCGACATCAGCAACGGAGAGCAGTTCTTCCCCACCAGCATTAGAAATTACATGGGATAACGGATCTGAAAGTTCATCAATTAATCTTGATTTTTCTGCTGTCAAAGCTAATGGTTCTGAAAACCGTCTCAATAAAGCCTCTATCGTCAATGGCTATAGTATTGGCGAATATGAAAGTATGCATATATCCAATGATGGCTTCGTCATTGCACGCTACTCAAATGGTAAAGATTTAAAATATGCAAGAATACCATTAGCAAATTTTAATAACGTAAATAAACTATCAGAAGTCCTTCCTGGTGTCTTCCAGGCAACAGATGAATCAGGCGAATTAAGAGTTTGTTTTCCTGGAGAAAATGGTACAGGTCGACTCAAACCTAGCACATATGAAGGTTCTTCCATTAACCCAGCAGAGGTGTATCTGAAGGTAATTGAAGATCAAACCAAACACACAGCAAATAGCAAAATGTTAAAAGCTGGCATCGATACGTCTAAAGAATTGTTTCAAACAATATAAGATATCCAATTCAGATCATTCTGCGAAAAATAATTATACTTCATCCGCTGCCATCCCTAGAAAGCGAAAGCCGACGTGGGTGATGCAGCGACTGTTTTTCTGGATAGCACACGCCAAAAAAGCTGGCTCGCCGACAATAGCATTCGCAAAATCATCTAAAAGCAGTATACTGCGCTAACACCCCTATACATGTTTGCCTGCTGTGAAACAACCAACATTTTCTAAAACGCCCTTTGCTATGCCCGATTACATTGATAAAAGGGCGTGGGTGTTTTTGAATCTTTGTGCAAAATATCATATCGATGCACGCCTTGTTGGAGGCTGCGTAAGAGATGCCTTACTTGATCATCCAAGAATTAATCATCAAGCGACAAGCCACACAAAACCCATAACACCTCCTGACATTGACATTGCCATCGCCGCCACGCCGCAGGAGGTCATTCATTTTTGCAAACAAAACCAAATCACCTATTTTCCAACAGGCATCGACCATGGCACATTAACAATTCTGTATAAAGGATTGCCCCTGGAAGTGACAAGCCTAAGGTGTGATGTTAAAAGTAATGGTCGTCATGCTATGGTTACCTTTGGAACTTCCTTCATTATCGATGCCATGCGCCGCGATTTCACTATAAATGCGTTGTATGTAGATCATAATAACGTACTCTACGATGCCTTTAATGGCATACAAGATCTGCGCAATCGGCGTGTGCGTTTTATTGGCAATGCCCATCAACGTATTACCGAAGACTATTTACGTCTTTGGCGTTATTTTCGTTTTTGGGGATGTTTTGGCAATGGGCATGTTGATTTAGCGATTTTGCCACCTTTAGATACCCTGATACAGGGAATATCTGCTCTTAGTATTGAACGTGTCCAACGGGAATTACTCAGTATTCTAGCGCAACCATGGCCACATGTGATCATTCAATCTTTACAAAATTATGGTTTGCTGGAACATACACTTAAAACACCTATAGATAGCTCTCTTTATCGGCGCCTTATCATACTGGAGCGATCTTACGATCGCAGCAATATCTGCCCAATTAGACGGTTAAGTGCGTTACTGACATCCTCCGACCTAGCTTATTGTCCACTTAAATTATCACGTACACAGCAACAAAAACTCAAAGCACTCCTGACAAAAGACCTAAAAGAAATCGCACTTATAAATCCACAATGGTGGATTGATGCAAACCTTTTAGCGCATGCAAAAGGCACAGAAGAAAATACTGGAATACCCATTCATATCACGCGCCACCATGTACGTAATATTTCCACCCTGCCCCCATTTCCTATAACAGCAAAGGATTTGCTGCACATCGGTTACGTACCTGGTGTACATATGGGAAATACCCTAACACGCCTTAAAGGACTGTGGTTTGATCATAATTTTCAATTAGATAAAGAAGCATGTTTAATGCATGCAGCGAAATGGTTAACGAGCAGGTGAGTATACTTCTTCGAAAAACGACCCTTCATGTAGACAAATAGAAGAATCACACTTGATGTTGACAAAATCCTTTAAAATATTTGAATAGATCCCGAGAAATTTCAGGCATAAATTACTCCTATTTTTTTACAGGATAATGAATGTTCTATTTGAATTCAACAAATGCGACAGAGCCCCATCTCGCTTGCCTTCATCAATATCTAAGAATTCTTACAAGATCTGACTCGGACTCAACACAATAAGCCTCAGCATAATAAGCCTCAGCATAATTATCAAATAAATAATCAACATTGTTTAAAATATTATTACTTTTATCAATTATGATATGATTTTTCTGTACAGTAGGTTGAGCTTTCCTAGGCACATCAATAACTTTATTGCGACCAGTCTCTGTTCGATTAGCAAGCAAATTATGCTTCTCTTTTTTTTGTGCTTTATTTATTTTTTTTTCTGAATATTTTACATCTTGATAAACAGAGGTATCAATAAATGTACAAGGATGGGGGAAAATAGCTGACCTACAACTCCCGTCACCACACGACCCCTGAGACCAGCCAAGCACTCCCCCCCCCATAGTAAAACCATTGCCCACAAACACCATAAACAAAGAGAAAAACATAAAAAGTTTCTTAAACACACTAAACTCCAATAAATATAATAAGAATCGTTAATTGATAGACATTAATTATCTTTAATGGAAATGTCAAAAAAATTATGTCGAAGCCTATACTTTCTGCGCCTTCCTTGAATAACCACTTTTTCGTATATTATTGAAACAAGTTCCATTGCTGTTTGAACCTTAGTCAGAATGTTCTCCATCCACCGTTACGCAGAACCTGGCGGGTGTGATCATCCAGAAAAAACAAGTAAATTCAACATTTCTCAGAATCACCACGAATAGCAATTCGTATACATTAAAGTATAATTTTACAACCTACAAACAATAGTGAGGCAAACGAGTATAATATTAAAAGGGGGAAAAATGGTTCCATCGTATCTGTGAAAGGCAAGAAAGTTTCTTTACAAAGCGAGCCCCATCTAGACGCATCACGCCTTTAGAACGCAAAAATTATTAAAGACGAAGCATGTTAGATCACATCCAATAACCCAACGCTGTAATGTTGAATGATCAACATTTGCACCACAAATGCCCATCATTTCTTCAAGTTCATGATAACTTAACGAAAAACGACTCTTCAAGTAAACAAATAGAAGAATCACATTTGGTGTTGACAAAATCCTTTAAAATATTTGAATAGATCCCGAGAAATTTCAGGCATAAATTACTCCTAAATTACTCCTATTTTTTTACAGGATAATAGCTTATTTATTTGACTTCAACAGATGTGACAGAGCCCATAAAAAGCATTGGACTTCAAACATGAGCCTCTCTCTTCAAAGCAGAAATTCAATAAATCATTAACAAACAATAATGACCATCTGTTGTTTCCTTGAATTCTTAACCTAAAGCCAGTACGCTGAAAGCGAGTCTTTTAGAAAAAATTTAGGAATGGCTTTTATGACGGAACAAACGACAGAACAAAATACTGCCGAACATAATGACGTACCCTTAATAGAAGTAACAAATCTCTATAAAGCATTCGGTACAAATGTTGTGTTAAATGGTATTACATTTTCTGTTAAAGCAGGTGAATCATTCGTCGTCATTGGCGGATCTGGAACAGGAAAATCCGTCTTAATTAAATGCATCTTAGGATTGATTGAGCCTGACAAAGGGGAAATCCGAGTAAAAGGTAAAAACCTTGCCGAACTAACCAGCAGTGAGCGACGCGAAGCACTAAAACATTTTGGCATGCTTTTTCAGGGCGGTGCCTTATTTGATAGCATGAGCATCGTGGATAACATCGCTTTTGGTCTCATCCAGGGTGCAGGCATGGCACGGTCGGAGGCACGTAAAATTGCCCTTGAAAAACTGGGTGCCGTTGATCTGTCTGCAAAAGTTGCCAATCTTTATCCCGCCGAACTGTCAGGGGGCATGCAAAAACGTGTCGCGCTGGCACGCGCTATTGCAACCAGCCCAGACATCATCTTCTTTGATGAGCCAACAACTGGTTTGGATCCCATTGTTAGTGGCACAATTAACGATCTAATCGTACGTTGTGTCCGTGATATTGGTGCCAGCGCTGTTACAATTACCCATGATATTCATAGCCTTCGTCAAATTGGCGACCAAATTGGTCTCCTCTTTAAGGGGAAATTTGTATGGCAAGGATCCGTTGATGACATGGATTCCACACGAAACCCTTATGTTGTGCAGTTTATCAACGGCAAACCAGATGGCCCTTTTACGGTATAAATAATAGACCTACTGCGTAAGTCTTTCCGCCTCCTCTGATGAATGAGTTGTCAAAGCGCCCCCAACCCATTTTATTTTTTATGCCGTAGCAAATCCATTTTTCAGATTCACAATCCCTGCAATAATATGGAATTTAATGCCATAACG
>CANLGW010000026.1 GCA_947490395.1 Alphaproteobacteria bacterium
ATTCAATCTTCCATGGATCTATAATGCCTAAGGCTTGGCTGAATAACTGTTCGATGTGCATGATAAACTCCTTCTTTTAAGGAGAATTATACAGCATTCATAGCCAACTTGCTTGAGTTACTTACCCACTCGTTTTGCATAAGAGCCAAGAAAGTGTCTACTTTTTATCAAAGCTATTTTCATCATTTCATTTTAATAGAATTATCATTATAATCCTAGGTATGACGCAGAGTATAACACATTATTTGCCACTTTTAGACTGGTATAACGCCATGGGCGCTGATACGTTGTTCAGTGATGCACCACGTGATTATTATCAAACGGCTGATCAATCCCTCTCCACCTTAAACACACCAAAAGCCATTCACAATCATTCACCATATGATTCTTCATTAACGGTCATGCCTGCAATAGTTACGCTTGCCACGCCAACAAAGCCATCACCAATTGATCTATCAAGAGATTCAGCAAAACAAGGACGCGCCCCTGTAAAAACGGGCTTAGCAAGAAATGATTTAGGTGACGCGCACCCTGCGCGTGCATGCACAACATTAGAAGAATTACGTCAAGCAATGAAAACAGCGACTGGGTGTGATTTAGTAAAGGCAGCTACTACTACCGTATTCTCAGGCGGTAATCCCAAAGCCGATATCATGTTAATTGGTGAAGCACCAGGAGCGGAGGAGGATCGCACAGGAGAACCCTTTGTCGGACAAAGTGGGCAGTTACTGGATGCTATTTTGGCCACAATTGGCATTGATCGGACGATGGTCTATATTGCCAATATTATTCCGTGGCGTCCCCCAGGAAACCGTCCACCAACCACATCTGAAATCGCGTACTGTTTACCATTTATCGAACGCCATATTGCTTTGGTGCGTCCAAAAATTATATTACTATTGGGTGGTGTTGCAACTAAAACACTGTTACGGCGAGACGATGGCATTTTAAAACTACGTGGTGAATTATTGCCATATACGCCATTACACAACGATGATGCAGGCGATACACTAATTTTAGCAATGCCAACCTTTCATCCGTCATACATTATGCGATCTCCCAGCCAAAAAAGCTGTGTATGGAAAGATATGTTGATACTTAAAGAGCTTCGTGCGCGTAATTTCTCGATATAATTGGGGTTTTTGGGATCCTGTGGAAGCCCCCAAAAGTGTTCGTTTTAAATTAAGACGTCTTCTATAGGTGCTGTTTTTATTCCGAATGAATAAGCTTAAATATGTTTAAAGATGAGTGACTTTGCAATTATATATTGATTGAAACATATACGTTAATCTTGTAAAAATAAAATAAGATCACATGTAATAAAAAATGCGTTAAAAGGGGTGTGTTAAAATGAAAACGATATTATTCATTTTATTCCTTTGCTCAAAAGTTTGGTCGATCGAAGATGGAATTTTAAAACTTGATCAAAAAGTTAAGTCACCTGAAATATTAAGCGATTTTACAGGAGCAGTAAGCTTACGTTATGCTGTTGATAGTATTAAAGACCTTATTATCACACCTCCTTTATCTGAGCGTAGTTCGTATGGAAGTACAGAACATGAAGCATTAGATCATTCTGTAATTCAGTATAGAGCGGTATGGGCAGTGGATTTAACAGGAACTCATATGAGTACCAATGATTTTTCTACTTTTATGATTGAAATGCAACCAAATTTCACCTACCTGACAGTTCTTGTTTTATCCACTGTTTCATTGGAGATTGGTTCATGGAATCATATTCTTCCTTATCTAGAAAGTGATACGTTTCAATATGTTAATGTTTGCGGAACAACATATGCAAATAGTGGAATTATCCCTGTTTTAGAAAAAGGAGCGAATAAATATTCTGATAGATGGACTCAGCTATCACTAAAACTAATTTTTGCCGATAAAACATATTATAAAAAACTAAAAAGAGACATACAGTGGTATAAGCCTTTTGTTGAAAATAAATCACTCCATGAGAATTGGGATAAGGCGCATGAAATGTATTATGCTGGCGATCATAAGATGATTATTCGCGCGCGACCAATTAAATTAGTGACTGGCGATTCTGATGATGAATCTGAGTTAGAAAATTCCTCAGATAATGAAGGTATAATAGAGGGTATAGAGGGCATTTCTCTACTTAATAGTTAATCAGTAGAAGGAATATCGAATGCCCATAAAATCTTTATCTATTCAATTATGTTTTTTTTTATCGATCTCGTTTGCACTTGGAGCAAGTTTTGATGGTATTGAAGATGTATTTGCTCCATTATTTAGTTCTTCTGAGCGAAATACAGAAATTGCTTCTCATGTAAAAAGAACACATCAAAAGCTTGCAAATGAACAAAACATGCTTTACGTGGGAATTCAAACGGAAACAGCTTTAATTGAAGATATAACAAATTCATCAAAAACAACAAGATCTGTGTCTTCATCAAAAAAGACAAAGTCAAACAAAAGTGGAAATTTAGATTTATCTAGCACAAATTTTGCAATGTCAAATTTGTGCGTTATTACAAATTCTGATCAAATTATTGACATACCCCTTGCTAATCATAGCGACCAATTCGTATATGATAGTTGTGTAAATGGAACACATAATATCATTCCTTATTTGGATGAATGTCAAAATCAGTGGGAAAGATATTTAGGAATAGAAGCTTTGATCTTAAGTGAGAGCACAATCAAGGTAAAAGAAAATATCATCGCAGCAAAAGATAAAATAACGCATTTTGTTGGTGATTTGTGTAGAGCATGTGATGAGCAAGCGTCAAAGCAAGCGATTGAAACTCTTGAAAATATAAAAGATAAAATTGAAAGTTATCATGGATTTATTCGAACGTGGACTATGTATGGCTGGCATAGTGAACAACGTATTGTACATGATATGGACAGTGATCGCATTGTTCATGAATTAATATCTATTCATGAACAATGTGGGGGTATTAAAATGATTATTGCATGTATACATACACGTCTTGCACCTTGCATAGCTAAAGCTGATGCGTCTGATAAGCCTAAAGGAAAAGCATCAGATCAGACTTGCGATTGTTATAATACATTGAGGAACTGGCCTTCACGGTGGACACTAAAAAATAAACGACCAGATTTAAGAGATTTGCCTTTTGTAATGACGGTTTCCTATGTTGATTATTCAAGCCAAACAAAAGAAGAAGAATACAATCGTCTGGATCGTGCTACACCTAATTTTTTTCTACAACAACTTATTCCAACTGAAGATAAAGATACACGTCATAAAGGAAAAAAATGGCTTAATACAGAATTATCTTTTTCTTGGTATTATATGAATATGTATAAAGTACCTTCTCAGCTAATCAGTGCTTATGAACGTGAATTGGTATTAATTATGCAGCCACTTATTAATAGATATAGTGTTCATTATGAAGGAGCAAGTACTCTAACAATGGATTCAAGAGAAATAAGATTACAACGTCTTCAAACAGCAGAACATGTCAGATTCTTAAACATCATTCCTCTTTCAGGTATACAAGCTATTAATTTTTGTCTAGTTGGTACAGAGCCATCTGATCCTATACATTTGTTATTTTCTGCAGATGATACAGATTGGATGCTTCTTCTTAAGTTCCATGTAATAGCAAATTTACGCATTTAACAAGTTTCAAAAAGTTCCATTGCAGAATTTGAACGCGAACTTATAATTGAACGAACGTAAGCAGGACTTAAAGCAGCGCGAGCACGTGGCCGAAAAGGTGGTAGACCTAAAGGAATGTCTCAAGATGCCATGTACAAAGCAACGATTGATGAGGCCCTTTACACAAATGGGACAATTCTGGTGAAGAAGATAGCTGGTCAGCTGTATATTTCAAAAAAGAATTTATATTTGTATTTAAGATATATAAATATTGAAATAGGATATAAAAAATAATAAAATTATTTTCTATTTAGAAAATACTTCAATTTAAGGTTGCAAAATACAGTGGGATTTTACTTGCAATATTTAGCATTTTACAATAATCATAAATTGTATAAAAATAAATATACAATAAATTCAATTCAATCTAATCTGAAAGTTTATATTATGCTGAAAATTCGTTTTCATATTACATCATTTAGTATTAGTTGTCTTTTCATCATGCATGCTTACTGCAGTGATATAAATGACATGATGACGCCAGTAAAAAACAGTGGTTCATTTACGATTATTGAATTTACACTTGGACAAGTCATGAGTCAAAGGTAAGCTCGTATATTAACAAGAGAAAATTTTGAAACTCATTTTGAGCCTTCTATTATTGAATCTTGGGGAATTGAGTGGTCTCTGTTAACAAATCAAACATTAGCTTATGATTGCCCAGAAAAAGCATCAAGCGTAAGTTTTTTAACTAATAGGCTTAAAGAACGTCTTAGAAAATGCAAAGACGGAGCTTTTCTTGATTTTTTTGATAAAATTATAGGTATCAAAACTGCAATGGAGGCTGTTCATGGAGATCGTCTCGATGATAAATCCATTGAATATTTTTCTGCAGCTTTTCCTGGCGCCCTCGTTGAGACAGATATTAAAATTGGTGGTGTACAATTAGGTGAAACTGTATTTGTTACTTTGCAAACAGGTGCAAAGCTTAAATATTACGTCAAAACACATTCAGAAGGTCGTCTTTCTTCAAAAAGTAGTGCTGCAAAACTTGTAGCACCTGAAGAACTTATGATTTATAGAATTTTACAATATGCAGGTGTTGGCTGTGAATCTCATTTTTTCCAAAGAAGTCCTGAAGATGTCTACATAGCTACACTTGATGCAGCTCACACAGGAGTATTTAAACTTTTTAAAGACCTTATAACAAAGGAAGAGGCCTTTGGCGAAACAGTGTGGGGTAAGCTTGGGATTATCAAAGATTCTCCTAGAGAAAATGATTTTGATGCAATTGAATCTTTCTTTGATGATTCAGTTACTCAGAATTTTATACAACAAATGGTAACTCTGGATATATTAACACGTATTTTACGTCTTAAAGATCTCTTAAATAATCCTGAAAACTTTGGTTTTGTTACGCAATATGATTCTCATCCTATTTTAAGAGTCATTGATTTTAGAGTATTGGATGCAAAAGAGTTCCGAATTATGGAGAGTGATTTTCGAGGATTTTTAGTTGGAAATGGTCTTTATAACTATGCGGCTTCTCACAGAACAATGCGTTTTGTTTTGCGTGAGAGAAATCGTGATAAAAGAGTAGAAACAGCATTGCAAGTGTTCTCACAAAATCCTTTGTTATCTATGACAAATCATATAGAGCATGCATATAATGATATTATTCAGTATATTATTGAACAACCAGAGGTTTTTGTAGGACATCAAGAAACTTTAACGAACCAGTTGAATAGCTATAGAGAAGCTATTTTAGAAAATGTTTCATACTTTAATGCATGCTTATACAATAAAATTATAATTTAAAGGAGTAACAATACTGTTAGTTTTAACAAGTAACTCACTCAGAGACTGTAAAAAGTTAAAACGAACACTTTTGGGGGCTTTTCTGCAGGACGCCTGTACGCTATTACACAACGATGATGCAGGCGATACACTAATTTTAGCAATGCCAACCTTTCATCCGTCATACATTATGCGATCTCCCAGCCAAAAAAGCTGTGTATGGAAAGATATGTTGACACTTAAAGAGCTTCGTGCACGTAATTTCTCGATATAACTGAGGCTTTATTAGTTCAAATTTTACATCACCCAGCGATAGGTTGAGGATGAGGGGATCTTATCCCTTTCTGCACAGCAGTTCTATTCTTTCTTCCATTATCAGGATTTTTTAGTGCCGTAAGCGCTGCCTCTTCCTCCACCTCTTCTTCATCAGCAAGAATAGCAAACTCCTCTGTACTCATTTCTGTGCTTCCGTATTTTTTAAGCAAACTATCAATGGCTTGCCTTAATTCCTGGCCAGGTTTGTCTTTGTAGGTTCGAATGGTTCTCTCCCCTTGCGTACCAATTCTATTACGCACAGAAACGGTCATATCAGCAATACCTTGCACAATAATAATTTTTTGTTTTGTTGCCCATGTTTTTGCACCAAGTTGATGGCTAACAACATTAATTAGATTATCAATATTTGATGGAACTTTGGGCGCAAGAGTGGCAAAAAGAGCCATTAAATTTTGTTTCAAGGTATTATGTTGCGGATTATCCAACGGCAAAAATGCTGTTAATTTTCTTAAATTTTCAATAATAGCTTTTTGAACAACTGGATCATAAACAATAATCTTACTAAAGGATTCATCAACAATTTGAGACTCAAGCCCCGACAGTAACGATTCGAATATTTTTGATTTCAAATATATATCTAACGCTTCAGCACGCAACATATTAAGCGCCTGGACGTAATCCATTGATACTTTTAACATATTAAAACGTATTAATTTTTCCTGCAATGCTTTAACATTCAATGCATAAAGTGTATGAATAATTTTAGATCGCTGCTGTTGATCGGGATGATTTTTAAAGATATTAAATAAAATGACTTTAATAACAGGAATTTTTGTTCCATCGGCAACTTTAAATAAATTTACTAAAGCAATGCGATCTTTCATGGTCATCGCATTATTAATCAGAGCAAAATAATCAGGATTAGCAATAGGGGTTATTTCTCCTGTTGTCGGGTTTGCGACAGACCCAAGCTCTGGTCCTGGCTCACGTTCCCCTGCAATAGCTTCCGCAATTGGCATGCGATAGTTTGCTAAATTCAATATGGCATCAATAAAATCAGTTGCCAAATTTTTAGGCGGCGGTACATTTTTGACGGGTTTCGCTGACTTTATGGGGACTGGCGGCAGCTGCGATGCATCGATCGGTTCATTATGTTCATTAACTTTATCCCAAGTTAGAGTATCCCCTTCAGGCCTTCGCAAACCCTTTGTAAGATAACGCATAATTTCAAGGCGCTGTCCTGATCCTGAATCCAGTGTCAATATTTTATTTTCAATACGCTTTTGTTCTTCCTTCACAATGCCAGTATTTTCCATAAGCGCATTGAATTTTGTGCGTTCTGCCGCTGAAAAATACTTTAAAAATGCACATGCATGCGCTACAGAAAAAATAAGAATAACAACAATTTTCAACACAATAATAGGCTGCTTTTGCTTAAAGGCTATAACACTAGCATACAATTACACTGCTTAATAAAGAGTTAATGAAATACTTTCTTAATCGCGACGTGTTTAATTCTTAAAAAAAACTAAAGCAAAAACCCATGGAAAGGCAAATTGATAAAATTATTTTTAATGAGTTAAACACTGTCACCTGAGCCATTCGATAAAATAGGCATAGGATTTAATTTCAAATCCTTTAAAATCATATTTAATTGTTGTGAGTTTTCTTTTGCTTCTCCAGAAGTGAAATGAGCAAAACCTTTTAATACCAGACCACAAGTCCCAAGCACACCAGCTACTAAAGCTAATCGTGAATCTCCTTGTGTTGCACCGTATGCAAAAGCTGTAGAGGTTCCAGCAAAAACAACACTTGATAATTCTAAAACATTAGACCAACACAGACAACCTCTACGTTGGGCTGTGAAATTTTTCAAATCTTTTTCATATGCAGGAATAATAATTTCATCTCTAAATTTTTCGCGTGTATTTTTACCTATAAAAACAGGGCTTGTTTCTTCTGCCGAAAGGACAAGCGACTCAATAGATATTCCCATATCACGTAATCTTTGTATGGCTTTGATATGTACCCTTGCATCTGTGAAACACTGTATTGCCTTTAAAATATTTAAACCCGTTGGACTATTTGGAACTGTGTAAAAATGTCCCAACCAATATTGTGCATGACGACAATTATGTTGAGCAGCTTCGTTAATAAATATCAATCCTCGGTCACGATTGAAATGTTGCGGGGTAGCCTGATGTGTATTATCACTAACATGCAAATTCAATAATCCACATACAACGTTAATTGTCATTTGATCTCTCTCATTTGGGTTACCATGAGCAGACATAAAATACAACAATCGTTCAGCAGCCGTTGAATTTCCATCTATCACATTTACAACTTGCGTTAAATCCATTCCAGCTAAAATAGGATCTAAATCTTGACTAAAGGATTCATATGGAGATGTTGAAGCAATAAGGTAAAATTTATCACCATCATCAGCTGTATTAATTAAATTTCCTTGTGCAACCAGCACATTTCTTACCCCATTATAATCCCCAGAATCAAATAAACGCCTAACGTCATCACGAACAGCAAAGCAATTACCAATTAAAGCACTAAACAACATTATTTTGATGATTTTCATTTTATTTTTCCAAAAAAATAAACTCTAAAGCCACATACTAACATTTTTAAATCTTACATATAGTTGAAATAAACCTACAAATTCTTCGAATTTAAACTTAAATAAGATAAGCAAAACCTTCGCATGACTGCACTTTTAGGTGATTTTCTCGTCAAATCTTACAAGTTCTTCTCAAATATATTATGTATTCTGCGGTGCTCTGTTACGATTTTCTAAAAACTCTCTCTAAAAAATCAAGTCATGCAAAGGTCTCTAGGTGTTTAGTCCCAGGATTTGATGGTGTAATATATGAAAAATTATGGGATAAGTATTACATGGGTGTGCCAAAACGACAGAGGCAGTTGATGATACAGTACATTATACACCAGAAACATTAGTGGGTCGTTCAATTGTTGGTTGCGTCAAGTTAGGGGAAAAAAATATAGGCGGTTTCTGCTAGTCGGTTTTTCAGATGAGGCGGGTAGCATTTGTTTAGTAACCGTTGATACAAACGTTCCAAATGGCAAGAAGATGCACTAAGGGATTGCTTTTTACGAAAAAGCAGATGTTTGAATCTGAAAGCAGTATAGGTTCATCACACATCTTCTACAGACAATTTCATACCGTCATGTGTTGCCTCAAAACCAAGCTTTTCATAAAAAGATTTGGCGCGCACACGTTTTTTATTAGCCGTTAATTGCACAATTCTAGCGCCGTGCTCAATACCAAATGCAATGGCCGATTTAATCATCCATTCACCGATTTTCTTGGATCGATACTTTCTACGCACACGGACTTCTTCAATTTGAAGCCGAGTTGATCCAATAAAACTAAGCGATGGGATAAGCATTAAATGGCATGTGCCTACAATTTCTGCAGCATACTCAACAACCATCAGATAGTGATTGGAGTTATTATTGATACCATGAAATGCATCCACATAACGCTGATCATAACCGTTTTGACTTTCTCTTCCTTGTGCTAATTCATCATCTTCACGAATGAGTTCAATAATAGTGGCAAGATCGGTGAGCGTTGCTTTTCGGTGAGTGAGATCTTGGGTCATCGTATTTCCTTTAAATATTGCCTTACCCTATTAAATCGCCTCAAGTTCTTCAATCGATGGAAGCGCCGTCTTGATGTTTTCTGGCACTTGGTCAACACGTTGTTGACCAAGTTAATTAATCCTATATTCTTCCGCAAATTTGCGCATATATTTAAGATTTCGCGTACTGAATCCCTTCATCTCTGGAAACTCAGATCGTAGATCTTTTGATAGCTAGTCAATGATTTTAGCGCCCCACCCTTTACTGGCCTGTGCGGTCTAAAATCTGGCAACCAATATGATGATATAAAAGAATGAGCTCCCTATTGACACTCAATACAGCCCTATAACGGGATGTTATTACATGTTGTTTAAGAGCATCTAGCAATGCCATGTATTCTGATGGTGCGGTATGTTGATTCATTGGTTTACTCAATTTTATAATCAGCATTTTATATTAACAAGGACGGATTTAAGCTATCATAGAACATTAGCTTTATGATATACCTTATCCTTCAGACATATGGACAAAATTAATATTTTCAGTGTTGAATGGGCGCTGTAAAAAATGCTATCGTTACGTATTCCCGATGGAGGGATGCCAGAGCGGTTGAATGGGGCGGTCTCGAAAACCGTTGTGCGTGCGAACGTACCGTGGGTTCGAATCCCACTCTCTCCTCCATTTTTTATTCTATGGCAAGTTCAGCATTATTTAAAATCACCATAAAAACCAAAGGCTCTTATGAAAAATAGATGAGCAATCTTCCCCAGGGTGTCATATATGGATTTAATCCGAAATGACAATTTAGGAACCTCCCCGTATACATCAAAAACATACGTATGACTGAGAGACGCTACAAGAATTTACGCACTATTTATTTCATAAGAGCCAACAAGGCAATTATTAACCTGGCAACGTCATCACCAGAACATACAAAACAATCTTATGAATAGATAGGACTGAGCTTGTCTCTTTTATACAAAAATTAAAGAAGCCCTAAAGGGGATTCTTTAACTCATGTGAAAAAAGAAGTCCATCAATAAAATTGGCGCTGCATGAAAAAAGAAGTCCATCAATAAAATCCGCAATTTCTGGCTGGCTGGCGTTAGTAGCTTCAGATTTGATATACTCTAACTCTTTTCTATCACTGCCTCTTACTTTTAAAAGACGCTTCAGGATATCTAAACGATCAGTTTTAACGACCTCATTTATGAGTAATGCATAGCCCGCGGATGAGTCGTCAAATTCAGCATAAGAAAATTCTTTTGATAGTTCAAAAATAAAAAGAACAACATCCCACATATCACCGACAGGTTTATTTCTAGTTAACTTTAAAAGCTGTTCACTTGTAGGTTTATAACCGTATTCGTGACACCAAATACATTCCATAATTACTAGATTATGGTATTCAACAGCATCATTAAAGGCTTTACTCACTTCCGATGGTAACATAGAATTCCCAAACGTATCAAGACACTTCTGAACAGAATCTCGATCACAAGAAACAACTGCGTACATAAGTTCTAGACCATGACGAGTATATTTTCGGTTTATAGTATCAAAACTATTCTTAAACATAGTGACAGCTTCCCCTTCAAATCCCATCACTTCTTTAGCCAATCCTATAATAGGAATAATCTTTCTTACCGATTGTTTCAGAGAATCCTTTTCAGTTGTATAATTAAATTCAGTTGCGATTGCGTTATGCGCTAAAAACGCAAACAAACAAAGCTTTAGGCCATTTTTAATTTTATTCATGATTTATTCTTTCTATTTAAAATAAAATAATTTCTTCTATTTTGTATAGCATCCTTCATTAACTTGTCAAGTTAAAAGATGATAAAAAATACTTCCAATAAACAAAAGAGGCTTGTTCATATTTTGAGAAGACTAACTAAAGATACGTCAGATGATTAAAAGGGATCTGTATATACTCTAATAGTCAACACAATTGCAGGGCATTTTTGTCAACATATTGACTGACGTAATCATAATGAGCCTGACTAAGATTCAATTTCAGCACGCAGCCAGCATCTGTATTTTCCCTGTTCGCAATAACACCACGTCTATAGCACCATGCTAATAAATCGCCTGCTTCAAGTGGTAATTGCAATTGATAAAGCGTTGCATTATCAAAAAGTGCATCTTGAATCGTTTGGAGCAGGCGATCAATCCCCTCCCCCGTTTGCGCCGATACGGCAGCGGCAGATTGTTCGCGCTGAGTCATATTCGAAAGCGCTTCTTTCTGATCAGAGGGCAATAAATCAACCTTATTATAAACATCAATCATCGTTGGTTTTAAAAATTCAACATCGTGATCGATTTCAAGTTGATCGAGTACCGATAAAACATCCTGCTTTTGCGCGTCGCTATCGGGGTGTGCAGCATCACGTACATGCAGCACAATGGACGCTTCACATACCTCTTCCAAGGTTGCACGAAATGCCGCTACCAGTTGCGTTGGTAAATTTGATATAAAGCCAACCGTATCTGACAATAAAACTGTTCGACCATTCGGCAGCTTAACAGGGCGAATCGTAGGGTCAAGGGTTGCAAATAATTGGTCTTTGGCGAATACATCAGATTGCGTTAATCGATTAAATAGCGTCGATTTACCTGCATTCGTATAGCCAACAAGTGCAACCATCGGTGTATCTGATCGCATACGTCGCTTTCGGTGAAGACTCCGTGTGCGCTTCACCTGATCAAGATCACTTTCCAGCTTCATGATCCGTGTATCAATCATACGGCGATCAAGCTCCATCTGACTTTCTCCAGGACCGCCTGTAAAACCAAACCCACCGCGTTGCCTTTCAAGGTGTGTCCAGGCACGTACAAGGCGGCTTCGAAGATGTTTCAATAAAGCAAGGTCAACCTGAAGACGCCCCTCTGCCGTTCGTGCACGTCTGCCAAAAATTTCAAGAATCAAACCTGTACGGTCAATTACCTTACATTTTAGGTCACGTTCAAGGTTACGTTGTTGTACGGGACTTAAGATGGTATCAAACACAGCCAATTCAACTTTTTCGGCAGCCACAATTTGGCGTAAATTCTCCACATTCCCTGAGCCAATCAGGGTTGATGGATTAATTTTTTGAATAGGAATGGCCTGATAATAACGCATATCAAGGCTAATAGCTTCGGCGAGGCCTAAGGCTTCTTCCATGCTTGCTTCTAACGTACGAGTTGGCGGAACTTTTGGGTGTTTTGCATAGACATGTACTAAAATTGCCTTTGTTGGAACGATGGCATGCGTAACGTGCGCATGCGTTGAAGCAGAAATTCCTGAATAAAGATACGCAGCAGCAGATGGTTCAGCTAAATCGTTTTCAATAGATGACGATTTGTTTACTTCATTATCATTTATTATGTTATCAAGGGGCATGTCATTAGACCAAATTCTATCTTATCCATGGTTAATGTATACACCTATTTCATTGATGAGTGAATAAGATAAGACGTCTCTAAAATGGCATTCGTTGAACAGAGCAAGTAAGAGAGGATAAGAAGCACTTTTTATAAAAAAAGAGGAGCAACGCTCCCCTTTCCTTACTGGCAAACAATCAACTCTTATTTGTTTTTATGCCACGCATCACCCACAAAGTGATCACGCATAGGCGCCGTTGACTCTACACCTACTTTATCAAAGTTATTTTTAAGCCAAAGTTCGCCCGCATTACGTCCTTTTTCAAACAAATGCGTCAAGAATTCCCATTCTGTATTGAGCTTACTCGACCAGCCGAGTTCTTGGAATGCTTCTTCATCTTCAATCACATGCATATGCAAACGTTTGTGTTTTTTACTATCAAGCTGCCCACTATCAATTAAATCACTAATAAATTGAATGGCACGCATTTCACGAACAACTGATGAGTTATTTGTAATTTCATTTAAACGATCCGCAATCTCACGTGATGTTTTTGGTAATGTATTGCGAACCGTTGGGTTCAGTTGAATAAGAATAATTTCGGGCGTATCGCAATCATAAATTAATGGGAAAAAGACAGGATTTCCAATAAACCCACCATCCCAATAATATTCCCCATCGACCATAACTGCATTATGGATTGATGGCAGGCATGCTGTTGCCAACAATGTCTGTGTCGTAAGTTCTTTTGTTGTAAAAACGCGTAATTTCCCTGTATAAACATGAGTTGCGCATAAATACACTTTACATGCATTCTGTGTACGCAAATTTTCAAAATCAAATGTCTTGTTAATGACATCTTTAAGTGGATCAACCTGTGTTGGGTTAAGCTCATAAGGTGAAAACATACGGCTTAAGTAGTCAAAAACAATAAAACCAGGTGAATTATACATCGTAAATTTGCCTAAGGCCTTATCAATTGGACCGCGCTTATTAAGTGCACTATCTTTGCCAGCATCACTCATTGTTGACCAAAAATTGCGCAACTCATTACGTGCTGTCATGTTGTCACCGCGTGATAAACCCTGTGCGAGGCAGACAGCATTCATACCGCCAGCACTGGTTCCTGTAACACCTTCAATCTCAATCCGACCATCTTCAAGTAATTTATCAAGAACGCCCCACGTAAATGCGCCGTGCGCTCCGCCACCTTGCAACGCTAAAGCAACACGTTTTTTTTTAACAGAGACTTTTGGTTTTTCTTGATCTAATGACATATATACGTACCTTTTATGTTATTCCTTCATGATCAAGACTATCAAAAATATATTAATTTTTTCTTAAGATTAAAGTTATTTCTATCTTAGGTATCGTTTTTGTTTATTGTGAAAAAAGTCATAAGCAGTTTATGCCTCAACTAATACATCGATTTACTGAATTGTTCCTTATGTGCGAATAATTTGGCAACAGCTCTCAAGCCTTCCTGAGATAACGTGGCACTCGACAAAGAATAATATTTGTTAGTCAAAATATTATTCTCGACATTTTCTTTTGCGCTAGCTTTAAAAGCAAATCAATATAGGTGCGATACGAATAGCGTGTTCAGGGGCTATATTCCCAAACTGATCTAAGTTATAGGTGACAAATACACCTATACTGACACTTCGCTTATTTTTTTCTTTAAAAGAAGTTTTCCACAATTACTTGTTCGGATGTTCATTCACTATTTATATGTCATTCTTTATATAATGCGGCGGATGATCGTTCCATTATATGAATAGAGCTTAAAAAGACTTTCCCACAAGCGTGTATAGGGATAATTAGCGTAATGAAAGATACTACGGGAAAATTAGATAAAAATTGTATAATTTATAAATTTTAATATAATAACATATTTAAAATATAATTTATTATACATAAATCAATTTACAGACATTAAAAAATTGATGGATTCATTTTTGACAAAGCCACTTTCACAATTAGATAAAATAACAATGCCAATTTGTTGATCAGGTAAAAAGGCAATAAAATTCATGAACCCTTTTAGCCAACCACCGTGAAATATAATTCGCTTATTATGGGCGTGTAAAACACGCCAACCAAGTGCGTAGTATGATTTTGCATTTGCGCCTTCTATTTTATAAGTACGCGTTGCTTCAGGTGTTTCGACAAATGGAGTATAATAGGCCGCGAGGTTTTCTTTTGAAAGTAAAGCCGCATTCCCCTCTAAACAAAAATATAAAAACTGTGCCATATCTGTAATATTTGCATTCACCCCCGCAGCTGACGGAACGTGTAAATGATAATATTTAGATAAGGATTTGCTTGATTTTAAAACACCCTTTTTTGTCTTCTGATGAGGCCAAGCTTTATTTTGTGTCAATTCAAACGCTGTATAGCCACACGTTGTGGAGCTCATTGAGAGAGGCTGAAAAAGTATCTTCTGACATAAATGGCAAAATGCGTGGCCATAGGTGCTCTCAAGTACTTTTTCAATCAGGCTAAAGGCAACATTATGGTAATCATACATTTGTCCAGGCAATGATTGTGATGTTTGCGAAAGATCGAAAAGCAATTTCTCACGTGTATGATTATTTTCAATTTTATTATTCCACCCTGCACGTGGATAGCCAGTTGTATGTGATAGCAGATGACGAATCGAGGTCTGTGGATTAAGCCACGAAAAATGTGTATTAATACTCGTATCCAGATCAAGACTCCCATGCTGCTTTAAAATGGCTGTAACTAATGCTGTGATTGGCTTTGATACAGACCCCAACTGAAAAACGGTCATCAAATCAATAGGCAATTTACTCCCTAATTTTCGAACGCCATATGGTTTTAAGTGAACAATTTTTCCATTGGCAATAATTGCAACAGCAGATCCGGCAAGTTTGCGTTGCTGAATCAGTATTTGAATTTTTTTATCAAGAGCGATGATCAGCGAGGATAAATTACTATTTGCTAAGCAGGAAGAAGCCCAAATCAAATTTAGTATGACAAACGCTAACAGATTATACGTAATGCAAATTTTCAAAACTAAAAATCTTTCTTAACTTAATTTTTGTATGAGTTCATCTAATTGTTCATAAGTATTGAAATAAAATGTTAGTGTGCCTCCAGATTGGCTAGTTACAATGCGTGTACGTATACCAAGTGCTTCTTGCAATTGTTGCGCTAAATGCACAGCATCATCACCATGTACTTCACGATTTCGATAGGGATCCTTTTTCTGACGAATTTCTTCTGTTTGGCGGACATTCAATCCTTCGTTAATGATGCGGTTAGCAATTTCTTCAGCGTCAGGATTATTTACAAGATTACGCGCATGACTAGGACTGATTAAGCCTTGGCGAACGAGCTCTTTCAACTTTGCAGGAAGACCTGTTAAACGCATTAAATTGGCAACGTAACTACGACTTTTGCTAACCGCTTGCGCAATTTCTTCTTGCGTTTTATTGTGATCATTTGCCAACCTAACAAAGGCTTCCGCCTCTTCCATTGGATTTAAATCATCTCTTTGTAAGTTTTCGATAAGGCCAAGCTCAAGCGCCTGAGCATCTGTGCATTCAATGACGACGGCAGGAATTGTAGCTTTGCCTGCAGCCTCAGATGCACGCCAACGACGCTCACCAGCTATAATCTCATAGCGATTTAGTTCTAATTTTCGAAGTACAATAGGTTGTAAAACACCATTTTTACGAACTGAATCCGTTAAATCCTTCATTTTTGCATCGTCAAATTGCTGACGAGGCTGCAAACGACCTGGTACAATTTGATTGATCCGAATTACATTATCTGGATTAAGACGACCATGCTCAATCTCATTTGCTGTTTGGGCAATATCTCCAAGAAGAGCCGCCAAACCTTTTCCAACCATATTCGTCATATGCATTACACCTTTGATTTTTCTAGAATTTCTTTTGCAAGCGACATATAAGCCTGGGAACCCAAACAATTTACATCATAAACTAAGACTGGTTTTCCATGAGAGGGCGCCTCAGACACTTTAACATTCCTTGGGATCACCGATTGAAACACTTTGTTTTTCAAATGGGCACGAACATCTTCCGCAACTTGATTGCATAATGAACTGCGACGATCAAACATAGTCAAAACAATTCCAAACAGTTGAAGAATTGGATTGAAATTCTTTTGGATTTTCTGGATCGAGTTTAATAAATAGCCTAAACCTTCAAGTGCATAATATTCACATTGAAGCGGAACAATAACAGAAGTAGCCGCCACCATTGCATTTAAGGTGAGCAGACCCATTGACGGTGGACAGTCGATAATAACAAAATCAAAATGATCACGATGCACCGAAAGTGCATTTTTAAGAATTTTGTGCCGATCATCTTTGTGCACAAGCTCAACTTCCGCCCCAACAAGATCAACAGACGATGGAACAATTGATAAACTTGGAATAATTGTTGGCTGAATAACTTCGTGCATTGTTTTACGTCCTACTAAAATATCATAACTTGTTAAGATATTCTGCCGTTTTGCAACGCCCAATCCTGTAGAGGCATTTGCTTGAGGATCCATATCAATAAGAAGAACACGCTTCTCAATAGCAGCTAATGCCGTTGCAATGTTGATAGCGGTCGTTGTTTTTCCAACGCCACCTTTTTGATTCGCAATAACGATCGTTTCAATCATATTTTCCTTACCACATTTGATATAACTAGTATAATGCCATCTTCAGAACTAAGACTTGGATGACATTTAAAATCAAAAAGCCATTCTTCTTTTGCTTCTTCAATTTCTTGAATAACATTTTTCCCTTTCAGGAAATAACCAATTGTTTCACGTGAAACAATTTCTTGTATACGCAACAAATTGCTTAGCGAACTAAATGCCCTTGAAGTTATAGCCTGAGAGAAATTTTTATAGGTATACACGTCCTCACATACCGCAGTCGCAGAAAGATTCAATTCCGAGATGCAACACTTCAGAAATGAAACCTTTTTCCTATCCCTTTCCACCATCTGAACGTCATACCCAGCAAGAGACAGAAGAATACCAGGGAATCCATTTCCAGATCCAATATCAAGAATTGAATTACTTTTTGGTATGTGATGCGTCAATTGCCAGCAGTCGATAAGATGCCTAACTTCAAGCTCATTACCAGCAAAAGACTTCGCTTGCAATAAATTATGTGTATGATTCCATTTGTTCAACAAATCAATATACAGCTGAATCCTATCAATTGTTTCACGTGAAACATCAGGAAAGGCTTTGCAAAAAAAATTAAACATCGTATAATTTCACTTAAAGGTACACACGCAATTGAGCTTTTTTAATGATTCCATTCTCGCCCATTATGATTAATAAAGCAATACTGGAGGGTATTAAGTCATTTTCAATTGCCTTATGCTCTTCAACAAAAAGTGCAGCCGCACTCGAAAACTTTATGAGCATGCAACATAAATTTGCTGATCTTTTAAAAACAACCGGGAACGACCTTAATCAAATTTCTGCTACAAGAAAAATACTTATTGCTAATTTTGAAATAGCACGTCTTGGTCTACAGGAAACACTAAAAATTGCCGACACTAACACCATTGATTATAAATGTTTTTCTTACCTAATACAACTCTTATGGGAATATCTTAATCCAAAACTTAATCCTTGCTTTTACGATGAACTCACGTCAGAGCAAAGCCTTCTTGGTTTGCTTGCCACCTTTGGTTTTATAAAAATACCAAACCAAAGTTATAATGATACGTTTTTACTTGGAGAAAATGTTGGCACAACTGCAGGTGCTGTAATCTTTGAAAATGAAGTTCTTCAATTGCTTTATTTTGCTCCGAAGACAAGGCAAAAAAAACACATTCCTATATTTATTATTCCACCATGGATTAACAAATATTACATCTTCGATTTAAATGAAGAAAAATCATTTATAAAATGGCTCCTTGACAAAGGGATATCTGTATACTGTATTTCATGGGTTAACCCAGACCGTAGTTTTTCAAAATTAGGTTTACACGATTATGTGGTAAATGGTATTGGCAAGTCCTCCCAAAAGGCACGTGCTCACTGCCACACGGACACTCTTAATTATATTGGTTATTGCATAGGCGGCGTTGCGTTGACAATATATTTAGCCTCATTTCAATATCGTGAACGACCCAATGCCCAAAGTGTTACTTTTTTGGCAACGCCCTTTGATTTTACAAAACTTGATAATTTGAATCTCTTCATATCTGATGAGCAATTGCCCCTTATCGAAAATGTCATTAGTCACAAAGGACTTTTTTCAAACGAAGATATGAATCATATTTTTACAATGATGCGTGCCAAAGATCTTGTATTTCAAGAAATTATTAATCAAATTTACTTAAATAAACCAAGAAATCCTATGGATTTTCTCTATTGGAATGCAGATACAACGCATCTACCAGGCAAGATGCACCTTGACTATTTACGGGATGTCTTTTTAAAAAATGCATTTTTAACTCAACAAAAGCGGATCACAACAATCGACGTTGATTTTACGCCGACACGTACGCCAACATTTATTTTAGGCACAACAAATGATCATATTGTTCCTTGGCAATCAAGTTACGAAGGACTATCACTCTTTATAGATAGCCATTTTTCCCTTGCTGGCGGGGGACATGTTTCAGGAATCATTAATCATCCACTGCAAAATAAATATGGCTTTTCAATTGCTGAGACTCCTATGTCTACAAAAACAACGGCTGAAGGCTTTAGTGCAAGCAGTGTAAAACACGAAGGATCCTGGTGGAGTTATTGGGCAAACTGGATCGATTTACATTTAGGAAAAAATGTACCCAACAAAAAAGAAAATTATGCAGTCATAGAATTAACACCAGGGCGATATGCAAAACAAAAGGCACCCTTGATTGAATCGCTATCATCTAGTGATGATTCAGTATTAGCATGCCAAAACTGCCTGGAGGGCTCATAATCAAAAAGAACTTTCCTACGCATTAAACCAAGAGAAGACGACATATTTCCAATAGCCATTATCCCTTAAAATATGGTATGAAATAGAATACATTACTCTTTTCAAAGGTTTGCTACGCGTGTCCTTATTTAAAAATGTTGCTCTTTCGTGTTTAACACTTGCATTCCTTTCAGGATGTCAAGAGACCGAAGAGGTTTACGTAGACCGTTCGGTAGAAGACCTTTATACCATCGCACGCACCCATCTTAACGGACGTAACTACAGCAAAGCAGCTACAGCTTTTGCCGAAGTTGAGCGGCAGCATCCCTATTCAAACTGGGCACTTAAAGCCCAAATCATGTCGGCTTATTGTTTCTACGAAGCTAAAAAATATGACGAGGCTATTGATGGTTTTAAAATCTTCATACAGCTCCACCCTGGGCACGTCGATGTTGCCTATGCCTATTATATGATAGGTCTTTGTTTTTATGAACAAATTCCTATCGTTGAGCGTGATCAGCAACCCTCTGAAAAATCAATGGAGGCCTTTGATGAGGTCTTAAATCGATTCCCAACTTCCGTTTATGCGAAAGACGCACATTTTAAAATTGATCTTATAAAGGATCATATCGCTGGCAAAGAAATGGATGTGGGGCGTTATTACCTTAGCAAAGGTTCTTATGTTGCCGCCATCAATCGTTTTAAAAACGTTGTTGAAAATTATCAATCAACCGCCCAAACAGAAGAAGCCCTTTATCGATTAGTTGAAACCTACCTTTCTGTGGGACTTAAAGACCAAGCGATAGCCTCGGCTGCCGTGTTAGGACACAACCATCCGTATGGCAAATGGTATAAAAATGCATATACTTTATTGCAATCAACTGCAATAACTATACCTGCACCATCAGCATTGAAAGACCAGAAAAAAGAGACAAATCATAAGCAGAATAAATCTAATGTTCCTTCTTTTAAAAACAAAGAAGAAGTGGCGAAAACACCACCCAACGGCGATCTCCCGACTGCGCATTAATTTTATGTATATCCGGTAAGGACAGAACTACATGTTAACAGGGCTTTCGATTCATAATATTGTTCTGATTGATCAATTAAATCTTGAACCCTTATCGGGTTTCACGGCTCTCACAGGTGAAACGGGGGCAGGGAAGTCTATCCTATTAGATGCATTAAGTCTTGCCTTAGGTCATAAAGCTGATCTTAGTTTTATTCGAACAAATACCGAGCAAGCGACTGTCGTTGCCGCGTTTTCTCTTACTGATTTTCCAACAGAACACCCACTTAGAGATCTTCTTAACGAGCACGGTCTCTTGATTGATGATGACGAATTGTTACTTAAACGAACCCTTCATCGGACACAAAAAGGCAAAGCCTTTCTTAATGATCAGGTGATTAGCACAGTGCTTCTCAAACAAATCGGTGATTTTTTACTGCATGTTCATGGTCAACATGATCATCTGTTGAATGAAAATCTTCATAAAATATTGCTTGATAATTTTGCGCGCAATACACGTCCTACTTTTTATGATGCGCTTAATAGTCTAAAAAATGCTTACGAAACCTGGCTTGATGCTGAGCAAGCATGCGTTACGTTTGAGCAAACGTTGTCTGTACGCAAAGAGCGTGAAGCATTTTACATAGACGTCCGACGCGATTTAGAGGCTTTGAAACTCGCACATGGTGATGAAGAACGCCTTATTGAAGAACGCCATGGCCTCCAGCAGATTGGCAAAATTATAGCAACTGTTGAACAGACTTTAAAGGGACTCGATACACCAACATCGTGGGTTAACACCCTATACGGCTTTCAAAAAAACTTAGAACGATGTGATGGTGCATCACTAAAGCCACTTCAGAATGCAATACAAGCTTTATCACGTGCGGGGATTGAATTGACAGAGGCGCAAACAGAACTCAAAGCATTATTTGATGCCGATCGAACGGCTGCCGCTGGGCTTGAGGCCATTGACGAACAATTACATTTAATTCGAAGTTTTGCCCGTAAATATAAAACGACGACGGATGGGCTATGTGATTTGTTGAAAGAGGCAAATCAAGTGACCCTTGATGAAGGCGATATCATGCTAAAACGGCGAGCGCTTGAGGATGCTTTATTAGCGACAAAACACGCATATGATGCCGCTGAATCAATTGTTTTCGATCATCGCTTAGCCGCTGCTAAAGCATTAGCACAAGAGGTAATGACACAACTACCCGATCTAAAGCTTGATCGGGCTGTATTTGATGTGTGTCTTCAAAAAGCACTAAAACCATGCAGCGACGGCGGGCATGCAGCCGCATTCTGGGTATCAATGAATCAAGGACAGGATTTAGCCCCCCTTGCAAAAACAGCATCAGGTGGAGAGATGGCGCGTTTGATGCTTGTTTTAAAAATGATTGTTGCACGCACGACGGCGATGCCAACACTTGTTTTTGATGAAATTGACACTGGGGTAGGGGGCGCTGTTGCATCTGCTATTGGTCGAAAGCTAAGAGAATTGGGATCACACGTGCAAGTGTTATCAATCACACATTCCCCCCAAGTAGCGGCTCTGGCGCACCACCATTGGCGTATTATTAAGACTGAAGAAAACAAGACAACACGCACGGACGTAACCCCTTTAACATCGGATGCACGTACGAATGAAATTGCACGCATGCTCGCAGGGGACACCCTAACAGATGAAGCGCGCCAAGCCGCTATAGCTCTCATGAATTGAAGCATATACAAATTTGTACACTCTAAATTTATTCTTGATAGTTCAATCTCGTTTTTGGAAAAGCAGGTTCCAAGATTCTGGATAAATCCTGCCTCAACTTATTTCGTTTCTCTTTAATATAGTTAGGCATAACCCATGAAAATAGATGGCAACAATTACTTTTATATTCAGCTAATCGATCCTCAATTTTATCAAATAAATCTTGATATAATTCATATTGTGAAAGTTTATCTACGATAAATCTATAATAAAATGTTTGATTTGATACAAATATCAAAACTTTAGAAATATAAAATGAATAATTTATGATATTCTTTATTTCTTTTAGATCTTTCTTATGCATGCTATGAATAACGGTGCTATACTCAGCGGGGGAAAATTGATCTAACAGACCATCCAACTCCTTCACTATTTGTTCAAGCAAAGTAATATCAATGGCACATAATGTATAAATATGGTCGAGCTCTAAAAAATTTCGTGGTTTTTTTGCTTCAAATAAATGGCTAATAACAGCTAAAAAACGATCCATATAGGGTTCATGCACCGATAGACGATCAATTAATTGGGGTACAGAATATAATTTGTGCTTCGCTCTCAAGTTTTTCATAACGAAGCAGGCGCCTCTTACGATACGCATGCGGCTTTCAGGGTCTTTAATCCTCAATACGTGTTCTGTTATTTCTTTCGTGATTTCAAGTGTTTTTGCATAATTACCAGTAAACCCTTTACGTATTTTATGACACATACTCATGCTTAATATGTTCTGAAAGCCCTCAACAAAGGTGCAGCGCTTTTCACCAAAAATAATGTCTGTCGCTCGCTCGGTTTCCTCCATTAAAAATTGAACAAGTTCGGATGCAGAATAGTACTGTATTCCATTAAGTGTTTGCATAATATGCCGAGCACTTTTAATAAGTTGATAACGATCTCCTGGAATAATCTTGTTTAACTGATTAGCAATAGCATTGCATATCGTTAATATCATGCTCTGAATTTCTACCTCAGATCCATTTCTCTTTTTCAAAAAAAATTTATGTACATTTCTACTTTCATTCATCACATAAATTACATTGGTATAAAAGGCGTATCGTTTGGGTACGTAACATTCCCTTAATAACGCCATGATCTTTTGTTGGCAAATGACTTTTGTTGGCTCTTTATCATCACTGTCATCAAAGGATTTAGTGAAATGACCCCCAAAAACTGGACAGGTAGCTAAAAGAGTTTTTTCCTTGAGATTGTGTTAAATTAACCCATCAAGGAGGTATAAAAACAATGGCACAGATTCGAAAAAAACATACCAGTAAAACAAAATTTGAAGCGGCGATTGCC
>CANLGW010000027.1 GCA_947490395.1 Alphaproteobacteria bacterium
TTGACATCCGTAAAATAACCCTTTTTCTTATTTTCTTTTCGACCTTGATCCTTCATAAAACCATAAAAATGATTCATCGAAAATCATGGGGGGAGGATTTATCCAGCTTTTAACCGAACTGACAAAATTTATTCAGCGGGAACTGCTGAGTCAATACTTATTTTCTTGTTTATCGTGCGAAGATGCGGTAAAATGTGGTTTGTTATATGTTTTTACATTAGGAAGGAGGTCGATTTCTGTGGAAGTACAAGTTCGTGATAATAACGTTGATCAAGCTCTCCGTGCATTGAAGAAAAAAATGCAACGTGAAGGTGTCTATCGTGAGATGAAATTACGTCGTCACTTCGAAAAGCCATCTGAAAAGCGCGTTCGCGAAGAATCAGAGGCAGGTCGCCGTTACCGTAAGCTCATGCGTAAACGTATGGAACGTGAAGGTTATTAAACTTTTATTGTATTTCGGGAAACCGGCTTAAAAAAAGGGAAAGAAGCAATTCTTTCCCTTTTTTTTTAAAATGAACGTCATACTTTATACGCATCGGAAATGAAAGCACCTATTGCGTGCAGTCTACCATCACCACGCCCTTTCGGGATTCGCGCATTCTGAACGCAAACTCGTGATGACGGCGACTGGTCTTTGAAATGTACAAAATGATCTGTAAGAGGTGTACTACCCTAATTTTTTCTTTAATAAATCATTGACCATGCCTGGGTTTGCCTTACCTTCAAGTGCTTTCATCACACTGCCAACAAAAAAACCAAAGAGCTGAATTTTACCACCTTGATAGGCGGCAACTTTATCAGTATTAGCATCAATCACATCCTCAATGGTTTTCTCAATGATTAACGTATCTGATATTTGGGTTAGACCAAGCTCTGCTACTAAGGTATCTGGTGCTTTTCCTGATTCCCACATTTTTGCAAAGACATCTTTAGCTATTTTTCCAGAAATAGTCCCATCAAGAATAAGATCAACAAGGGTTGCAAGATTTCCTGCCGTAAAAGGTAATGTATTAAGTGTACGTGATTCACGGTTCATCGCACCAAAGACCTCAACAATCAACCAGTTTGCAATGGTTTTGGCCGCTTGTTTGGTGTCATCTGCTTTGCTTGCTTTTACAACACTTTCGTAATAATACGCCGTATCCATTTCGGCAACCAAAATATCAGCGTCATAAGGGCTTAAATTATAGTCATGCATAAAACGTTCTTTTTTTGCATCGGGTAATTCAGGCATCTGTGCACGTATGTTTTCAATGCGCTCTGCCCTTAAGACCAGTGGTTTTAGATCAGGATCAGGAAAATAACGATAATCATGTGCATCTTCTTTACTACGCATCGATCGTGTCTCACCTTTACTTGGATCGAACAAGCGTGTTTCTTGTGCAATTTCGCCGCCTGATTCCAAAATAGCAAGTTGACGACTGATTTCATATTCAATGGCTTGCCCTAAAAAGCGTATAGAATTCACATTTTTAATTTCAGCACGCGTGCCAAATGGTGTACCTGGGCGATGCAATGAAACGTTTGCATCTACGCGAAGGCTTCCTTGCTCCATGTTTCCATCACATGTTCCTAAATAACGTACAATCGTGCGTAACTTTTTAACATATGCTTGTGCTTCATGAGGTGACCTAATTTCAGGTTCAGATACAATTTCCATCAATGCTACACCCGCACGATTTAAATCAATATACGAATGATTGGGGTGTAAATCATGTATACTTTTCCCAGCGTCCTGTTCCACGTGGAGGCGTGTTATGTTAATGCGCTTTGGTGTGCCGTCTTCAAGGTTAATATCAATATAGCCACCAAGAACAATTGGTTTTTCAAATTGTGATATTTGATAGCCTAAGGGTAAGTCGGCATAAAAGTAATTCTTACGATCAAAGATTGATACCGTTTGTACATCACCATGAAGACCAATCCCAGTTTTAATGGCCTGATCAATGCAGTGCTGATTCACCACAGGCAACATGCCAGGCAAACCCGCATCAAGGTAATCAACGTGACTATTAGGATCTGCTCCAAATTCAGTGGAGGCACCTGAGAAAAGTTTAGCCCTGGATCTGATTTGGGCATGAACTTCAAGACCAATCACAACTTCCCAAAGCCCTGTTTGGCCTTCTACAAAATATGTATTTTCACTCATGAGAATTAATCCTTTTGTCCTAGTACTGGAAAGTTTGCAGCGGCTTCAATAACAGCGGCGGTGTTAAACAGGTGTTGTTCTGACAAGGCGGGGCCAATGAGTTGGAGTCCAAGTGGCAATCCATCATCATCGAGACCTGCGGGAACTGACATGCCTGGAAGCCCTGCCATATTTGCTGTGACTGTAAAAATGTCATTCAGGTACATAGCAACAGGATCCGTTACTTTTTCATCAATACCAAAGGCTGCTGTTGGGGTAGTTGGTGTTAAAATAACATCAACATCAGAAAAAGCACGGGCAAAATCTTGAACAATAAGTTGTCGTACTTTTTGTGCACGAATGTAATACGCATCATAATAACCAGCAGATAATACGTACGTTCCAATCATAATGCGGCGCTTGACTTCGTCACCAAACCCTGCGGTTCGTGTATTTTCATACAAATCATCAAGAGACGCCCCATCAACACGCGCACCATACCGTACACCGTCATACCGTGCAAGGTTTGCTGATGCTTCAGCTGGGGCGATAATATAATAAGTAGGCAAGGCGTAGGGAGTCGTCTTTAAACTAATCTCACGAATTTCAGCGCCAGCGTCTTTAAGCCAACGCATACCATCTTCGAGAAGGGTACGGATGCGGGGAGATAATTTATCTGTATATTCCAGTGGAATGCCGATTTTGAGTCCTTTTACGTCTGCCTTTAAATTTGCTAAGTAATTTGGAATTTCAACGTTAAGACTCGTTGCTTCCTTTTCATCAAAGCCAGCCATACTTTGTAGCATGAGTGCTGCATCGGCAACCGTGCGTGTGAGGGGGCCTGCCTGATCAAGCGACGAAGCGAAGGCAATCATACCCCATCGTGAACATAGGCCATATGTTGGCTTTATCCCCACAAGTCCACAGAATGCGGCTGGTTGACGAATGGAGCCACCTGTATCAGATGCTGTTGCAGCAATTGCCATAGAGGCAGCAACGGCACTAGCTGAACCGCCTGAGGAACCACCAGGAACTAATTTAAAGGATGGGTCACTGCGGCGCTTCCACGGATTTTCAACCGGACCAAAGTAACTGGTGATATTGGACGATCCCATCGCAAATTCATCCATATTGGTTTTGCCAAGGCAAACAGCGCCTTTATCCCATAAATTTTGTGTAACGGTTGATTCATAAGGCGGTATGAAATTCCCTAATATTTTGGAGCATGCTGTTGTTCGAATACCTTTGGTACAAAAGAGATCTTTAATACCAAGTGGTATGCCCTCAAGAGTACGACCTTCGCCTTTTTGTAAGCGAATATCTGCTGCTTTTGCTTGATCAAGCGCAATTCCTGGTGTCTCTAAAACATACGCATTAAGCGCCCGTTTTGATTCCATTTGGGCAAGATATGCTTTTGTTAATTCAACAGATGTAAATTTTTTTTCAGTCAATGCCTTTACAGCATCAACGAGTGATAATTTTAGTAAATCAGACATTTATGGAGATACCTTTATTCAACAACTTTAGGAACTGAAAACATGCCATGCATGGATGCGGGGGCATTCAATAGAACATCTGTGACACGGTTCGGTGCGGTGATGCTATCTTGGCGCTCGTGCATGTGCTGTTTGGTTTGATCAATGTTTAAATCAATACCCGATATATCAACGTTTTGAAGGGCGTCAATCCAGCTAAAAATACCGTTAAGTTGTTGTTGGTAGTAGGAAACGTTGTCATCGTTTAATCGGATTCTGGCAAGTTTGCCAATTTTTTTAATGGCTTCAGGTGTTATGACAGCATGTTTGGACATAAAAATAAAGACCTCATCCGTTGGAATCTGTTTGTAAACTGTTTATAAGCTAAAAGTATCTGCTGTTTTGGTCAAGAAAGATTTTCATAATGAGACCTTATTACGAAACAATCCAGCCACCACCAAGTACACGCTCTTTATCATAAAAGACAGCGGCTTGTCCTGCAGCAACACCATATTCAGGTACACTAAAAATTACATTGGCCTCCGTAGGGGATATGGCTTTGATAATTGCATGTATGGGTGTTGCGGATGATCGAATTTTAACAACACAGGAAATTCCTTCCTTAAAATACGCGGGGTCGTGTAACCAGTTTACCTCTTTAATACGAAGTATCTGTTTAGCAAGCGCTTCTTTAGGGCCAACAACGACGCGCTTAGTTGTTGCATCAAGGCTGATGACATACAGTGGGTCAGCACTTGAAATACCAATGCCTTTGCGTTGACCAATCGTGAAATTAATAATCCCTGTGTGTTGCCCTAAAACACGACCATCAATATGTACAATATCACCCACGTCAAGAGCGCCTGGACGAAGCTTCTCCACAACTGATGCATAATTGCCGTTAGGTACAAAACAGATATCTTGGCTATCAGGTTTATCGGCGATGTTAAGGCCAAATCGTTTTGCATGGTAGCGTGTTTCAGCTTTATTTGCAAAGACACCAAGGGGGAAACGCAGGTAGTTAAGCTGTTCTTGGGTTGTTGTGAATAAAAAATAGCTTTGATCACGTGTTTTATCGACGGCTTGGTGGAGTTCGGCCTTTGCAACGAGTTGTTCTGCATCGCTAGTCTGCTTCGAAACGATACGTTTAACATAGTGTCCTGTGACCAGCGCTTTTGCTCCAAGGTCTTTTGCAGTTTGCAATAAATCTTTGAATTTAACCTTTTGATTGCAGCGCACGCAAGGAATAGGCGTTTCGCCCCGCAGATAAGAATCAGCAAAATCATCAATCACGTTTTGGCGAAAGATGCTTTCATAGTCGAGTACATAATGCGGGAATCCGAGGCGATCCGCTACTTGATGTGCATCATAAATATCTTGTCCTGCACAACATGCACCTTTTTTCTGGAGCATAGCACCATGATCATAAAGCTGCAGTGTGATCCCAACAACGTCATAGCCAGCCTCAACCATAAGGGCGGCAGCTACTGATGAATCAACACCGCCAGACATGGCAACAGCAACACGATCACCCCTTTCAATACCATCAAGCATGATTGGGGTTGGTGTGCATGGAATATACGTATTGTCAAGCTGTGTCATAATGATATGTTAAGTTTAAGTGTGAACAACTTTTTTTGAATATGTGTGCAGATGCTTTCCAATTTGGAAGATGGCATAAATAATTAATAATGGATATACCCATTCCAAAATTGTGCCGAGGAGTACACATATTCCCTGAAAACCAAGGAGCGACATCGCATAACTGGTCGCTATTGTAATGCCAATTGCATAAGGGCGTGAGATTTTATCACGTGCAATATCGTGTTGCAAAAAGTCTGCAAAAAGTGTTGCCAAAATGGTTGCTGTCGCAAGGCATGAAACAGCAAGCGTGAAGGCTATAAAAGGAACCGCATAACTACCAAGTGTCTGCTGGGCAACAACCGTTAATAAAGCTTCTTTTGGTACATTTGCAAGAATATGACTATAACGCGCCCCTAAAATAACAAACCCAATATAACATAAAGCCAACAAAAGGCCACCAACAAGACTCGCCATTACACCAAGTTTAAGGAGCTTTTTTTCGCTTGTATCATTATTCAAATGACTTTTTAAATACTCATAAATCGCACTGCCAAAGAAAAAACTTGCAACCAAGTCCATTGTTTGATAGCCCTGATGAATACCTTCTTTAAAAGAAATAAAAGGTGCAATTCCTGTTGATAAATGTTGATCTGAAACAATAAGTCCAATGACGATAAGGAGAATAAAACTGCCTAGCTTTACGGGTGTTATAAAAACACCAATAATATCAACAATCTTGTTACGGCGCCATATAAGAACCGTTACAAACAAACAAAAAACAAGACTAAACACCCATAGAGGCAGGGCAGGGAACATGATTTCAAATCCCCCAAATGCAACTGAAACGCACCTAGGGATGACCCCAAATGGCCCAATGAGCATAAGCATGAGCAAGGTTAAAATGAAAGCAGGCGCCTTACCAAGTGTTGAAAAATAAACACGACGATCCCCCTGTGATTGCATAATGCCAAGTAAACCGAGAAAAGGAACACAGACAGCCGTAATGGTAAAACCTAAAATAGCATAGACATAAGAACTTTGTGCCTCAACCCCAATAAGAATAGGGAAAACAAGATTGCCTGAACCAAAGAACATAGAGAACATCGCAAAACCTGCGATGAGTGATAATTTTAGTGATGATGACATTACAAACTCCTTCACCTTTATATATAGGTAAAGAATCAGAAAAATGCTATAGAATAACAGCTTTTTATTTAAAAATTATATGGATATGCCACCTATCTGTTCTGTTTTTGATGTATTTTTACGACGAATAATTGAAGTGATGTTTAATTTAAATTTCATAAATTTTTATCATAAATAAATAATTTGGTAACTTTTTGTTGCTAGAAAGGGAGTATGCCTTAATTTATAATTTTAATCTGAATTTTCTAAAATTAAATTTTAAAATAAGCTAAATGAAAGATGAGAGATTTATATTTATGTTGTTGCATTTTTACCATACTTTTTTACAAAAAAGTAATGTATTTTATTTTACACAAAAGTTGAGTTTCAAATTTACAACCATCTGGAAACTCTTAACAATCATTGTTTTGAACCTTTTGCTATACGTTGTGAACGCAGCATCTACACCTTCATTATCTACAAGTACGAATGCCGTTTATAATGGTGCTTGGTCTGGTGTTTCTTCTGGAACACCTAGCTCTAATCAGAGTAATACGTTTAATGCTACTGGTAGCTCCGCGGCGCTAACCATTGCAGGGGGAGTTGCTGCGTCTTTAGATTATTCTACAAATAATATTTATGGTAGCTTAGTGCTTAATGGTGATGGTTCGGGTAATGCAACAGGATATTTTGATAATTCCACAAATACAATTACAGGCGGTATCACGATAGGTGAGGGATGCTCAGGAAATTTTTCGCGATCTGTTAATACTATTAGCGGAGGTGTCACTATAAATGGTGGTAGTGGAGATTTTAGTGCATTTGGTTCTGGAAATAGCACCAATACAATCACAGGCGGCGTCACGATAGGTGATAATGGTAATGCTATTTTTTCGAATAGTGGGAATAGATCTGTAAGAAATACAATTACAGGTGGTATTACGCTTGGCGGTGCTAATGGCACAGCAGATTTTTCTAATAGTGGAGTTGGTTCCACTATAAATACAATCGATACAATTAATTTGAGCAATTCCAGTACGCTGACCTTAGGGGGTACTCGATCAACAACAACACTTGATACACTGAATTGGAGTGGTGGAACTTTGCAATTTGCATATGCAAATGGTGGTTTTGGTAATACGACGATTGATACACTTAATATTACGGCTCCCGTACAATTAAAATTATATGATGCTAATTTTGGTGAGGATCTTGCATATGCACCTAGTAGTACTAAAACTTTTTTCACTGTAACAGGGAAAATTACAGGTGATCCTTCCAACATTCAATTGGTTAATACAAGTCCATTTCATGAAGTTATTGCCAATGGCACAACAAATGGTATCACAGTTGCGCCTGATGGTACTGTCACAATTAGCACGGTTCCCACAGCAACAACGGGGCAAAGTAATGCTCTTGAAGCCTTAAGTGCTGCCAATGACTTATTGCCAGGTTTGCAGACCTCTGTCGCTAACCTTGAAAGTGCTTTTGCGTCAACGGCCTATCAACAAGCAAAAGTCCGTGCAGATATGGTACGCATTATGCATGAAAATCCAGGCGATTCAGGGGAAGCCCTTATTACAGCTCTCGCGCAGGAAAGAAGCGGAACGGTTGTTAAAGTTCGTGGTGATTGGCGTATATTTGCAGCACCCTTTACCGCCGAAATTCGCAATAAAGGCCTTGGTGGTTATATGGCAGGCTTTAAAGAAAAATTCTATGGTCTTTTAATGGGAGGAAGTCATTATTTTAAGAAAAGTGGCGTGACGCTACTTGGGATGATCGGTCTTGGTGCCTCAAAAACACAACAAGATCGTAGTGTAAACAGCTTTGCGAATGGGAAAAATGTTATGCTTGGATTAAACGCCCGTAAAACATTTATTGATCTCTGGAAAATTAACTGGGATGCTGAATCAAACCTTAGCGGTATTGCCGTGAAAAGCGTGCAACAACGTGAAGGTAATCCAACGCCAACTCAACGTTATATTGCACATTCCCGTTATAATACCTATGCGCTAGCGTTACGAAGCGAAGTCGGCCCTATCTTCAAATTGCCTCATGGGTTTTCGATTAAACCTGATGTAGGTCTACAATTAAATGGATCTAAACGCACAAAAATCAACGAAGAGAATGCGGGTATTTATGCGCAAAACTATAAAGCATCAATTTCACGCAATGGCGAAATATACGGTGGTGCGGGTGTGCGTAAACAATGGAAAGGCGAAATTTATGAAGGAAAAGTAACCCTTAAATATGAAGTTGGTCAAAAATCAGGTAATGGAAAAAGCAGCAACACCATCTACACAGAAACATTACCAGAAGGCTTTTCATCAAGCAGCAAAACACCTGGACGTTTTACGCACTACATTAACATTTATGGATCTTTGCTCAATATGAAAAGCAATTGGAAATTTGTTCCTGGTATTACAATAACCCTCCAAAAAGGACAACGAAGCATCGCGGGTACGATGAAATTTGAACATCGGTTTTAAGCAATACTATATTATTCCGTGATTGATTGATATGTCTCAAGCTGTGTATATAAAAAATCACAATACTCACGTGCTGTGTATGTCTTTGATGTGCTTAATAATGCCATTATTTGAGAAACACGATTGATGCGTTGCTTTTTCGGAATAAGAGCAACACGTGATAAAATAATCGTTTGTGCATGAAGTGGTAGTGTATCATTTTCACCTTTTTTTAAAGACAAGAATCTAGATACTAAGAGTAACGTAGTATCAACAAGTTCATTTCGTGATGTGTCATCTTCACGTTCCAATATAAAATAGAGGCGTGATTTTTCAGTTGGGCTTGTTATTAAAGGGACAACCGCATCATCACACATAAATTTTTTTAAATTAGAATCTAAATTTTTACGACACATTTTAGATGTTTTTTTTGAATGATCCATGAATGAACTATGCCGATTAACGATAGCCTTGTGATAAAGCTCAACCCCTTCTTCTGCTTTCACGTGATTTAGCGCAGTAGTTGCGATGCTTAAAAAAATAATAATAAAAGGCATACAGTAATCCTGTGATTGTTAAATAATAAATATCAGCTTCAAAGTATACTAAAAAAATAATATCTTATGGCAAATTTTCCAATTGATCAATAAGATTTTCAATCATCGACAACCCTTTTTCCCAAAATCCAGGATTACTTGCATCTAAATTAAAAGGGGCGAGTAGTTCTTTATGTCCCTTTGTGCCGCCAGAGGCAAGTAACTCAATATACTTTTTCTGAAAACCCGTTGGATTTTGTTGATATACAGCAAACAGCGAATTAACCAAACAATCACCAAATGCATATGCATATACATAAAATGGAGAATGAATAAAATGAGAAATATACGCCCAATAGACGGATACGATCGGGTCAATGTGTACTGCATCACCTAAGGCTTCTTTTTGTGTTTCAATCCAGATTTCATTAATTTGATCCGTGGTAAGCTCACCCAGTTTACGTTTGCTATGTAGCGCAACTTCAAACAAATAGAATGCAATTTGGCGCACAACGGTGTTTAACATATCTTCAATTTTACTAGCAAGTAAATACCGTTTTTCATCCACCGTTTGTGCTTTTTGAAGTAGGCTTTGAAAGGTGAGCATTTCCCCAAACACAGAGGCTGTTTCCGCTAAGGTAAGCGGCGTATCGGATAATAAATACCTCTGTTTTGCTGCTAAAACTTGGTGAACACCGTGCCCTAATTCATGAGCAAGCGTCATGATATCCCGTTTTTTTCCATGAAAATTCAATAAAATATAGGGATGCGCTGAAGGTACCGTTGGATGTGAGAATGCGCCTGATGTTTTCCCGTCTGTTGATGGAACGTCAATCCAATTTTTATCAAAAAATTCATGAGCAATAGCCGCAATCGTTTTATCAAACGCACTATAAGCATCTAATACAATTTGCCGTGCTTCAATCCATGTGTAAGGGGTGTCATTGGCAGCGAGTAGGGGAGCATTACGATCCCAATATTGAAGCACAGGAACATTCATCATTTTTGCTTTTAGGGCGTAATAACGATGTGATAAGCGCGGATAATGTTGTTTGACAGCTAGTGTCAATGCATCAACTACTTCAGCTTCAACTTGATTCGCTAAATGACGTTCAGACATAGGAGAGGCAAAACCGCGCCATGTATCTTCAATATCTTTGTCTTTGGCGAGTGTGTTTGTGATAAAGGAGAATAGGGATGTCTTCTCTGATAAACCATCAGAAAGCGCCATAGCGGCCTGACGGCGCACAGTCGGGTTACCATCTGACATCAATTCCATCACACCTGACAATGACAAACGCTTACCATCCGCAAAAAAAGACATGCCTGCCAGAGTTTCATCGTATAATCGAATTAAGGCACGGCTGGACGTCATGGATTTCTCCATAAAAAGCTTTTCAAGATCGGCATTAAGTTGATAGGGCTTAAAGGCACGGATTTGATTAAAGTATGGGCGATAACGGGCAAGGGCAGGTAGTGTAGCACAAGCATCCTCTAAGCGTTTATTATCAATCATATTCAGATCGAGCGAGAAAAAAATGAAATGGGCGCCAAGTGTTGTAATGCGTTCTTGGGTTTGTTGATACATCAACAAAATTGATTGGTCTTTGATATTTTTATAGTAACGAAGCCCTGCGTAACTCGCAAGACGCCCAAGGCGTTCTTGAATGACTTCATAATCTGTAATAGCGTTTAGTAAATCTTGTGATTCCCATGAAGTACCTTTAAACATGCCTTCATACGTTGACTGAAATTGTGCAGCCTGAACTGTTGATAAATCCCAGTCTTTATTGATGGCAGGGTCTGTATCATGTACATAAAGGGAACTTAAATCCCATTCAGGGTAATTGGTGGTTCCAAGGGCATCGTTTGTCATTGCAACTATTTTCCATTAATTTTTGTGAAACTTTAGACAGCGTAGCATGAAGTGAAGAGCGAGGGAAGGGCTGGCTTATGGATAATGAAATGCTTCATTTAAATCCCAATTCGGAATTAAAACGATAAAGAACCATTCAAAAATCAAATCCCAATCACAGCACGTGCGTCATGGCGAACCAGCGAAATCTGGTGTAGCCATTGTAAGTCTCAATCATGCTATCCAGGAAAACAGATATTTTTGTATGAAGAGCTATTGGACATGAGCAGCCTACTAAATCACCACATGTGCTACGCAAATTCGTGATGACGAAGGATTGAGCTATATAGAAGATAAACCCGAATTAGGGTTTTAAGTGTGGGTGTGTCAATCAAATAACTTCGGCAAAAAAATTGAGTGTTTTTTAGTTTTTTGATCAATTGCAAGGTGTCGATCGTATTTTGTGTAATACAATTGAGAAATAATTTTTTGAGACGTTAATTCTTCAAGTTTAGAAAGCAAGTACTCACAGTGGCCTGACTTTTCATTTAAATTTTGTGCAATAAGTTCTTCTTCCTTAAAAGGATCCCCCCGTTTTATTTTGAAAATAAGAGTATGTAGTGTATTTGGAGAAGTAATTTCAAATGCCACTATGCTTTTAAATAACATAAATAGTGTATCTGCTGACATATTTTCCTGAAAATGAAACAAATAGACAGGAAGGTTTGTATTGTTACTAATCATCCAAATGAGGCTATCAGCACAAGCCGTTGTTGCAACAAGCAACGGTTGACTTTCGGTGCTTATTCCATATTCATTTTGTTGAATGATCATGCATGTTGTTTGTTTAATGAAGTATTCTTGCTGGCATGTATTAGCACATGTATTTTTTGTCAATAGAGACATGGTTAATATTAAAACTAAAAACGACTCAATTTTCATAAAAAAATATCAATTCAGAGATTATAATCTGCTGTTTATAACATGGTTTTAAATATGGTGTCCATTATCTGATTAGGCTAATCCTTTGTTTTGTGGAGTTGTCAATCAATGCCCCCGATGTTTCTTTTTCTATTGACAGTTTTCTGATTCTCTTGTATATTCCTTTCATCAAGTCCCCATCGTCTAGAGGCCTAGGACACCGCCCTTTCAAGGCGACGGCACGGGTTCGACTCCCGTTGGGGACGCCATTCTTATTGGCGTTTTTTTTTCTATTTATGCTTTTTATAAATTTAAAACTCATTATATCTATTTATCAATTTGTACAGGCCATCCTCTATGCGCATGTGTTAAAAGCTGCTATAACCAAATGATGCAAATAATTTATTAGATTAAATGAGATTAGTTATGATTCATGAAACGGATGTCGTTATTATTGGGGCAGGGCCGGTAGGTCTTTTTGCCATTTTTGAATGTGGTATGTTGAAATTAAAATGCCACGTATTCGATGCTCTTGATTGTGCAGGAGGGCAATGTGCAGCACTCTATCCTGAAAAACCTATTTACGATATTCCTGCGCATCCTCAAATCTTAGGAGCAGATTTAGCATCACATTTGCTCGTGCAAGCAGCACCCTTTCATCCAACATATCATTTATCTGAGCAAGTTGTTCGCTTGACAGCCTTAAATGAATCAGGAACAGCGTTTGAATTAGAAGGATCTAATGGAACAATTGTTCGCTGTAAAGCCATTATTATTGCAGCTGGTGTAGGTGCATTTGGGCCAAATCGTCCGCCACTTAGTGGGATTGAGGCTTTTGAAGGCACAAGTGTGCATTACTATGTAAAATCCCGCGATGTTTATCGTGATAAGCATGTCGTTATTGCGGGTGGCGGGGATTCAGCTGTTGATTGGGCGTTATCATTAAGTGAAATTGCAACATCAGTTTCAGTTGTCCACCGAAGGGCTAAATTTCGTGCGGCTCCCGAAAGCGAAGCTAAACTAAAAGCATTAGCAGCGTCAGGGAAAATAAGACTTGTCGTGCCTTATCAACTAGCATCGCTTGACGGCAAAAAGGGGTGTTTAACGGCCATTGGGGTTGAAACACTTGATGGACAGAAAGAAACCTTAAAAGCTGATTACTTGCTGGCATTCTTTGGTTTGTCCATGAATTTAGGACCTATTGCAGAATGGAATTTGGGGCTAACAAATAACCATATCACGATTGACCCCATGACTGGTGCAACGAATCGCCCTGGCATTTATGCCATTGGTGATATGGCAACATATACACATAAATTGAAATTAATTTTGACCGGCTTTGCAGAGGCAGCGCAAACAGCGCATGCAATTCGGGCATTTTTATATCCTGATGAAATTGTGCATTTTGAATACTCAACGACAAAAGGTGTACCTGTAACCGCCTAACAACCTACTTATATTAATAGACTAAAAAAGGGATAATATATGATACTTAAAATAATATTAGCTTTGATTATATGTTTACGTTATGCATGTGCACAAGAAAGTAAAGCGCCTGCGGAGAGCAAAGCGACTGTCGTAGAAAACAAAGCATCTCAAAATGTTTATTTAAGCGCACAGCCGTATATTGTAAGCATTGAAATTCGTACGACTCTTGCTGCCTATTCCGAAGAAGGGACAACGTATGGCACAGGATCAATCCTCGATAAGGATCAAGGGATTATTTTAACAAATGCGCATGTCGCTAAACCTGAAGGTGTAATTGACCATTATGATGTCACCTTATTCAATGGTCAAGTAGTTCAGGCACAGTTACTCTATACGGATCCATGGCATGATTTTGCACTTCTTAAAGTGAATCCTGACGATCTTAAGGAAGTACCAGCATCACTACCAACAATACGGAATGCTGTGAACTTGGGTGAACATGTGTTTATTATTGGAAAAAATGAAAATAAACATTTTTCAATGCACGAAGGAACGGTTGCCAATCCATTCGAATCAACAGAAGTCTTATCTGGTCAAGTTTTTCGAATTAGTTTAAACGCACAAGGCGGGGCAAGTGGCTCTCCTGTATTTAATTCGGATGGAAAAGTAATTGGATTTATTTATGCATCAAATGGTGTAACAAGTGCCTTTGCCTTTCCGATTGACTATGCCCTCGATGCACTTGATTTGATTAAAAACAAGAAAAAGCCAACACGTGTCGGCACGGGTGTCATTTTAACCTTAACTGCACTTGAAGACCTTGTAAGGCATGATGGTCTTGTCGCGACAAAGGCAGAAGAGCTTAAAAAGAAATTCCCCCTTGCATTTAGTCGTGTACTAACCGTTTCAACATCATTGGTTGGTTCACCTGCCTCCAAACAATTTAAATCTGGTGACATTATAGTCAAGGTGAATGACCAGGAAATTGGTCCTTCATTATACAAAATGGACGCTATTATTAATACAGTTGCTGATAACAAAACAGTTAAATTTGATATCATTCGCCATGGTAAGGAAGTGACATTAATGGTGGAAACGTATAATTTGCATGAACATATGGTCAAGCGTATGCTGAATTTTGGAAAAGCCGTTTTTTATGAAACGGACGATATGATTGTACGGCGTACAGGCGCGCCACGTGGGGTCTTTGTAAGTAATTTAAAACCTGGTGGTGGATTTTTCGATCAAATCCCTGTACTACAACGTAAAAATGGTGCGAACACAGGACTTGTATCCATCGAAAGTATTGATGGAACCCCCATTAAATCACTTGATGATTTTGTGAAGATAGTTCCAGGGCTTATGAAAAAGAAGGATTTTTATATCACGATTCGGAATTTTGGTGCTGAATTTGGGTTTAATGGTGATATTCATTTTTCACAAGGGGAACAAATTAAATATGTTCCGTATCGTTCGACAGATGGTTTACCTGAACTGTACACCTTTAATGATGATAAACATATATGGGAGCTCAAAATTATTCAATAAGTGGTTACTCTTTCTCGTGTCTTGTTATCCTTATGTAAGGATAACAAGATGTAGGAGAACTTAGCGCATGTGATTAATCCATGTGTCAATAGCAGACAATGCAATCATTTCACGCGCACCCGTGCGACGATTTTTATATTCAATGGCCGCTTCTTGAATCGCTTTATTACCAATGATAAGATGATGGGGAATCCCAATTAAATCCATATCCGCAAATTTTGCCCCAGGACGTTCCATACGATCATCAAAAAGAACCTCAATTCTTGCGTGTTGTAATTTTTCATACAAATCATTCGCAATCGCATCACACGCAGCATCGCCCGTTTTAGCCGTAATCAAAGCCACTTTAAATGGCGCCACAGCATCAGGCCATACAATACCTGCATCATCATGATTCGCTTCAATAATAGCACCAACAAGGCGCGAAACCCCAATACCATAGGATCCCATTTCTGGGATGATCGCTTGCCCATCGGCGCCAGATACTTTGAGATTTAACGCTTCAGCGTATTTTTTCCCAAAATAAAAAATATGCCCGACCTCTATCCCACGCGCTGATTTTAAACGATCAGCGGGGACAGGACAATTCGCAGCATCATGCTTTTCATCCGCGGCTGCATACAACGTTTGAAGATGTTCAAATGTACGCTGTTCAGGGGAGAACGCATCATAAGCAGCATCATAATAAATGGTGCTTTCACCCGTTTCTGCCATAATTTGAAATTCATGGCTTAAATCACCACCAATCGCCCCTGAATCAGCTTTAACAGGAATGGCAATGAGACCCAAACGATCAAAAATAGTTAAATAGCTTTCAAAAATTCGACTATAAGTCGCACGGGCACTTTCATAATCCAAATCAAAAGAATAGCCGTCCTTCATCAAAAATTCACGTCCGCGCATCACACCAAAACGAGGGCGCATTTCATCACGAAATTTCCATGTAATTTGGTAAAGTATTTGTGGTAAATCACGATAGCTTTTGACATATTGACGAACGATATCTGTAATTACTTCCTCATTCGTTGGGCCGAATAGTAAATCACGGTCATGTCGATCTTTTACGCGTAGCATTTCCTTGCCATAATCTTCATAACGACCACTTTCTTGCCACAGTGATGCTGGTTGTAACGTTGGCATAATTACACGGTGGCATCCAATTTTATTTTGTTCTTCTGCAATGATTGCTTCAATCTTTGATAAAACGCGTTGCCCAAGTGGTAACCACGAATACAAACCTGAGGCACATTGGTTCACCATTCCCGCCCGCAGCATTAAACGGTGTGATACAATTTGTGCCTCTGCAGGTGTTTCTTTTAATGTTGGCATAAAATAAGCTGATATACGCATAAATAATGCTCCTTACAATTAACGGTTATAAAAAAATACCCCCGTGCAGCTAATGTGTTGCCGAGGGTTAAATAATATTTCAAAAAAACTAATGATAAATAACTACAGCAGGTGCTTGCGGTTGAGGCGGCATTGGCTGAACTTCCATTGGCGCTCCTGTGTTATCTGGGAACACACGTGAACGTGCATCACGTCCACTACCCATTTCAACAAACACACGTTGACCGATACGCATCGGATTATCAACGCCTTGAACAATATTCATGATCTGACCATTTGTTAGTTTTACAGTGTATTTTGTACCTTGTTGTTGTCCAAGCGCTTGTTCAGCAAATGCGCCTCCAACACCACCAAGTAGTGCACCTGCACCAATAGCAGCAAGTTGACCGTATCCTTTTCCAATAGCTGATCCTGCAACACCACCACCAATAGCACCAAGGCCTCCCCCTAACATATTGTCACCAAGGCGTTCTTTTTCAGTCACATCCACTTGTTGTATATCAATAATAACACCTTGATACGTATGCGCAGCTGATCCCACGTTATTTGCACTATAAGAATTTGAGGAAATCTTTTTTTGGCATGCTGTGCCCAACACAGCAACACTAAGTAGAACAATTGTCATTATTTTCTTACCGTACATCACTTATCCTTAATACATTTTTAATTACCAGAGCAATTATAACGAAATCTCATCTTTTTTCAACAAACAAAACCAATATTATCTAACATTAAAGTGTATTTAAATAGTTAATGTTTCACATATTTTTTCTGCAATACCTGTGTAATAACAAGCACTTTTGCTTTGCTCTTGATACATACCAAGGGGTTGCCCTGCATCACATGCCAATCGAATAGCCGTATCCAAAGGAATAGCACCTAAAAATAAAATTCCTGCATCTATAGCCGTTTTATGTGCGCCTGATCGGCTAAATATATCTGTTTCTACGCCGCAATTAGGGCAACAAAAATATGACATATTTTCAATCACCCCCATCACAGGTATTGAAACCTTATTAAACATGGCAATTGCCTTTTTTGCATCAATCAATGCCATATCTTGCGGCGTTGATACAATTACGGCACCATCAACAATCACGTGCTGAGCTAATGTTAAATGCACATCACCCGTACCAGGAGGGGTATCAATAATTAAGATATCCAGTTCACCATGATATCCCCAATCAACTTCAAACAATAATTGATGAAGTGCTCCCTGTACCATTGGGCCACGCCAAATCATTGGCATATGTTCATCTATAATAAAACCCATGGACATCAATGAAAGCTTATACTCATAAAGGGGAATTAGCTTTTTTGCATCCGTCACATTTGGTTTATCACGGCTTCCAATTATTAATGGCAATGAAGGTCCATAAATATCGGCATCCAAAACACCGACACGAAGTCCGCGTTGTTGAAAAGCTATCGCTAAATTAAGAGCCGTTGTTGATTTTCCAACACCTCCCTTACCTGATGCCACAACAATAACTTTTTTAACACCTACTATACTTTTCTTTTGCATAGGTTGGCGTGCCTGTTGATGCGGCTTAGGCATATCATCCCTTTTTGCATCAACAGAAAAGGATACATGAACAGGCTGCCTATTCACTAATGCGTTTTCAATTGATAATTTGATATCCGATTGGATAGCAAGTGGTAAATTTGTTGCATCAATTAATACAAGAATTTGTTGCTTATCAACATGTAATGTCACAATACGACACGCTATGCGGGCATCAGAAAAATAGGGAAGAGCTCTTTCTGGCAGACATATATTGTTTATAATATCATTTATATTTTCATTAAGCATTATAAACTGGCGCCTAACACGTGTTAAAGTATATCCGCATCATAATCATAAATAAATACAATTACAACCTGTTATCATTGATAAGTAATAAAAATTTTATAAAAATGATAATAAAAATTAAAACATAAAAATTGCGAACAATTACCAACATGGTGGATTGTTAAATCCAACACTTTGTTCTATAGTTCATATGGTATATTTAACAGAACTGTTTCTAAGGCTAAATAATATTATGAATAAAGATCCAGAAGAACCAAATGACAATCCATGGGATGATAACTCAAACACGATGCACCCGAAAAAGCCTTCAAAAGAACCTGAGCAACCTGAAAATCCTTGGGCTCAAAATGAAGATGTGCATCATTTACGTAAACCCAATCAAACAAATACGGATGATTTCTTTTCAGCCTTTCTTAAAAACGTAAAAAAGAGCAGTTCAGAATTTAGTGGTGGGTTTAATGGGGGCGCACAAAATAATCGCGGCTCAAAAAAAACAACAGGTAACCAACCGCCATTTTCAGGCGCAACGATTAATAAATCAACCATTATAATAGCAGCTTTGATTGGTCTCAGTTTATGGTTATCCACCGGTATATTCCGTGTCCAGGAAGGTGAAGTTTCTGTTATTCTACGTTTTGGAAAAATGGTTGATACAGTAGGCCCTGGGCTTCGTTATCATCTTCCAGCTCCTATTGAAACGGAAATTACAAAAAATGTTTCTGTACAAAACAAAATTGATAGCAATATAAAGGCTGAAAGCAGTCGTAATCTTGATTCATTTGATAAGACACTTGTCTTAACAGGTGATGAAAATATGGTTCATATAAACTATACTGTTTTATGGAAAATTAATGATGTGGCGTCTTACTTATTTTCAGTAAGAAATCCTGATCAAACGATTTTAGCTGCTGCAGAAAGTATTATTCGTGAAGTCATGGGGCAAACAACAGCACGTGAAGCCCTTACCGAAAAACGCGATACTATTTCAATAAAAGCACAAGAACTTCTACAAAAAGTACTTAATCACTACAAAATTGGTGTGCAAGTTATTAGTGTGCAGCTACAAAAGGTTGATCCTCCCAGTCAAGTGATCAATGCCTTTAACGATATGCAAGCATCTCTTACAGATGGTGACCGTATGCGCAATGAAGCCGAGGCTTATCATTTTGAAATCGTACCAAAGGCACGTGGTGAATCATCAAAAATTGTCCAAGAAGCTGAAGGCTATTCCCGTGAAGTTATTGCGCGTGCACAAGGTGAAGCCGATCGATTTAACTCTGTTTATACTGAATATCGAAAGAGTCCTGAAATATCCCGCAAACGCTTATATCTCGATACGATGGAACATGTGTTAAGTCATGTCCAAAAAACGATAATTGACACAAAGGCTGCGCCAGGAATGGTGCCTTACCTCAATTTACAATCCAGTCAAAAAGCTGACAAGAAATAACGGAGGTTGATGTTATGAATTCAAAACCACTCTTTTTTGGTGCTTGTGTAGCGATTACCTTATTCGTTCTCACATCATCTATTTTTATTGTTAATCAACAAAACCAAGCGATTGTTTTGCAATTTGGTCAATATAAAGCCTTTCATAATGAACCAGGCTTAAAATTTAAAGTACCATTTATTCAGGATGTAACATACTACGAAAAGCGAATTATTGATTATGATTCAGATGCCATTCTTGTAACGACCATTGACCAAAAACGTCTCCATGTTGATGCTTATGTGCGTTACCGGATTGTTGATGCGCTTGCGTTTTTTAGATCTGTGCAACCTGCGAATGAATTGGGTGCACGCAATCGTTTTGATGCAGTTATTGCCAGCAGTATACGAAATGTGTTAGGTAAAGTGCCGTTGCGGAATTTATTAAGCGCGGAACGAGTGAACATTATGAAACAAATTCAGGATGAAGTTATCACGCTTTCAAAACCATTGGGACTTGAAATTGTCGATGTTCGGATTGTGCGAACAGAATTACCTGTTGAAAATCGTCCTGCTGTTTTTCAGCGTATGAATTCAATTTTAGACCGCACAGCGAAACAAAACCGTGCTGAAGGTGATGAAAAAGCGCGCGGTATCCGTGCGTCGGCTGAACGTGAACGTGCAGTTCTTCTGGCTGAAGCCAAACAAAAAGCACAAGGTATTCGCGGTGAAGGTGATGCAAAAGCCATGAAAATCACGAATACTGCCTTTAGTATTGATCCAGAATTTTATAATTTTTATCGCTCGCTTGAAACATACCGTGAAACAATGAAGAGTGATACAGTGCTCTATATGTCAGCTGATCACCCCTATTTTAGCTATTTTTCAAATAGCGTAAAACATACACATTAAGGAGAAATCATTTTATGAAACTGTCTCGTTTTATTCGCATTAACTGTTCTGTTCTTTGTTTATGCACAGCTATAACCCACGGGAGGTCTCCTGAATCGGTTCAATCTCAAACAAAAATTGAAGCTGTGTCACTCATACCAGCAATTTCACCTGTTGCGATAGCACCAGTGTCAGCATCTAACCCAATGATTGATATTACAAATGGCTTTTCAAAGGTAGCAGAACCAGCACTTCGTTCTGTTGTCAATGTGGCAACAACACAAATCATTGACATAAAAGCTAAACAAGAGGGTGGCTCACGTTTTCCAAATGGTATAACTCCAGAAGAACTCTTTCGTGATTTTATTGATCCACAACATCAACATGACACGCCAAGACGTGTTCAATCACTTGGCTCAGGCTTTATTATAAAAGTAACAAAAGATGATGTTTTTATTGTGACCAATAATCATGTAATTGCAGAAGCAAAAAAAATTACTGTATTTTTACACGATAAAACAGAACTTGAAGCAGCCGTACATGCCTCTGATGAGCGTACCGATATTGCTGTCTTGAAAATTAAGCTAACGGATATACCAGCGAGTAAACGTAATCTTACCGCTCTAAATTGGGGAGATGCTGAAAACGCCAAAATAGGCGATTGGGTTTTGGCGATTGGTAATCCATTTGGACTTGGCAGCTCTGTCACCGCTGGTATTATTTCAGGCAAAGGGCGGGACTTCATCAGTTCTGGAAAAGGTCGTATTGGTGATTATGTTGATGATTTCCTTCAACATAGTGCGCAGATTAATATGGGGAACTCTGGTGGGTGTCTTCTTGGTATGGACGGTAGAGTTGTAGGTATAAACACGGCCATTTTCTCCCCCAGTGGTGGCAATGTCGGTATTGGTTTTGCCATACCTGCAGGTGTCGCTAAAAAAACGGTTGATCAGCTGATTGAATATGCACGCACAAAACGTGGTTGGCTTGGTATTCGAATTCAGCATTTAACAGAAGATATGGCTGAAGGTCTGGGTCTAAAAGTCCAAGGTGCTATTGTCGGCGGTGTTACATCGGACGGTCCCGCTAAAAAGGCTGATGTTCAAGAAGGTGACATCATCGTTGAATATGATGGTAAATCTATAAATGAACAAAATCGTCTCACTCGTCTTGTCGGTGAAACAGAAATTGGTAAAACAGTGCCAATTAAAGTTCTTCGCAAGGGAAAAGAAGTTACCTTAAAAATTACAATCGGTGAGTATGAAGAAGCCATAAAGAATGGTAAGCTCGACGACACAGTTAAATCAAAAGATCTGGGCACGCCACAAACGCTTGAAATCTTAGGCCTAACAATTTCCCCAGTAACGGATGATTTAATGAAACGCCGAGATCTTTCACCAGGCACAAAAGGCGTCTTAATTGTTAAAGTTCAACCAGGAAGTTCAGCAGAGGATGCGGGGCTTCTACCTGGTGAAATAATTGAAGAAGTTAATCAAAAGGAAGTGAAAAAACCCCAAGAAGTTATTGATTTTATCAATGAAGCTAAAAAGACAAAACGCCGTAATGTACTTCTTCTCGTTAAACGCAAAGGCGACCCTCGTTTCGCATCTCTTCGAATTGAAGATGATCTTAAAAAAGATGACACAAAAACGGATGATAAAAAAAAGGATGAGGCAACGGCTGCTGCAAAATTAACTGACCCTAAAAAGGATGATAAAACAAATAAGCTTGTTGTTGAGCATCCTGCCAATCAAACAACCACACCTGCGGCCTAGAGCACTGTTCAAATAATGTCAACTATTAAAACCATATTCATCTTAAAACGGTGAGTATGGTTTTTTTATTCTCCCCTCATCAAACATTTTATTGCAAAATAGCAGAGTATTTTGCTGTTGAACAAAGACTATACTGACAAAAATAATTACTTACTCATTATTTTTGTTTTATTAACAACATATTTAAAAAATTATAATATAATTATGCTGTAAGTTTAAGTTTAAATAAGATTACTAATTACTCTCTTTAATAAAATGAAAGAATGAAGCAACCTTTTTGAGAAAGGTATTTATGAAAACATTTAGATCATTATCTATATATATTAAAGTACATACCCCTTGGAAATAAAAACACCTGTTTTTTACCAACGTGTGTAACGACAATTACTTTGACACCCAGTGACAATTACTTTTGACACAAAAAGGAGTCCAAGGTTACTGCGTAATCTTACTCCATTTTAGCCTCCGATACATCACAAATTTCCCTCTCTGTTTGCTCTTCATTTTTTGCTTTTTTAG
>CANLGW010000028.1 GCA_947490395.1 Alphaproteobacteria bacterium
AAAAACCGAGGGGAATTATAGACTAAATAACAATTGTAACCACATGATAAAACGGATGTTAAGCCCGCAATAAACGAACTTCGTACCATGGTATTAATCATAAATTCGGTTTCGTGATTGGATTCACCGTCGTCTGATGGATGGGTTAATCCATACCACACCGATACCCCTGAACAGGTTACTGCTGTCGCTGCTCCACCAATGGTAACCGCCTGCCAGAGTCGATTTGATGTAGTAAATGCCGCTGAACGCCGCATTGAACCTGTTGTCTTTTTAAGGTGTTTTAATACATTTTCATAAAAACTACGGTCAAAGCCAACTACTGCCTGGGCGGAATCCCGTAATTTCTGAGTGTAATCTACATAACAATTATCACTTTTTTTATTTTTAGATGGTAAAAATTTATCTGATAAATGCGTATTTAAACCGTATTGTATTTGATATTTTAAGACCTCTAGGAAAGATCGGTTAAGATTTAAATCCGTTAATTGATCCTTTTTTGCTTTTATGAACGTTAAATATGAAGATGGCTTTGTTGCATAACGCCATTCTAAAAAAGATAAGGCGGGCAATACATAACCATCAGCGGCTACACTGATGTATTTTTCACCTAATTGCTTTCGGCCTTGATTGTTGTGAATAACACCTGATTCATATTCCATAAGGCCTTTCACAAAAAAGGCAAATAGATTTTTTTTTGTTAACAAATCATCTAATGTGGTGTTAAATGTGCGATTGAAAGCATGTTGATAAGGATCAATATCTGTGTATGAGAGATTTTGAGCTGATGACATTTGTGTTGGTTGACTAATGTGTGATAGGTACTGTCTCTGCTGATCATCAGTAGCTAATAACCTGTTAAGCGATTCCTGCACACATAAATCCGAAGTTTGGGGCAGCACCACACCAAATAATTTACCAAAAATAAGTGCTTCAAAAAAGAGTTCATATGGATTTTTAAGCTGCTGCCCATAATAATGCGTCGCTTCATGATCGATAAGGGGCGCTAATGTACGGTGAAATTCACGCGCATCTTGATGCAGTAATAATGGAACCCTTCTCAGTTGATCTGCAGAAAGTTCATATTGAGTTGTTGCATGCAATGATGTGCAAACCATTGGTAATATTAAGATTAAAATTTTAAACATATTTTATTTAACCAAAGTTCTTCCAAATATGAACGTATATATAACACAAATAAATGTGGAATGGTAGATAAAAAGAATTATTCATCTATACTCTTCCCTTTTGCCACCTTAACTTATTTTTGTGATGCGCCATTACGCATGCCCGCGAATGCGCTCCTCAATATCCCGTCTGAAATGGCGGATAAGCCCTTGTATTGGCCAGGCTGCCGCATCACCAAGGGCGCAAATCGTGTGCCCTTCAACTTGTTTGGTAACATCCAGTAAAAGATCGATATCATCAAATGTACCATCGCCCCTGGACAGGCGTTCCATCATGCGCCACATCCACCCCGTGCCTTCGCGGCATGGCGAACATTGCCCGCAACTTTCATGCATATAGAATTTACTGAGGCGTGCTATGGCTCGAATGATATCCGTAGATTTATCCATGACAATAACACCGGCTGTGCCGAGGCCTGACCCTTCAGCGCGCAGGCTATCAAAATCCATTAATACCGTATCGCAGATATCCCGTGGGAGCATCGGAACGGAAGAGCCACCTGGAATGATGGCTTTCAGATTATCCCAACCGCCCCGAACACCGCCTGCGTGTTTTTCAATAAGTTCGCGAAGGGGGATACCCATGGCTTCTTCGACATTGCAAGGGGTGTTTACGTGACCTGATATACAAAAAACCTTTGTACCCGTATTGTTGGGGCGTCCAATACCCGTAAACCATGCAGCGCCACGGCGTAGAATAGTTGGTACAACAGCAATTGTTTCAACATTGTTGATAATGGTTGGGCAGCCATAAAGCCCAATGTTAGCTGGGAATGGTGGTTTGAGGCGGGGCATGCCTTTTTTGCCTTCGAGGCTCTCTAACAATGCTGATTCTTCCCCGCAAATGTAAGCGCCAGCTCCGCGATGTATATAGAGGTCAAAGTCCCATCCTGTTTTTGCAGCGTTTTTACCCAGAAGGCCGTTATTATAGGCCTCAACAATGGCTTTTTCTAATATGATGGATTCATTATAATATTCGCCGCGTATGTAAATATAGCCTGTGTGGGCACCAATGGCAGCTCCAGCGATTAATGCACCTTCGATCAATTTATGGGGTTCGTTTCGTAAAATGTCGCGGTCTTTGCAGGTGCCAGGTTCGCTTTCATCGGCATTGATAACGAGGTAAACAGGGTAGGGGGATGTGTCTTTTGGAATGAATGACCATTTCATGCCTGTTGAAAAACCAGCACCACCGCGTCCCCTGAGGCCAGAGATTTTTATTTCATTAATGATCCAGTCGCGACCATTGGCAATGATGTCCTTTGTTGTTGACCAGTCACCACGTTTTTGTGAAGCTGAAAGGTTAGCCGATTGTTCGCCATAAAGGTTTTGAAAAATGCGATCGTCGGCTTTTAACATGATGTATACTCGTTCGTTTGCATCGCCATTGTGTGTGTTGCTGGTTTATCTGTTATGCATGCTTTTGAACATTGTCTACCAAGCGTAGAGCCTGCGATGAGTGCTTTACCGTTTTTAAGATCCTCCAAGAGGGATATTATTTTTTCAGGTGTTAAGTCCTCTATATAATCATCATTAATTTGCACAACGGGTGCATTGACGCATGCACCTAAACACTCAAACTCAGAGAGGGTGAAGAGGTTGTCGCTTGTGGTTCCATCTTTTTGAATACCCAAATGGGCTTTGCAGGCAGACATAACGTCCTCAGCGCCACTCAGCCAGCATGGTGTTGTGCCGCATACTTTTACGTGATATTTACCAACGGGTTTGAGGTTAAACATTGTGTAAAAGGAGGCAACTTCGTATACGCGGATAAAGGGCATGTCAAGTTTATCGGCAACCGCATGAATCGCTGCGGCGGGTAACCAGCCCTTGCATTGACGCTGAGCCAGATCCAAAAGTGGTAAAACCGCACTCGCTTTTCGATCAGTAGGATAATGGCTTAGGATATCGTTGATGGTCTTAGCAGCGTCATTAGAAAAAGAAAATGTATTCATGGATGTCATAATCATGGGTCACTTGACGTTAGCGTAGCGAAAATGGGGGAAGATCGCAAGGTTAGACATGTAGCAATTAATGGTCGAAATCTTAAAGTTGTTCCTTTAGATGCGCGATGTATTAAGGATCTTTTTGTCTCTGGCAAATTAGGTTTGATAGCTGGATCCTTTATTCGATTTTAATAGCACTTTTTAAGAGCTAAGGATTTACATACAATTCCGTGGTTTTTTGGGCAGGCTATGCGCTTGTAATTTAATAGGAAAAAGACTGTTAATATTTCAAAATAATATATAATTACTATAAATTTTTAATTAAATTATTTGGGATAAAATTTAGCTTGATCTTTTTTTCTGTGGTATTTGACGATGGATATATAAGTTATGTATTTCTATTTTTAAAAATCACAAAAAGGAAAGAATATTAATGAAAGAATGGTCATCATCTGAACTCAAACAATTGACAAATGGCTATTTGTCGGGTGTTTCAATCAAAGAGCTTGCACGTCAGCTTGATCGTACGCCAACGGCTCTGAATAAGGCATTAACACGTTTTGGCATTCGCCATAAACGAAAGCCGAAGCGGATAACCTTTTGGGATGCTTTTGGTGCAGCTGACCTTAAAACGTATTCACCACAAGCGGCTATTGCGCGTTTCGACCGCCGTTATCGTAAATATCAACAAGAACTCTGTAGTCGCTGGGTTCCTATGGATCAGGTCTTGAGCATCCTTGAATCAAAAGGGCACGCGGTGCGGCTATTAAAGGCAATGGAAAATCCACGTGAAAGTCTCTACCTGTTTGATGATAAACCAATAGTCGCTTTGCGCCTTGTGTTTACGGCGAATCGTTATCGACTTGAACGGAATGAAGCCCCCTTTTATGTATATGGAGTAACGGAATAATGGATATATTAAAAGATATGTACCAACGTGAACGATTGAGTGAAGAACGCTGGCAGTTGGTTCAAAATGTACGTCGCCTTAATGCCGTTGCCTTGCGGAGTCAGGGTATTCAGTCACGTATTCAAAATCATTCCAGGCGATGGGGGATGCCGTATATCACCGCGCGTGACCCTTTTTCCCATGCACAAGCGGAACGGTGCTGGCGTTATTTCCAGGCATTAATGGCACATTATGCGAATCATGGATTGGTCGACCGGGAAATGGTATCAGTTGTTTTGTATGAAACGCAGCAAAAGCACATGGTGAATCAAGAAAGACGGGTGCATGAAGCATTGGATGCGATTGAAGCGGCTTATACTAAACTGAAAAAACGATTTTAGTTGAGTGACTGTTTTTCAAATATCGGTACTTTGTATTAATTACATGGGACGCATGAGACGCCATTCCGCACACCACATTGTCTGTATAGTGGCGTACGGCGCATTATCGTACGATCAAGGGAGCGCACATACACATTGTCGTTTTTTGATGGTGCGTGCCATTGTTGATGCGAAGGGGGCTCTCCTTCAGATTGTGCATCCATATCACTTGTTAGAAAATCAACACCAGGAAACAAATTATCAAATACAACACGATACATTTTTATAAGGTGCGTAATTTTTTTTAGAAAATCTTCTTTTAAGACAGAGCAATCATGTCCATTATTAGTCATTTGATTATAGATTTTGTCATTTAATGTATTTGAATAAAAATATAGTATAAGATCGATATTTTGTTTAAATGATTCATAAACCTTACTTAAAATAAGTATTGATATATCTGAATGAGGTATTTTTTGTATGTAGGGTAGATCACTCTGAATTTTTTCTTGACTAAGTGGGTCGTAGAAATTAAGTAACCAATGTTCGATTTTAGCATAAGGGGCATACTCATCAAGCATTCGTCTTAATTGTTCGACTCTTTCTGGGTGCTCGTCCTTTTCAATGATAAGGGGGGCAAGATAGATTTCTAGAGATCTGTAATCGATTGTTTCATCATATTTTTCTAATATAAATTTAAATTTATTTATTTGATCTCTTGCTTCGTCAATATCATCAATAGACTTGTTAAGTAAAATTTTCATTGATCTATTAATTTCTGATATTTTTCTTATTATTGCTTTTAGACGTTCAGTTGTCGTGCTTAAGACGTAATCATCAATCGTAATCTCACTTGGGGATTCTGATTGACGCGTGGTGGATCTAGTGTCATCCTCAGTTGCATGAACACGGTTGTGTGCAGCGTCTAATCGTACAAAAAGTAATGTCATTATTAATGTTAAAACAATATTATTTCTGTTTCTCATTTTTCTTACCTGAGTATAATATGTATTATCATCCTATCAAATAATAGATTAATAGAATGTTAAAGCGATGGTAATTATCACTATTTTTGTGTAACATGCCTTTATGCGCGAAATTATTTTAGATACAGAAACAACGGGGCTTTCCCCAACGCAGGGTCATCGCATTGTCGAAATTGGCTGTTTGGAGCTGTTGCACCAACGTCCAACAGGTAGAACGTTTCACACCTATATTAACCCACAGCGCGATGTGCCCGCTAAATCGACAGAAATAACAGGACTTACAGAAGAATTTTTAAGACCTCATCCAATTTTTACGCAAATCGTTGATGATTTTTTGGCGTTTATTGGCGATGATGTGTTGGTTATTCATAACGCAGCCTTTGATATGGCGTTTTTAAATGCCGAATTGGAATGGGCAAAAAAGCCAATTTTGCCGATGACGCGCGCCAAAGATACGTTGTTAATGGCACGCAAGAAATTTCCAGGGTCACCCGCTAGTCTGGATGCTTTGTGTAAGCGGTTTGCCATTGATTTGTCCAAACGCGATAAACACGGGGCGTTATTGGACGCTGAATTATTGTGCCATGTTTATATTGAACTGCTGGGTGGGCGGCAAAAAACGCTAGGATTTGATGCCGTTGTTGCAGCGGCGTCTGTGGCGATTTCAGTTGCACGTCATAAAGTCAATTTTCCGCAGCGACAATTTACAGTACCTACGGAGGAAGAGGCGTTACACCGTGCCTTTGTTGAGACGTTGCCAAATGCGCTTTGGAAATCAAACTAGGTTAATAAACGTATCTTTTTAGTATTGATAAAATAAAATTTTTTCTATATTTTATTATTAATAATTAACGTGTTTTTTTAAAAGGGATTATTGTGTCTAGATATTGTTTATTTTTATTCATTGTTTTAACCCAATTAATGGTATTTTGTTTTTCTGCGGAAGATGCAGAGACGGTTGTTGTAGCCTCAGTAAAAAATGTAAGGTTAGCTGATGAAACTTATAGGGCAAGCGATGATGAATTAGCCGATATTGCTATTTGGAATGAACAAATTGAAAGAGTTGAGCAATTTTGTAGAGTCGAGCAATATGATCAAATAGAGATAGATGAAAATTTATTACAAAAGGCAGGAAGATTAGGTTATTTGACATTTTTAGAAAATTTTGTTCAGTCGCTTTTGTGTATTCCTCGATATGCATGTGATGCACAACGTATAGTTGATTCAACATTGGTAGCGCATGGCATAATTATACCTAATTTAAATGAATATATTGATCAAGTAGATGAAAAATATTCTGAAGATTTTAAAGCAGGGAGATTTAAGAGAGAAGATTATTATGGGTCATTTTTTCCGTTTATGTTTTCTAATTCTTAATTCCAATATAAATATCCAATGCAGCAGCTTTGGGATTCATGGCGCGTTCGTCATACACTTCAAAGTCGGTATGAAAGCGACGTTCGTCGCCTAAGTCTGCCTGTTTCATCCCCCAAATTTTTTGCCATGCCTGAATAACCACAAATGGCATTGTGCCTGGCTCCGTTGTAAATTTAACGTACGTTTGGGCAGGAATGATAAGGGTGATTAAGTCATCGGGTAGATTAACCTCATCGGCATTTGATACCTGTTCACCAACAAAATATGTATATGTGCCCATGTAGCTATTATCATTTGCTTTAATAGCGCTGTTGTCATAGCTTGTAATAAACGCAAAATGTCGTACCTGGTTTTACGCGATTTGGTGTTTTTTCAAATAATTGATTCGTGAAATACTGTTGTACGGTTGGCGTGATTTTGGCACGGACAGGATTAATTTCATTTTGAAAACTTGTTTGCACGGCTATACCAACTAAAATCATTTCAGGTCGCTTGATTATTTCTTTGTTCATATTGGCTCCTTTTCGTGCCTTCCAGGGTGGTTTTCATCTGTTTCAATTAGGACATATGCTCTTTTCATTGATTGATAAGCACTTATTATTTCGCGGATGAGAACCCCAATGACTGCCGCTGTAGGAATAGCAATTAAAATTCCTGCAAATCCTAACCATGTTCCACCTGCGAGGAGAGCAAATAATATCCAAACAGGGTGCAGGCCAATACGTGCGCCCACAAAACGTGGTGTTAATACATTGCCTTCAATTAACGATATGGTAAAAAAAACAATCATGATGGCAATGATTTGCCCCCACCCAATAAAGGAGGCGAATCCAACACTAAGCGATGTCAATAATCCAACCGTCATGCCTAAGTAAGGAATAAAGGATAAAATGCCCGACAGGATACCCAGTAACCATGGTTTTTCAACGCCTGTTAATATTAAGCCGCAAGTGTAGAGCAGCGATAAAGCAAGGCACACTGTTGTTTGACCGATTAAGTATGCGGTTAATGTTTTGTCAATCTTACTAAAAATAGAGCGAACAGTGGGTGCTGTTTTATGCGGTAAAAAACTATGAATGGCTGAGATGAGTTTTCCCCAATCGCGCAGTAAATAAAACATAATGATAGGGGTTAAAATAACAAGTGATAAAACATTCGCAAGTAAAATACTATTTGTTAGTAGATTGATTAAGACCTGCATTGACCATTTCATGATATCGCCAAGATAGGTGGAAATTTGCCCTTTTATATTACTCATCGAAAAAGGGGCTCCTTCGATCGTTGGTAAAAGCGGTTGTAGCTTTTCGAGTAAACGTTCAGCAAATTGCGGTAATCCTTGTACTAGCAAAATAAGTTCTGTCTGTGCATATGGCAACACAACCGAGCTTATGAGCACGAGGGCAATCACAACCGTTAGCATCAACACGCACGCGGCTAGTGTGCGTGACATATATTTTTCCATGCGACGTGCAAGTTTATCAAGTAGATAGGCGCCTGCTGCACCTGCTAAAAAGGGCGCTAATATACCAGAAAGACTATGCACAATTCCGATACATAAGGAGAGTGCAATTGCGCAGACGAGTGCCCATCGCAGAAAATTAGGATGTCCGATAAGTTTGGATAAAAATCCTGACATATGAAATGCTCGATAAAACGGTTGTCAACAGTGTGCCATAGATCAGAACTTTATTAAAGAGGGGATAAAAGAGATCGCTCGGTAATAACGGTACTAGCAGTAACCAACCTGCCAACATCATTTGCATAAATGTATTTTGTTTACTAATTAATGTTGGTTTTAAATCAATGGTTGGAAAGCGTTTTCGCAGCAATAGCCCGCCAGACATAATGGCAAGATCACGTAGAAGAATAATTCCTGATAACCATAGTGGGACTTTTTGTAGAATAATAAACGCTATAAAAACAAAAGCAATAAAGACTTTATCAGCAATGGGGTCAAATAAACGTCCAAAATTAGATTCAACATGCAAACACCGTGCACTATAACCATCGAGCCAATCGGTTAAGCCCGCTGCACAAACCAGCCAAAACGCCATGATAGCATGATCACTAAGGAGTGACCATAAAACAAGGGGCCCCGCCAAAAGACGAAGCCCTGTAAATAGCTGTGGAACCCAAAAAAACTTATCCAACGATTTCAATCGCACTGAAAAAATAAGAAATTTCAATAGCTGCATTTTCTTCTGAGTCGGAGCCATGAACGGAATTTGCCTCAATTGATTCAGCAAATTCTTTACGAATTGTACCATCATTTGCATTGGCAGGATTTGTTGCTCCCATAATGTCGCGGTATTTTGCAACTGCATTTTCGCCTTCAAGAATCTGCACAACAACAGAACCTGATGACATAAATTCACACAAATCACCAAAGAATGAACGTTCAGCATGTACAGCATAAAAACCTTCAGCCTGCGTGCGCGTTAACCATAGACGCTTTTGCGCAACAATCGTAAGACCTGATTCTTCTATTTTTGCGTTAATTTTACCTGTTAAATTACGACGTGTTGCGTCTGGTTTTAAAATTGAAAATGTACGTTGTAATGCCACGATTGTTAACCTCTAATTGTTGATAATATGCCACCTTAATAGGACAAATAAGTTGAAAATGCAAGGATATGTCGCCTTGATCCGTTAAAGATATTTTGACTATGGTGTGGATTTGGCATCAAAACCTAGGCTTCTCTAGGGGTTGGTGATGATTACTTGATATTTTATAAGTAAAAAGTGAGACATTTTCACCGCAGAGATGTGATTATTTTTGTCATATGCTGCATAAGGCTTGAATTTTTTGGTTTTTCATTTACGTAGCAGCCACTTAAAATAAAAAATTTTAATAAAATCTTTTAATGTGTTAGTCTCGAATTATGAACGTAATATGTATTCATATTTTATGATGCTAATCACAGCGAGAGTATTTGTTTTTGTTTTAGTCGTCCTTATATTTTGGGTGAGTACCCTTAGGGCATCTGTGTCAACACAAACATCATCGGGCATTTCTATTGATCAAGTACCGAATTTAGATGCATCGGTAAAGGCACGTCAATCAACCGAGCTCGCTTTACCAATGCTATGCACTGTCGCTGTGTTTAAAGTTATTGAAAAACGAACGAATCGCATTAAGGTCGTATCGGCGGTTCTTGGGGATTCGGCGCGTTATGGTACGCTTATTTTGCAGCCACGTACGTGTGAAATGCATAAATATGCAGGTGGTCATCATAATGCAATTGCCTATGTTGATGTGTGGACATTGCCTTATCGTGCCATGCAGGAGATTAAATTTAGTTATGCGTTTTCACCGACGTTAATGTTTTCAGGTTACATGTCTACAATTAGTCCTACATTTACACACCGCAATTATGAAATCATTGCGATGGAATGTAAAACAGAGGCCTGCCCTGTGGAAGCGCCGTCATCACGTTGAAGAATTTCATTAAAAGCTAAATGAACCAAAATGCTTCAGCCATGATTCATCTCCTTCGTAGCATTGACGGATGTCGATGATGCCGTTCTTAAGCATGCACAAACGTTCAAGGCCAATACCAAAGGCAAACCCCTGGTATTCAGCAGGATCAACACCACAATTTGTGAGTACATTTGAGTGAACCATGCCGCAGCCTAGCAATTCTAGCCAATCACCGCCTTCACCAATGACGAGTTTGCCGTCTTTGCGGCTACATGCGATATCAACTTCTGCTGATGGCTCGGTAAAAGGGAAAAAACTAGGTCTAAAACGTACAGGGACATTTGATACACCGAATAACGTACTACAAAATTCACGAATAAGACCTTTTAGGTGCCCCATGTGGATGTTCTTATCAAGAACAAGCCCTTCGATTTGGTGAAACATAGGCGTGTGTGTTGCATCCAGATCGTCGCTGCGATAAACACGTCCAAACGAGATGAGACGCAATGGTGGTTTTTGCGTGGCAAGTGCGCGTATTTGAACGGTGGACGTGTGTGTGCGAAGCAAATAATTATGTGATAAAGATGTTTGTTCTTCACTCACGATGTCATCTGTCTTGATATAGAATGTATCGTGATTTTGACGTGCAGGATGGTGGCTTGGTATATTTAAGGCATCAAAATTGTGCCATTCATCTTCGACTTCAGGACCTTCAGCAAAGGTAAACCCACGTTTGTAGAAAAAGTCTTTAATTTCAAGCATTAATGAGGTGAGGGGGTGAGTGCGACCAAGGTTGCTTTGTACCACCGTCGTGCGCTGTGTTGGCAGCGTCACATCAACAGCCTCTGCATTTAGTTTTTTGTTAATGGCATCGGTGGCTAATGTGTCTGCTTTTATCATAAACGCCGTTATTAATGCATCGCGAATGGCATTAATTTCAGCGCCCTTTATCTTTTTTTCATCAATTGACAGTTGACTAAGATTTTTTAAAGCTAAAGTAACTATGCCTGCCTTCCCCATCAAGGATGCTTTTAGATCATCAAGTTGCCGTGTGTCAGCTGCGGCTTGAATGGCGTCAATCCAAAGGGGGAGTCGTGTTTGCACAGGTATTAGGCTTTCTTCGTCAATTTTATTCTCTGGCAGAATATAACAAAAAAGGCACCAATACAAGATCGACGCCTCTTATTTTTTAACTAAAGTCTTCATTTACCATGAAAATTAATTTTTAGGCAGCCAAAGCCTTTTTTGCTTTTTCAACGAGTGCTTTAAACGCCTCTGGTTGATTCATTGCAAGGTCAGCCATAATTTTACGGTCAACTTGAATACCTGCTTTGCTAAGTCCATTAATGAAAACAGAATAGGTTAAACCAAGTTCGCGTGCACCTGCATTGATACGTTGAATCCATAGTCCACGGAAATCACGTTTCTTGTTGCGACGGTCGCGGTAAGCATATTGTAATGCTTTTTCAACACGTTGTAGGGCAATTCTAAAACAGTTTTTTGAACGACCGCGATAGCCTTTAGCCATCTTGATAATTTTTTTATGACGGGCGTGTGACGTGACACCTCTTTTTACGCGTGACATTGATTAATCTCCTTATACGTGTAAAAAGTAAGTTTTGACTTTTTTAGCATCACTTGGGTGCATAATCGTCATACCGCGTGCATTGCGAATCATTTTGTTTGTACGCTTGCGCATACCGTGACGTTTGCCAGCTTGTCCCATTTTGACATTGCCAGAACCTGTTAAGCGAAAACGCTTCTTAGCGCTGCTTTTCGTTTTCATTTTGGGCATTTTGTTCCTCTTTCAGTTTAAGTACACTTTTTGCAGATTAGGCATGCCCAGGCATATCACGTATGAATGACATATGTTCGCCCCGCCACGCTGCAATATAAAAGTAAAAAAATCGTAAGACATTTTTTATTAGAAGTCAAGGAAATCCTGAGAAAAAGCGTTTAAGGTTATAATTATTTTGTGATTGTGCATTGATCATCAGGCGCTGCATGCCTATATGACTATTATGCTTTTTATGTAAAAAACGGACGCAAATGTGTATCCCATACTTGCATCCGATAAGAACAGTGCGTACAGTAAAGCAGCTATTTATTATAGGGATAAAAAAATATGTTTTCGCGTCTAAAAGGTGCACTTTCTGCCGATATGGCGATTGATTTGGGTACGGCTAATACACTGGTTTATGTGAAGGGGCGTGGGATCGTTTTGAACGAACCATCTGTTGTTGCTATTTCTAATTATAAGGGTAAAAAACACGTCCTTGCTGTGGGTGAGGAAGCAAAGCTCATGGTCGGTCGTACACCTGGAAATATTCAGGCCATTCGTCCGCTTCGTGATGGTGTGATTGCTGATTTCGAAGTTGCTGAAGAAATGATTAAGCATTTTATCCGCAAAGTGCATAATCGTCGTAGTTTTGCAGCACCGCAAATTATTGTGTGTGTGCCAGCTGGATCAACAGCCGTTGAACGGCGTGCGATTCAAGAATCAGCTGAAAGTGCGGGTGGACGCCGTGTTTTCTTGATTGAAGAACCAATGGCGGCGGCTATTGGAGCGGGGTTGCCTGTGACGGAGCCTACAGGATCTATGGTTGTTGATATCGGTGGTGGAACAACCGAAATCGCAGTTATTTCATTGGGTGGGATTGTGTATGCTTGCTCGGTTCGTGTTGGTGGCGATAAAATGGATGAAGCGATTATTAGTTACATACGTCGTAACCATAACTTGCTGATTGGTGAAGCTACTGCGGAGCGTATTAAAAAAGATATTGGCTCAGGTATTTTGACGACTGAAAGTGCCACTATTACGATGAGCATCAAGGGACGCAGCTTAGTAACAGGTGTGCCAAAAGAAATTGAGATTAACCAGTCGCAAATTGCTGAATCCTTAAATGAAGTCGTGACAACAATTGCGGAGGGTGTTAAAACAGCACTTGAAAATACGCCGCCTGAATTATCTGCTGATATTGTTGATCGCGGTATTGTGATGACAGGTGGGGGATCGTTGCTTAAGAACCTGAATAAAGTAATTGCTGAAGTAACGGGTGTGCCTGTTTTTGTAGCTGAAAATGCGCTTAATTGTGTTGTGCTTGGCACAGGACGTGCGCTTGAGGAAATGAAGGTTCTTCGAAATGTATTGATTAACCCTTACTAGGGTGTAACGAATTCTGTGTTATACGAGGTTAGCATTTAATGACACTTTCATTATTTGGTTTTAAAGCATCAGGGTTGCAACGTCAGCGGTTTGTGTGGGCGTTGCTCTTATCACTTATAAAAGGAACGTTATTAACACTTCCGCGCCTTCTTATTATTGTGTCATTTTCAGTTGTTTGCCTGTATAGCGTGATCTTTATACATGGAGAACACCCTGTCTTAAATCAGATAAAATCATTTTCATTAGATGTAACGGCGCCTCTTATTGAATGGATTAATCGCCCAGTCCATTTGGTTCGGCAGAATTATGCAAAACTGCGGGATTTTAAACAGCTTCAGAAAAATTTAATATCCTTGCAAAAAGAAAATTTTCAACTTGAAGAATGGAAATCGCTTGCCTTGCAGCTGAAACGAGAAAATCAGAATTTGCGTGAATTATTGCGAACATTGCCTGCCCTTGATCAGTCATTTTTTACGGCAAAAGTATTGGGATCACCAGCTGGTTCTGAATATTCTACTCTGTTGATTGCAGCAACTAAAACAGATGGCATTGTAAAGAATGCGCCTGTTGTATGTGCAAAAGGTGTTGTGGGGCGCATTATTGATGTTGGCTTGCTTGTGTCACGCGTGGTGTTGTTAACAGATATCAATGCCAGAACGCCTGTTCGTTTTGAAACAACGGGAGAGCAGGCAATTCTGGCAGGAACAGGAACGGCAGAGCTAGTGATTATCCATCGGAAACAGCGTTATGAAACGGATCGTGAATCGCTTATGCATGACCAAGTCGTTAAGGTTGGCGATCGATTAATTACATCGGGTTCTGGTGGAGTTTATCCACCTGATCTTACGGTTGCGATTATTACACGTATTCAAGAAAGCCCGAATGGTGGTAAAATTTATGCACGCCTTGTTGCAATGCCAAGTACTCTTGAATTTGTTCGTATATTAGATTCGCTCGATGTCCAAAACACAGCTTCCTAATTTTTCAGAATATAGTTTCTGGGTTCGCTTACGTATACAAGCCGGTATTTTTGTGCTTGGTTATGTGTGTATTTTACTTAAAGCATCGGCGTGGAGCTCTGTTTTGGGATCACGCATTTTTTTATGGTCATTTTTATTATTTTACGTATCTGTATTCACAACATCTATTCTTTCAGTTGTTCAGATTGCTATTTTAGGTGTGATTCACGATAGCTTGTTTAATTTACCGCTTGGTTTATCAGGGTTTGTTTGGATTGTATGGTATGCGTTTCTTGCGATGCAGCGTCGCTATCTTGTAAAAGCATCGATCTCTATTTTATGGGTGGCCTTCGCACTTACGTTATCTTTTTTTAATAGTGTTGAATTTATGATTCAGCTTAAGTCAAATTGTGCTGTGGATGGTGTGCGTTCTATGTTGGAAACATTTCTCCATATTGGTATATTTCCATTAGGTCTTTATCTCTTTCATTGTATTTTTATACGACTTGGGCGTTTTCATTGAAAAAGCAAGATTTATATAATATGTTCACTCGTCGGACGTTTATCCTTAGTAGTATTAAGGGTGCTCTGATGTTGACGCTTATTGGCAGACTTTATTATTTGACAATAATGAAGGGGACACATTATAAAGTTTTGTCAGATAAAAACCGTATACAAACATGTTTGCTTGCGCCATCACGTGGGTTGATTCATGACCAAAATGGTGCTGTTCTTGCTGGGCATAAAACAAATTATCGTGCGTTATTGACACCTGAGCTTGCCAATTCACCGACTGATCTTATTAAAACGATCGCAGCTGTTCTTCAGCTGAGTGATGATCATTATCATATTCTTTTAACACGTTTTAAGCGTAACAAAAGGCAGTCGTTATTAATTAAAGAAGATTTGACGTGGGATGAGCTGTCTAAAATTGAAATTCAAAGTGAAGAATTAAAAGGTATTTTAATTGAAAAAGGAGAGCGTCGTTTTTATCCTTATGCGGATATAACGTGTCATACCGTTGGTTATGTAGCGTCTGCAACGATAACAGATTTAAAAGAAAGTGAGCCACTTCTTCAATTACCAGGCTTTCGTATTGGAAAAAGTGGTATTGAACAGGTTTTGAATACGTCATTGCAGGGGAAAGCGGGTCTGAAGGAAGTCGAGGTTAATGCCTATGGTCGAGTCATTCGTACGTTGGAAACATTCAATCCTACTAAAGGCGCCGATATAGCCTTGACGATTGATATAAAAGTGCAGCAAGAGGTGGCTAAAATTTTAAGCCGTGAAGAAAGCGCAGGTGCTGTTGTGATGGATATTCATAATGGCGCTATTTTAGCTTTAGTATCACACCCAACGTTTAATGCACAGCTTTTTACTGATGCGATTTCACAGCGTGATTGGCATGATATTGTGCATCATCCAAGGCGTCCTCTTACGAATAAAGTTGTTCATGGGCAGTATGCCCCAGGTTCCATCTTTAAAATGATGGTTGCGTTAGCGGCTTTGGAAGATAATATAATTGACGAGCATACATCGTGTCATTGTCCAGGTTATTATGATTATAATGGGCATCGGTTTCACTGTTGGAATTGGAAGCAAGGTGGGCATGGGCACGTCACGGTGCAGTCAGCGATTGCGCGATCATGTGATACATTTTTTTTCACGATTGCAACAAAGCTTGGGATTAATCGTATGGCTACTGTTGCGCAAACGTTTGGTTTTGGTGCGCAAACACAGATTGAGTTACCAAGTGAAAGAGCAGGCCTTATTCCTACAAAAGAATGGAAGCAGCGGATCAAGCGACAGGTATGGACGGGCGGTGATACGATTAATGCTTCAATTGGTCAGGGGTATTTATTATCAACACCTTTGCAACAAGCGCGTATGATGGCGATGCTTGTGAATGGTCTCCATCCAATTATGCCGCATTTGATTAAGCGTGAAGGGATGCCTGCACAACCCGCATTGCCGTATAAGATTGAACATATCGATTTAATTAAAAAAGGAATGGACGATGCTGTTAACCAGCCGTTGGGCACTGCGTATCGCGCACGTATTCAAAATCATCCTTTTTCAATGGGTGGCAAGACGGCTAGCACCCAGGTTAGCCGCATAACGGCGCAGCAACGGTTGGAGGGGACACACAATGATCGTCCTTATCATTTGCGTGAACATGCGATGTTTTCTGGGTTTTCTTCCATTGAAAATCCACGTTATTCGGTTGCTGTTGTTGTTGAGCATGGTGGTGGTGGCGCGCGCGTGGCAGCTCCATTGGCGCGCGATATATTAATTGCTGTGCATCAACGGGAGGTGAAAACGTGACGCTTTTCCAGAAAATTACTTCTATTCCCTTGTTTCCATTATTGCTGATTTCAATTGTGACCCTTATTGGTATTGCGATGCTTGTATCGGCAGCAAATGGTTCTTTTCATCCTTGGGCATTTAAGCAAAGTATTCGTTTTGCCTTTGGTTTTATTGTGATGGTATGTATTGCTTGTATTGATACACGGTCGTTTTTTAGGCATGCGTATCTGGTGTATGTGTTTTCACTTATTTCTCTTATTATTGTAGAGATTATGGGCTTTGTCGGGATGGGGGCGCAGCGTTGGATCGACTTGTATGTGTTTAATTTTCAACCATCGGAGATTATGCGATTAGGACTCATCCTGACACTTGCCCGTTATTTTCATGATTTATCCTGTGATGAAATTAGATGCCCACAGCAGTTGTTAGTGCCTATTGTTTTAGTTTTAGTTCCGATACTTCTGGTGTTAAGGCAGCCTGATTTGGGTACGGCAACATTATTAATGCTAAGTAGTGCTGCTATTTTTTTTGCGGCTGGGGTTCGTTTATGGAAATTTGCTGTTGTTGGCGGCGGTGTGTTGGCAGCAATCCCTATTTTATGGAGTATGTTTTATGATTATCAGAAGAAACGTATTCTTATTTTTTTGAATCCTGAAAGTGATCCAACGCATGCGGGATATCATATTATTCAATCAAAGATAGCTCTGGGATCTGGTGGTTTGTGGGGAAAAGGATTTTTACAAGGCAGTCAAAGCCATCTTAATTTTTTACCTGAAAAACAAACTGATTTTATTTTTACGATGTTTTGTGAAGAGTTTGGTTTGATGGGGGCAATTTTTTTGATCATACTTTACATGTTGATTATTATTTATAATATTCGTATTGCTTTGTATGCACGAACAACCTTTGTGCGACTCGTAGCGCTTGGTCTAGCAGTTACATTTTTCTTGTATGTATTTATTAATATGGCAATGGTGACAGGATTGCTTCCTGTGGTTGGTATTCCATTGCCGCTTTTTTCCTATGGCGGAACAGCGATGTTAACACTTTTAATGAGCCAGGGAATTTTATTTTCAATTCATACTCATAGTACTGCACGTAGAGGTCTAACATGGGGCGTCCTTTAATTTTGCATATCATTACAGGTCTTAAACGATCAGGTGCTGAGTATGTTTTATTTCGATTAGTTAAAAGCCTTGCCTATTTTCGTCATGTGGTCGTGTGTTTGTCTGATCAGCAACCTAACGACTTGACGGAGGAATTAAGGGCAAGCGGTATTGATGTATTTCATATGAAAATTAATCCACGGCGACCGTGGTCATTAATAAGGGGCTATGGCATTTGTGCCCTTATTCGTTCACTCAAACCTGATGTTATTCAAACATGGATGTATCATGCTGATGTGATTGGTGGATTGATGGCGAAATTTAGCACCCGCAGGCCAATTGTGTGGAATATTCGAAATGGCACGTTTTCATCGCCGAAGCAGTCATCAAAAAATGTACCTCTTATTACCAAGCTAGCCGCATTCTTATCGCGTTATATCCCACACGCGGTGTTAAGTTGTTCGCAAAATGCGATTCACTTTCATCAATCCATTGGTTATGCGTCACGTCATTGTGTGCATATTCCAAATGGTATTGATTGCCAGCGTTTTGATATTTCGGCTGAAAAGCGATTGGTTTTTAGGCGGATGATTGGTGTGTCTGATACGACGCCGTGCATTGGGTTGGTCGCAAGGTGGCATCCACAAAAGGATATACCAACGTTTTTAAAAGCATGCCATAAGGTGCTTCAGCATAATCGTAATATCCGATTCGTTTTGGTCGGTCACGGTCTTGATTGGTTGAATACTGAATTGCATCGCCTTATTCAAACGTATGATGGTTTAGCTGATGCACTGGTATTGCTTGGGTCATATAATGATATTCCAGCAGCTATGAATGGTCTTGATGTGTTATGCATGACATCTGCCTTTGGTGAAGGTTTTCCTAATGTAATTGGAGAAGCGATGGCATGTGGTACGCCTTGTGTGGTAACGGATGTTGGTGATGCTGCCATTATTATGGGTGATTATGGATCTGTGTGTTCGATTGGTGATGCTGATTCTATTGCTGGAAGCATTAAAGAGCGAATTCAAAATCCAACGGATCCAGCACGGTTAAGGCAGTATATTTGCGATCATTATACACTTGATCATATGACGGCAAATTATCAAACTTTTTATCAGCATTTACTTAAATAGGTGAGTAACAAAAGCAACACCAACACCTCCAAAAATCACGGAAATAAGCGTCCATAATCCAAATCCTATCTTTTTTGCAAAAACTTTCCAATCATCACTTTGCACCTCTTTTAATATTAATTTTAACGATTCCCGCGTGCTTTGATCGGTTTGAATTAATTCTCTTACAGTATCCTTTAAAACAAGATCGATTGTTTTATCAATACCTGCTGCATGGCAGAAAATTTTTGCAAACTCATTTGGTTGTTTTAAAATAGCATTGATTTCTGTAATAGCTGTTCGTGGATCAAATTCATCGTTCATTTTTTGCGCCCCTTCAAGCCTTAATTAAATCTTTAGAAGGAACTAAATCTTTTTTTTCTCCATCGAGCTTTATTGTAATATATTTTTCTTCATTAAGGAGCAATAAACTGATGGAAAATCTTAACAAACTTTGGTAATCCTTAAATGACCACTTTTCTAAAACCTCATTTAATTTTACTAAATCACCATTATCAACATCTAGAATTAATTTATTTTCTTCATTTCTACTTGTTATCGCCATAATAAATCTACTCTTGATTTTTATTATAATTAGGCTAACAAAAGGCAAGAAAAAAGTCAATTTCAAACTAAATTTGTTTCTTGATCATTTTATATAAAAATCATATTTAACTAAAACATAATCAACATTCTTAATTATTATAAAGCATCCATGGTAATTGATACAAAATCAAAAAAAATAGTATTTTTATGTCGATCTCTCTCTATCGGTGGGGCTGAACGACAGCTTATTGTATTGGCACGTGGTCTGGTGGCATGTGGATATGCAGTCACGATTCTTACGTTTTATGAAAACACCAATGACTATGCAGTGGATGGTTTAACATGCATTCATTTAAAAAAGAAATCGCGGTGGCATATGTGGTCATTTTTAACATATTTGCTGTCAACGATAAAAGCCGAACAACCAGAAGTGATTTACTCATTTTTGTGTATTCCGAATATCTTGGTTTGTCTGTTTAAAAGGCTGTCGTTGCTAAAGGGGATACGTGTTGTCATTGGCTTTAGGGGATCATTCATGAAATGGTCTGATTACGATGTGGTAAGCATGTTGACCGCAAAAATGGAGGCGCGGTTATCTCGTTTTGCTGATGCTGTGGTCTCGAACTCGAAGGCGGGTAGGGTTGAACTTAAACGCCGTGGTTTTGCTGCACAGCAGTGCTATGTGATTCAAAATGGTATTGATACGGACGTGTTTGTTCCAGATATAGAGGCTGGAAATCAATGGCGTATACGTTATGGATTGCCGAAAGATAAACCCGTGGTTGCAATCGTTGCACGTCTTGATCCGATGAAAGATCATGAGACATTTTTATTGGCAGCGCGTGAATTGCAGAATGATGATCCTGATGTTTGTTTTGCTGTTGTCGGTTCGGGGGATGTTTCGTATGCAAAACGTTTGCAGGAATTTAGTTCAATGATTGGTATTGACCATGAACGGTTATTTTTTATTACATGTGGTCGCGCACTTAATTATAATGCGTTTACGGTGGTGTGTTTGACGTCTGCCTATGGTGAAGGTTTTTCAAATGTTCTGTGTGAAGCATTGAGTTGCGGTATTCCATGTGTGGCAACTGATGTAGGGGATGCTAGAGTTATTGTGCCTGATGAGCAGGATATTGTGGCTCCAAAGGATTATCATGCATTGACTAAAAATGTAGGGGTGTACTTAAGTGGTGCAAAGATGATTGATCATGCGTATTTGCGTCATCACATTGCTCAAAATTTTTCAGTTAGTCGGATGGTTGATCGGTCGATTGACGTGTTATTTCCCCAATAACGTGTTCGTGTTCGGTTATCATAAGGCTGAGTAGCTGAACGCATGTTTCAAAGTGATGTATTTGAGCTTTGCTTTCCAACTGAGTCGATAGCTCTGCAAGATATGTCATATGCATTTTTTGTGACATGTTATGCATGGCATGTGCCAATTCTTCTAGGATGCTCCAGTGTTCATTGATGAGAGCATTTTTTGCGTCTCTCATGCAGATTTGGCTTTCCTTGAGATAGAGATCAAGAAGAATTATATAATGATCTTCTTTTAAGAGCGCGCGCAGCGATTCCAAGTAGGGACGATCAATCATATGCAAGCCCTATTAAGATGCGTTAAAAATATTCCTTAATGGATGAATAAAGATGCATGATGACTTCGCTTACAATCAGTAGGATAATAATCCATTCAAGCCGTGATGAATGCGCATGTTTCAATTCGTTTGATAAAATGTCATATAGTTCATGAATAACTTCTAGGCGGCGATTCAGAATATCGAGACGTTGTTGAATATCCATATATTCAGAGGCAAGTCGATAATAGGTTTCATAACGTGGGCGACGCCAAAAAAATTCAGGAGTATCCAAAATATCACAATGTAGATTAATTGAATTACGTTCAGCAAAAAGGGCGCCAATTTTCTGTGATAGCTTTTTACGTGATAATGAGATTTTACCATTCGTTGCCAACTCACTCGGCAAATGACGTGTATTTTCAATGGTTTGTGCGATTTTTTGCTCAAATGCTTCGAGTTTTACCGATTGTGTTAATCCGTGAGATAATGAAAGCTTAATGAGGTCATCTTTTGATTCAAGCATAATTTCATCATCTTCTTCATTAATAAGGGTTTCATTCTCATAATCATAAGTTGACGTATCAAGTGTATAGGTGTATAAGGGGGAAACTTCAAATAAACTGACGGAATCAATAAAGCTAAGTTCTTCTTCTTCGGACATGCCCCAAAGGCTGATACAGCCATATGGAAAAATAAATAACTCAGCATCAGATACGGTATCACCGTTTGATTCACGCATTTTATGGATATGGATTACATTATCATAAAACTTAGGGTCAAGACCCTCTGTTCGTAAGAATTTGGCGAGTTCGTCAATAGCATAACCTTCAGCCGTACAGTACGAGGCACAACGCATCGTATAAATTCTTCCCTTTAATACTTAACTTGCTCTCATGATAGCGCATTGCGCATGCTCTGCATAGGATTCTATGATCGTTATTTTGTAATTTGTGTTTGGCGGATTATGAACAATTATTTTTGTCTCTTTTAAATCCATGCTATACTGCAGAGAAATAGATGACTAAGCGCTGACTGAAAGATCCCATTTAAAGAGGCACCCCATGGCACGACTAAATCCCCGCATTGATATCGCGTTTAAAAAGATCTTTGGCGTTG
>CANLGW010000029.1 GCA_947490395.1 Alphaproteobacteria bacterium
GGTCTTTTTTTGATTTTCGTGTATTTTAGAGACATAGGGTATCCATTTTAGTCGGTGAATACCCTTTTTTAGTATATCTTGCTTAAAATTTGAAGCGTTTTCCGTAAAAGTTTAGCTCTAATTCCACTTACGCAGTAGGTCTATTTTAAAAAATGGGAAAAAAGTTGGAAAAATAAAAGAAGAAAATTATACTGATACTTATTTTCTCCAATTAGCGTCAAATGACACGTATATATTCATAAGTTCCATTCTTGATCTTGAGATTGAAGGATTGACAAAAGATAAAGGTGAGAGTGCCGTTGTAGAAAGAAAAGCATCACTCTACAGTATATTAGTAAATCGATATTCTCTTTTTATTGTTCCACCATTTATTATAATAGGTGCAATTTTTGGGATTAAAGCAAATTTATTTCCTGGTGTGTTTAATGGAGGCGCATTAGCTAAAAATTTTAAAGGAATATTCCCTTCAGTTATGCGACTTTTTAAATAAGATATATTTTAAGAAAATAGCCATATGTCATCTGTAATCATCACAAAATACCGCATAGAACAATAGCGTACAAATACACATCCTTCCTTCACTTGTCATCCTCGGACTTGATCCAAGAATCTTTATAATTTAAAAGGCGCATTCGTTTGATATTAGAATATAGCAGGATACGTTTAATTAATTGCTTTTGAAATTTTAGGGATGCTCGGATCAAATCTGAGCATGACAAAATGGGAGGGAGTGTTATATTTTATATTTGTATACACATTACCCTGGAGAAAGGTATAAGAAACCATACATCACACTTGACAAAAAAGGCTTCATATAGCTTTACTAGGATCATATTTAATTAAGGATTATCCCTCATAATGACGACTTCTACGCATACCTTACACTCTCCCTATCGCACACATACCTGTGGTCAACTTCGTGCCACCGATAATTCAAAGACAGTTAAACTTTCAGGGTGGGTTCACCGTAAACGTGACCATGGCAATTTGGTTTTCATTGATTTGCGTGATCATTACGGGCTTACACAGTGCGTTGTTGCAGCGGGTAGTCATGGTTTTTCAATTGCTGAAGGGCTTCGTAATGAAACGGTTATTCAGATAGAAGGCACAGTTATTAGGCGGTCAGATGATACCATCAACCCAAAAATGCCAACAGGCGATATCGAAGTTATGGTCACACACATTGAAGTGTTATCAACAGCAGATCCCCTTCCCCTGCAGGTCAATGCTGATACTGATTTTCCTGAGGAGACACGGTTAACGTATCGTTTCCTTGATTTGCGTCGCGAAAAACTTCACCGTAATATTGTATTACGTTCTCAAGTTATCGCATCCCTTCGTCGTCGTATGATTGATCAAGGGTTTATGGAATTCCAAACCCCTATTCTAACATCATCATCACCTGAAGGTGCACGCGATTTCCTCGTGCCGAGTCGTCTGCACCCAGGGCAGTTTTATGCGTTACCCCAAGCACCACAACAATTTAAGCAATTACTAATGGTTGCAGGTTTTGATCGCTACTTTCAAATAGCCCCTTGTTTCCGTGATGAAGATGCCCGTGCAGACAGATCACCTGGCGAATTTTATCAACTTGATATTGAAATGTCCTTTGTCACACAAGAAGAAGTATTTGCAGCGGTTGAGCCTGTGTTAACAGGTGTGTTTAATGAATTTGCGGGTGGTCGTACTTTGACGCAAGCCCCCTACCCCCGCATCCCATATTACGAATCAATGCTTAAATACGGGAATGATAAGCCAGATCTTCGAAACCCTATTATTATTTCGGATGTATCGGCTGTTTTTAATGGTTCAGGATTTGGTATTTTTGCAAAAGGGATTGATAAAGGTTTTGTTGTCCGTGCTATTCCAGCGCCAGGTGCTTCAACACAGCCACGTAGTTTTTTTGATAAATTAAATGGTTGGGCGCAAGATATTGGTATGGCAGGTCTTGGTTATATTATTTTTGAAGGGGATGAAGCCAAAGGTCCTATTGCAAAATTCCTTGATGCGGATCGTTTGGCATTACTCCGTAAACAGGCGAATGTTTCAGCAGGTGATGCGGTCTTTTTTGTGTGTGATAAAGAATCAAAAGCATCTAAATTTGCAGGACTTGCCCGCACACGCATTGCACAAGATCTCGATCTGATTGAAAAGAATGCTTTTCGTTTTTGCTGGGTTGTTGATTTTCCGATGTATGAACAAGATGAAGATACAGGAAAAATTGATTTTTCGCACAATCCATTTTCAATGCCACAAGGTGGGTTGGAGGCACTCAATACCAAAGATCCGCTTACAATCAATGCGTATCAATATGATATTGTGTGTAACGGTATAGAGCTGTCGAGTGGTGCCATTCGAAACCATTTGCCTGAGGTTATGTACAAAGCTTTTGAAATAGCAGGCTATTCAAAAGAAGTGGTTGAAGAACAATTTTCTGGCATGCTAAATGCCTTTAAGTTTGGTGCGCCGCCCCATGGTGGAAGTGCTCCTGGTGTTGATCGTATTGTGATGTTACTTGCGGATGAGCCCAATATTCGTGAAGTTATTTTGTTCCCGATGAATCAGCAGGCGCAAGATCTGATGATGAAAGCGCCGTCTGTGGTTGAACCTGAACGATTGAAAGAACTGCATTTGTCGATCAATATGCCTAAACCAAAAGAAATGGTTGTTCGAAAAATATCTGACGGGGCTGCGAGTTAATTTCAGTGTTAAAAGTCGTTCGTATATTGGGTTTAGACCCAGGGTTGCGGCATACAGGCTGGGGGTTGATTTCGGTTGAGGGTCAATTGTTTCGCTACATTGATTCGGGTGTTATCAATCCTTCTATGAAAGAAGAGTCGCTCGCTTTGCGCCTAGCTGAATTATTTGAGAAATTATCCGCGGTTATCACGCAAACTGAACCTGACGAAGCGGTTGTTGAGGAAACATTCGTTAATAAAAACCCTGCCTCCACTCTGAAATTAGGAATGGCGCGAGGAATTGTTCTGCTGGCGCCAGCGCGTGCGGGTGTGCCTGTATTTGAATACACAGCAAACCAACTCAAAAAATCAGTTGTTGGCAGCGGTCATGCCGATAAAATGCAAGTTTCTCATATGGTGCGGCGCTTGCTGCCTTTAAGTCCTATAAATTTAAAAGCAGATGCATCAGATGCACTGGCGGTGGCACTGTGTCACGCCCATCATCGATTGCTGAATCAGCTTATATCATTTTCCTGAATAAAGTGATGCAATAGATCCATTCTTGCCATCATATCATGAGGAACCTTTAGGCGACGTGGTGATTCAGTAAAACAGCCATTGGATGTCCATATTCTTCGTGTTCACCATGACGCCGTGATAATTTTTTGAATGCTTAATACGGGAAATGGTATTATGAATGTTTAAGTATTTTAAGATCACAACGATAATGAACGTCGCAGCACATTCACATCATTTGAATATTCACGTATGCTTCCCATTGATTCTTCCACGCGCTTTACCGCATGCATAACTGTTGTATGGTCTCGTCCACCAAAACGCCTACCAATTTCAGGTAGTGATTTAGATGTTAGTACCTTACATAAATACATTGCAATTTGACGAGGTTTTGAAATTGCCTGGGCGCGTCTGATTGATAACAAATCAGATAATTTAACATTGTAATAATCGCAGACCTTTTGTTGAATATCTTCAACTGTCACCACACGTCGATCATTTGATCTTAATAAATCCCGCAGAACATCTTGGGTCGTGTCTAAATTAATTTTTCGGCCGACAAGTGTTGAATGGGCAACAACACGGTTTAGTGCTCCCTCTAATTCACGAATATTTGACGAAATGCGAACGGCTAGAAATTCTAGAACATCGGCTGGAATATTGACTTTTAAGGCTTCTGTTTTTGATTGTAGGATGCCAAGGCGTAATTCATAGGTTGTTGGGTGAATATCTGCAACGAGCCCCCATCCTAAACGTGAAATAAGCCGTTCTTCCATATCTTCAAGATCTGATGGTGATTTATCCCCTGAAATAATGACTTGGCGGTTATTATCGACCAGTGCATTAAAGGTGTGAAAAAACTCTTCTTGCGTTGTGTTCTTGCCGCTGATGAATTGCACATCGTCAATCATTAAAATATCAACTTTGCGAAATCGTTCTTTAAAGGCAACTGTCGTTTTAAATCGAAGGGCAAGAACAAATTCATACATAAATTTTTCGGCAGACATGTAAATTACCCGTTTTGATGGGTGTGTCTTTCTAATTTGCCATGCTATGGCATGCATGAGGTGTGTTTTGCCAAGACCAACGCCACCATAAAGAAAGAGTGGGTTAAAGGGAGGTACATCAGCCTCTGCAATGCGAAGCGCTGCCGCATAAGCCAATTCATTTGGTTTGCCAATAACAAAATTTTCAAATGTAAACCGCGTATCGAGAGCGGCCACACAATCATCACTTAATTCTTCATTCGCAGTAATTGATTCATTTTGAAAAGGATCAACGCGTGCAATCTCATTAGGTTCAGATTTATCAAGTGTTCCCTGACGGACAGCAATTGTGTAATCTTCAAAATTTGGGAAAATTTCACGACAAAGCCCTAGTAATTTTTCACCGTGGTGGGTTTGTATGCGGTCTTTCATAAAACGTGAAGACGCAGCTAAGTTCAAGCATCTTCCATCATAAGAAATGACTTTTAAAGGCATAATCCAACTTGTGTAGAGGGCATCCCCCAAATCAATTTTAAGTCTTTCACACACATGATCCCATAATGTTTGGACTTGTGTGGGGTGCAAAAATACTTGATAGTCTTCGTCTTCTTCTGAAGTTGACATGAATAATAACCTATTCGTTTCTTTATTTATTGGTTGCCTCGATTGAGAAATCACTATTATCAAGTTTTATTATAACATTTTCTTCTTCACCAATAGTCAAACGGTGCGCACCTGGGCTTGTATAACTTGCAAAAACAATAATACCAGCGCCGCTATATCTTGATGGTCTAATGGGTATATCATCAAGGCGTTGTGATCGGACAAGATCCCATTCAAATATATCGAGATGCCCTGTATTATCGGCTTTAATTTGTGTTACTTTTGCAAAATAGTCTTCGGCTGATAATTTTAAAAGTTCGTTATAAACATCTTCTTTATAAGGAATAAGGATGTGAACTGTTACGGGAGATGAATCATTCACATCATCGGCGACACGAAATAATACTTTGTTTAGCCAGACACGTGATGATTGAAAGGATGTAAGCGACTTAACCGTTGTTGACACAACATCAGCTGCACATCCTGCAAGAAAACAGCACGACACACATAATAATGTATGCGTCAATTTAGACATCACTGTTATCCCCTAAAATCATGTCAATTTGTTGTGCAAGTTCAATATCCTTTAAGCTGACACCATTACACTCATGTGTTGTGAGGCGAATAAAAACACGATTACTCATATTTGACCATTCGGGATGATGTTTGAGAGATTCACTTAAAAAAGCAACACGCATCATGAATGAGAATGCCATTGGAAAGTTTTCAAATTCCCAGACCTTTTCAATGTAATGACCGTGGTCATCAACATGCCAATTTTTTTTATCGCCCAAAAGTGCGCTAATCTGATTATTTTCGAGTTTGTCGACCATTTGTTAACCTTTTACCGTTAAAAATAAGATGAAGGTGCATACAAGGTAACATCCTTAATAGGGAAAATTCCAGAGCTAATTTTATAAAATTATGGCCACGACGGCATGTTTACAACCAAGAGGGATCACATGAAGACAGCATATTCACGCAAATTACAGATTGCAACGTTACCAAGTATTCAATATCTGCAACAAACCGCACAACGCGCTCTTGAAAATGTACCTGATAATTTAAAAGATGATGCACAAAACATCCAAATTATCGTTGAAAATTATGCCGATCAAATTACATTGGGTAGTTTAAATATTAAAGATAAGTATGAATTATTAGGGCTCTACCGAGGCACACCTATTCCTGTTAAAACAATTTTCACAGATTCAAGTTTACCTGATATAATCTATTTATATCGTTGCCCACTGGTTCGTTATTCAATTGATAATAATGAAATTTTGGATACGTTGATTCAGCAAGTTATGATTCATGAGTTGGGACATCATTTTGGATGCAGCTATACAAAAAATAAAGAATAAGCATTCGAAAGGTTGCACCCGCAACCTTTTTCATCTTAACATTAGGGTAACAAACAATTTTATTATAATGAACAATGCACGATAAATCGTCTGAACATATACCTGATCATGTAGCTGAAAATCTGCCTACAGCATGGCATCCATACCACCTTGTGGAGCCAAGTCCATGGCCTATGATTGCTGCCTTATCAACGCTCGTCTTGGCGATAGGCGGTGTATTATTCATGCACAAAATTGATAAAATTGTTTTCTTTATTGGTTTAGGATTGTTAATCTTCACGTTTTTCGGATGGTGGCGTGATGTTATTCGTGAGGGTAATACAAAAGGTGTTCATACCACGGCTGTGCAATGCGGCCTTAAAATTGGCATGGGGCTTTTTATTATTTCGGAAGTTATGTTTTTTGCAGCTTTTTTCTGGGGATATTTTCATAGTGCACTTAACCCGACGGAGGCAATTGGCGGCGTATGGCCACCTAAGAATATTGTGACGCTCGACCCGTTTCATCTTCCCTATTTAAATACTCTTCTTCTTCTGCTTTCAGGAACAACGGTGACATGGGCGCATCATGCTTTATTGCATGGTGTGCAAAAGGATGTTGTTAAAGGGCTTTCACTGACGGTTGCTCTCGGCATCATTTTTACGTGTGTTCAGGGAATTGAATACCATCATGCAACGTTTGCACTGAAAGATGGTATTTATCCCTCATCTTTTTACATGGCAACAGGGTTTCACGGTGCTCATGTCCTTATTGGCACGATTTTCTTGTTTGTCTGTCTTATCCGTGCCAAGCGGGGAGAGTTTTCATCAACTCATCATGTTGGTTTTGAAGCGGCTGCCTGGTATTGGCATTTTGTAGATGTAGTGTGGCTCTTTCTATTTATATCCATTTATTGGTGGGGGTATCACCCAACGACCATGCCTGGACACTAATATTCACACTTCAATTTTTTTGATTAAACTATATTGGCACATTCATTTCATCATGTTAACCTAATTTTAGAAAAATAATAGGTAATTATATGCGTCACGAATCGATTATAACAGCTCCCACTATGGCGCAAGCCTTGGCGAAGGTACGCCGAGAACTCGGTGCAGATGCATTTATTCTAAGTCATGAAGAATCAGAGGGTTCATTTCGCATTACAGCATGCATTGAAGATGATATGAATGTAGCTGTTCATGCGCATGCTAATACAACCTATATTCCCACGTCATCGGCATGGATAAGCCAATTACCCATTAAAAACAAACAAATAGATAATCCTTCTGGAGGAGATAGTGCAAGCGAACACAAAGAGTCTGCTCATATCATAAAGAATCCTTTTAAACCGATTGATATGCCAACACGACGAAAAGATTTAGAAGCACCATCTAATAAAGATGTACTTTTCAATGAAGCCTTAGCGGCAATTGGCGCTGTTTGTGATTTAGCGGACTATCATCAACTTGGTGATGAACTTGGCGAATCATGGCTTCATGCCCTTAATCCTGATTTTGGCAAACAACCCATAATGTTAACCCCTGCCCTAAATCGCAGTATTCCCCACCAATCAAACGGGCTTGAACATCTTTTATCACAAACACATATTGTATTGATAGGATCACCTGGATGTGGCAAAACAGTTACAACGGCTAAGCTTGCAGCGATGCTTCTTGAGGCAGGAAAACATGTGCGTGTGGTTACTCTTGATACCATTAAGTCAAGTGGAAGCGAGCAGCTTTCAGCCTATTTAGCCCCCCTTCAATTGAAGCTTCATATAGGTAGTCAGCATCTTGTGAAAGAGAGTGCGCACGAAATTACACTTGTTGATACGCCTGCTTTGAATATTAGGTTAAAAGAGGATCGCGATTATTTGTCGGATTTAAGGGCACACGTAAAATCACCATTCACACTTATTGTGCCAGCTGACATGAATCCATTAGAGGTTGATGAGATTACTTTTGATTATCGCGCAGTTGGTGCTGAATCATTGATTGTGACACGTCTTGACTTAGTTAAACGGTATGGAACTTTATTGCGCGCAACACAAAAGGGTTTGACACTTGTTTTAACGTCACAAAGCCCACAGTTAGCACATGAACTTAATTCTATTTCGACAGATTATATCTTTGAAGAAATGGTTAAATTATGTAAGGAAAATCAATGAAATTTCTGACTTATTTATTTACCATTTTTGGGCAAGTATTCTCTGTATATGCAAACGGTATTCCAGCACTTTGGCAAATGAATTTTCAAAAAGCAGCCTCTCCCATGATGGAAGGGATTAATCATATGCATAATTTTTTGCTTATCATTATTGCCAGTATTGCCATTATCGTGTGTGGTTTAATGACGTACGTTATTTTTAAATTTCGTGCCAGTAAAAATCCCGTTCCCAGCAAAACAACTCATCATACAATCCTTGAAATTGTTTGGTCACTTATTCCAGTTGTTGTGGTCGCGCTTATTGCTGTTCCGTCAATACGTTTGCTATATGAAATGGAAAAGCCACATGACCCAGATATGACCGTAAAGGTCATTGGTAAACAATGGTATTGGACATATGAATACCCAATAAAAGACGGCAAAACAGTATCTTTTGATAGCCGTATGATTGAAGATAAAGATATTAAGGCTGGGCAATATCGATTGCTTGAGGTTGATAACCGTATGGTTGTTCCTGTCGGCGCAACTGTTCAGTTGATTATCACGGCGGGAGATGTTTTGCACAGTTTTGCCGTTCCTTCTCTTGGTATAAAAAAAGATGCTGTTCCTGGACGCATCAATGAAACGTGGTTTAAAATCAATCAAGAAGGTGTATATTATGGGCAATGTTCTGAACTGTGTGGGATTAATCATGGGTATATGCCAATTGCTGTGCATGTCGTGAGTAAGCCCATTTATGAGGATTGGCTTAAAAAGAAACTCGTAAGCTCATAAAAAGTGTACTACAGTTACCCTTGTGCTCTATAAAATTAAGGTAAATTAACATATGTCTACAATGACAGGTGCAACGCACGCCCAACTTGATCATCATGCTAACCCAACAGGTTGGCGTCGTTGGCTATTTTCAACAAATCATAAAGATATTGGCACACTTTATTTATACTATGCGGTGGTTGGCGGCATTTTTGGTTCAGTTCTCTCAATGGTGATTCGTGCGCAATTGATGTATCCAGGCAGTACAATTCTAACAGGGCAAGCGTACAATGTTGCGATAACAGGTCATGGTTTCCTCATGATTTTCTTTATGGTCATGCCTGCTCTTATTGGTGGTTTCGGTAATTGGTTCGTTCCTATTTTAATTGGTGCCCCTGATATGGCGTTTCCAAGGCTCAATAATGTCAGTTTTTGGCTCATGGTGCCTGCCATAATTTTATTGACATTATCAATGGTTGTTGGGTCTGGTGCAGGGACAGGTTGGACATTCTATCCGCCTCTTAGCTCCCTTATTGGACATAACGGACCTGCTGTTGATTTTATGCTGCTTAGCCTCCATGTGGCAGGGGCATCATCCATTCTGGGGTCAATTAATTTCATTACAACTATTTTTAATATGCGCACGCCAGGGATGACATTTCATAAGATGCCCTTATTCGTTTGGTCAATTCTTGTTACATCCTTTTTGTTATTACTTTCTGTCCCGGTTCTCGCGGGTGGTATCACCATGTTATTGACAGATCGTAATTTTGGCACAACCTTTTTTGATCCAGCAGGCGGCGGTGACCCTGTGTTGTTTCAACATTTATTTTGGTTTTTTGGGCATCCTGAAGTTTATATTATTATTTTGCCTGCTTTTGGTATTGTCAGCCAAGTCATCTCAACATTTTCAAAGAAACCTGTTTTTGGTTATCTTGGTATGGCTTATGCGATGGTTTCCATTGGTGTGATGGGCTTTATTGTGTGGGCACATCATATGTTCACTGTTGGTATGGATGCAAATGTACGTGCCTATTTTACAATTGCAACCTTGATTATTGCTGTTCCAACAGGGGTAAAAGTATTTAGTTGGCTTGCCACAATGTGGGGTGGTTCGATTACATTTAAAACGCCGATGCTCTTTGCAACAGGATTTATTTTACTATTCACCATTGGTGGTTTAACAGGTGTTGTATTAGCAAATGCTGAGGTTGATCAAGTTCTTCATGATACTTACTACGTTGTGGGGCATTTTCATTACGTTTTATCGATGGGCGCAATGTTTGGTTTATTCGCTGGTTTTTACTATTGGATTGGGAAAATGTCAGGCTACACCTACAATGAAACACTTGGTAAAATTCATTTTTGGCTAACCTTTGTTGGTGTGAATGTTTTGTTTTTCCCCATGCATTTTGCAGGTCTATCGGGTATGCCGAGGCGTATTCCAGATTATCCAGATGCCTACGCTGGTTGGAATTATATCTCGTCTATTGGTGCTTTTATGTCTGGGTTTGCGGCTCTCTTCTTTTTTTACGTTGTTTATCGTATTTTTAGGGATAAAAATATATGTTCAAATAATCCCTGGAATGCTGTTGAAGGTGAACAAACCCTTGAATGGACATTACCATCACCACCACCTTTTCATACATTTGAAACCCAACCGTATATTACATGATGATAAATCAGAATTGTTATGATGCGCATCCATCTGATTATTGGATGCTTCTAAAACCACGTGTGATGTCACTTGTCATATTTACAGCCTTATGTGGTATGTTACTCGCACCTGGGTATATTCATCCTCTTTTGGGGTTTGGTGCCATTGTATGCGTTGCGATTGGTGCTGGTGCTTCTGGTTGTCTTAATATGTGGTGTGAAATTCATCGCGATGCCCAAATGACACGAACAAAATTACGTCCTTTGCCAGATGGACGTGTTGATCCTGATTCAGCACTTGCCTTTGGTATCATTCTATCTATTTTATCAATATGTTTGCTTGGTCTTATTGCCAATTGGTATGCCGCTGTTTGGTTACTTACCACAATTTTATTTTATGTTTTCGTGTATACACTCTATCTTAAACCCCGTACGTCACAAAATATTGTAATTGGTGGTGCAGCGGGCGCCCTTCCTCCCATTATTGGTTGGGTATGTGTCACAGGTACAACAGATATAACCCCTTGGTTACTTTTCCTTATTATCTTTTTATGGACGCCTGCCCATTTTTGGGCGCTTTGTCTGGAACAAAATGATGACTATTATCAGGCAGGTTTTCCAATGCTTCCTCTTACCCATGGCGACGATGTCACTCGCCGCGGTATTTTACGGTATGCTTTTCTAACGTTTGTTGCCAGTTTAAATCTATGGTATTTTGGTGACTTTGGTTATGTTTATTTAGCGTCGGCTATTCTATTGGGTTTAGCATTTGTCGCTGAGTCCTACCATGTATATTATCAAAAAACATCGAGTCGAAAGCTTTTCTTTTTTTCAATTTTATATTTATTTTTGCTTTTTTCTATGATGATTGTTGATCGGTTTATATAAATTTAAAGTGCCCTCTCCGCTTTCATCTTTAGGTTACGCTGTAAATCTGCTATGAATAAACTATCACTAGAATGATAGTTTATTTTATGAAACGTACTTTAACTGCTGATGATATTATGCCTAATCCTGATTTTTTGGCGATGCGTAAATCTTTTCAAACTGAGCTCATGCAAACAAAGCGTAACCGCCGTATCCTTGTTGGCAATGATGCAACATTCTATTTTGAAAATCACACGACATTATGGTGGCAAGTTCAAGAAATGCTTCGCGTTGAAAATGGTGGGTCTGAACAACTTCATGAGGAATTATTGGCTTATGCACCTCTTGTGCCCCAAAAATTTGATGATGGATCAATGGAGCTTGTTGCAACGTTTATGATTGAAATTGATGATCTTGAACGTCGTTTTCGCGTGCTCTCTCAATTGGGTGGGATTGAACAACATCTTATTTTACATGTAAATGACCAGTACGTTTGTGCAACTCCCGAAACTGATATTGAACGCACAAATGAATTGGGTAAAACGTCGGCTGTCCATTTTATTCGATTTAAAATACCCGCGCACATGGTTAAACAATTTAATCAACTCGAATCAATAATTATGTTGGAAATTACACATCCACACTATAATCATTGCGTGGCTCTATCGGATGTACAAAAACAAGCCTTAGCGCTCGACCTTATTTAATGGAGATTATTATGTTTAAAATTTCACGTACACTTGGTTTATTTGTGTTAGCAACATCATTCAGCATGGCACAAAATGATAATACATCCGTACAAGAAATTGTCGCCGCTAAATATGCTGAAGGTAAGTCGGACGAAGCAAAAGCCTTTCTTGATCAAATGGAAAAGGATTATGTGTTAGCCGCACTTTATATGAAAGGTGTTCTTTACATTAATGGGTGTTACAATAATGGCATTCGAAATCCGCGTGAAGCTAGTATCTATTTTGCAAAAGCTGCTGCATTGAATTATCCCCCTGCCCTTGCCGCATTAGCTGATAGTTTTCTAGATGGGGATGGTACGCAAAAAGATGAAAAAGAAGCTTTCCGCCTATATAAGCAAGCCGCTGATTTAGGAAATGGTGCTGGTCAATTTAATGTGGCAATCCTCTACCGTGATGGTACGGGTACAAAGAAGTCAATTTTAAAAGCGTTACATTATCTTGATTTAGCGTCTGAAAATGAATCACTTGGTGCACTACGCGAAGATGCACGAAAACTCCATGATGCGATTTTACCTGAATGGAAGCCGAAGTGAACACGTCTCCTATTGCCGTGCCGTATGATAGATTTATTCGTTTGTGGTTATGGGGTGTTTTTGTTCTGATCTTGGCTATTGTTATGTTGGGTGGGGCTACACGTTTGACACACGCAGGTCTTTCCATTGTTGAATGGAAACCTATTTCAGGGATGATCCCTCCCTTTTCATTAAGTGATTGGATGCTTGAGTTTGAGCGGTATAAAACATCGCCAGAGTACCTACTCGTGAATAATGAGATGCAACTTGCTGACTTTAAATTTATTTTTTGGATGGAATATTCACACCGCTTATTAGGGCGTTTTATTGGTCTGTATGTTTTTATCCCAATGGTTTATTTTTGGGCACGTGGGATGATTGACATAAAATTAAAATGTACATGCATTGGGTTGCTTATTCTTGGTGGGCTGCAGGGTGCTATGGGTTGGTATATGGTGAAAAGTGGTCTTGTGAATGATCCTCATGTGAGTCCATTTCGTTTGAGCGTGCACTTACTTATGGCATTCGCTCTCGCTGCTATTGTTTTGAGGGAGCTTTGTCGATTCTATATGGATGACCGCGTGAATGGGTCACGTGTATGGAGTTATTTAAATTTATCACTTGTTAGCCTAACCATTTTTTATGGTGCCCTTGTTGCGGGACATAAAGCAGGTTTTATCTATAATACGTTTCCTTTGATGGAGGGGCAATGGATACCTTCTGAATGGTTCTACCTTAAACCGTTGTGGCTCAATTTTTTTGAAAACGCAGCAACCATCCAATTTATTCACAGACAACTTGCCTATCTTGTTCTTATTTCAGCGAGCCTTGGCATTTGGATGCGTTGGATTTCACCGTGGTATGGAATGGTGCTTGCTGTTCAGCTTTTATTAGGAGTGTTAACTCTTTTATATAACGTTCCTGTTTTTTTGGGAACGTTGCACCAGGGATGGGCACTTATTGTTTTTAGTGTTGCCTTTTGGTCTTTACCGCATCGGACGCGGGTACAAATTTAAGGACTTACGTACATCCCCCAGTGTTTCAGCTGCGATTGAATTCGCGTAATCAGCGCCACGTGCCAAAATACGATCCATTTCTGTCTGGTCTGCTAGCAAACGCGTTAGCTTATCGCGGATGGGGCGAAGGTGTTCAATCAAAACATCAGTTAGGGCTGATTTAAATGTTGAAAAAAGTTGTCCTTCAAAATCACGACATACATCATTAACAGATGCACCGCAAAGGGATGCGTAAATAGCGATTAAATTCTTTGCTTCTGGACGATCAATTAGGCTGTCCGATGTAGAAGGAATAGGATCTGAATCTGTTTTTGCCTTTCGAATTTTTAATGCGAGTGCATCATCATCATCCAATAAATGGATGCGCGAATAATCAGAAATATCGGATTTACTCATCTTTTTTGTGCCATCTCTAAGACTCATCACACGTGCAGATTGTGGTGGCATAACAGGAAGTGGCAATGTAAAGATATCTGCTTTCGTGTAATTATTAAAGGCACCAGCAATATCACGTGCGAGTTCCACATGTTGCTTTTGATCATCCCCTACGGGCACATGCGTTGCTTTATAAAGCAAAATATCAGCTGCCATTAATACAGGGTATGCATATAAGCCTAGATTTGCTTGTTCTTTATTTTTACCCGCTTTATCTTTAAATTGCGTCATGCGATTCAGCCAGCCTAATGGTGTCACGCAGTTGAAATACCAGGCAAGTTCTGTATGGGCAGGAACATGGCTTTGTGCAAATATATAACTTTTATTAGGATCAATTCCGCATGCCACATAGGCTGCTGTAATCAGACGTGTGTGTTCATACAAATCATGCGCATCCTCAGCTGTTGTAAGTGCATGTTGATCAACAATACAAAAAAGATGTTCATCAATTGTGTTTACCAGCGAGACCCAATTTTGGATAGCACCAAGATAATTACCAAGATGAATATTACCTGTTGGACGAATACCTGAAAGAATACATGTTGTCATAATGGTTAGCTCATGCTCTTAATTTTTTTTCTTTGAATCTTCGTATGGATTTTTTTGTGACTTAAATTGAAAACGTATGGGAACGGCAGGTAATTTAAAATCACGGCGCATGGCATTTGTCAAATAACGCACATATGAATCAGGCAAATCAGCTGCCTTTGTGCAGAATACACGAAACGTTGGTGGGCGCGATTTGATTTGTGTCATATATTTGAGGCGAATACGATGTCCCGATACAATGGGAGCAGGGTGTGTGTCGGTTGTAAATTGAAGCCATTCGTTCAGTTTTGCTGTTGAAATACGCATATTCCATAGCTTTTCCATGGCAATCACACTGTCCATCAAATCCTTAAAATTTTGATTATTAAGGGCAGATAATGGCACACATACCAAACCACGTGCTTGCGTTAATTGAATTTCAAGTTGTTCATGAATATGTTTCAAAACAGCATCTGGATGTTTTACACAATCCCATTTGTTAAGGGCAATGATAAGTCCGCGCCCTTCCTCTAAAACATTGGATGCTAACATCAAATCTTGTTTTTCAATCAATTCGTCCATTGGGATTGACGCATCAATTACAAGTACGGCAATTTCAGCAAATTTCATTGTTCGTTCAGCATCAAAAATAGCGAGTTTTTCAACAGCCCCATCAACTTTGCTTTTACGCCGAATACCAGCTGTATCGACAAGTTCAATTTTGCGCCCTTTATAAATCCACTTAAATGCAATTGAATCACGTGTGACGCCAGGATAATCGGCTGTTAATTGTGCATCTTCCTCAAGCAAAGCATTAACAAGTGTTGATTTACCTACATTTGGGCGTCCAATGATTGCCAATTTTAATGTTCGATTTGATAGGCGCGCGTGTACCTCATCTTCATTATTGCTAACATCCGAATCCCAATCATCCTCATCTTCGTCATTGCCATAATCGACAGTGATATGAGTAGATAAGGCCTCTTCAAAATCACCCAAACCCTCTCCGTGCTCAGCTGATATCGCAATTACATTGCCAAGACCAAGGCTATGCGCATCACTAATACCTGCATCAGCCTTGTTTCCCTCGCATTTATTGACGAGTACTAAAACAGGTGCTTTTTGCTGACGTAACAGATTAGCTAAATCATGATCATAGGGTGTGCAACCTAAACGGCCATCAATAACAAAGAGGACAACTGTCGCTTCACTGAGCGCGCGCATAGCTTGACGGCGCATCCCTTCCGTAACCACGGCAGGTTGGTCACCCTCTCCTGGGTCAAAAAGCCCTGGAGTATCTGTTAGTTTAAAGGACATGCCAGCAAATGTAACATCAGCCACTTTGCAATCGCGAGTAACGCCTGGTTGGTCATATACTAACGCAACACGGCGTCCCACTAAACGATTGAATAAGGTTGATTTGCCCACATTTGGGCGTCCAACAATTGCAACGAGAGGCTTGTCGCTGTGTGTGATATCACCAGATGTTTTAACGAAGGGCATGAATCACCGCAGCATCTGTCATGACAACTAATGTTTTTTGAGCCACGATTGGCGCTAAGAAGATTGGGCTACCAATTTTTATGGTATCTGTAACCTCTCCATTTGATGGATTAATACGCACTACTTCTCCCTTACTGGATGTCACAATGAGGGTATTCCCCGCTATAATTGGCCCCGCATAATAAACGATGCCTTCATTTTCATCAATGCGTGGTAAACCTGCAACCCAATGCACAGAGCCTGATTTTCGATCAAGGCAGACAAGTTCACTCATGTTCGTTAGAATAAATACATAATCACCAGAAACAACAGGCGTTCGAATGCCACCGAGCTCTTTTTGCCATTGACGCACACCTGTTTTAAAATCAATACAGGTCATACGTCCACCATGGCTAATGATGAAAACTTGGTTATCGTCAATGACAGGGCGAGCACGAATATGGGGAATGCTCGTCACGGTGTCAATACGTGCAACAGGCGTAATAGTATCAGACCATAAGACTTGCCCGTTAACGCTATTTAAAGCGTGTACTTCACCTGATGTATACGCTACAATTACCGTTTCACCATAACAGGCAACTTTACCACCACCTAATAATAGTGCTGATTCAGGTATGCCACTGTGTGTCCAAAGAGTATCGCCCTTTTCAAGAGCTAAGGCAAATAGCTCATTGTTAATTGCCTGTACATATAGACGTCCATCTTTTATAGATGGCGCCGTGCGAAAAGGAGCAAAACCTGTTTTATGCCAGATCTCTTCACCTGTATCTGTTTTTAAGGCAATGACATCACCAAAAGCTGTAGCAACATAAAGAACATCTTTTTCGATTGCAATACCACCACCGAGGGTATCATGAGAATGTTCTTCAGGAGATGTTGATTTTTTCCAAATTTCTTCACCCGTATTTAGGGATAAGGCCGTTACGTTTCCTTGTGCATCAATCGCATAAACCTGTTTTTGATCTGTGATAGGTGTTGTTAACAAGCGTTGCTCATCATTGGATCCAGAACCTGCATTTTTTTGCCAAATTGGCTTTATTTTATCGTCCAAAGCAACGTGTGTGAGTACGTGATTAACAGTGCCACCAACCTGTGGCCACTCTTTGTTTTCAATAGGTGCTGGAATATTTATCAGTTGGTTTTGATTTTTTTTGTCAGGTGTTAATGTTGTTACAAAATTTAAAAAAGCGACACGTTCACCAGGTAAAGGTGTTTTATCTTTTGTGTCACATGCTGTACATAACATTGATCCCGCTAAAATGTAATAAAACTTTTTCATCGACGTTTTTAACCTCATTGGTGAGTGGTGTCCCCGGCGGGATTCGAACCCACGGCCTCAGGATTAGGAATCCTGCGCTCTATCCGGCTGAGCTACGGGAACATTAGAGAATATAATACATTATAAATATATTACTTGAACGTAGGCGATTTTTGGCTTTTTGTCTAGTTCTTAGTTGGAGCCGTGCATACCTTACGATAATTTTGTGATAGGATCGCGTTTATTCACACGAATGTAACGACATAAAATACGTTCAATACAAAATGCTAAAAAGGTTGCCGCCATAATGCCAAGAAGAGCATAGGTTACAGGTGTATTATGAGCCAATTTGACCATCCATAATGCCCATTCGGGTGTTGTAAAAAAGGCAGCTTTTAAGTCAATTTGATTGGCATTAGGTGATGTGACGGGATTTCTTCCACCTAAATAAAGAAAGTGATAGGTGAATTTTGAGCAAATTAATAAAATAACACTTGCACCCATAAGCCCTAGATAGGGTCTCGGAATGCGATAGCTAAATTTTACACCAAATTGTGAACCAAAAGCACTGCCAAATAAGAGGATTAAAACAAGTACATAGTCACTTGGTGAACGACCAAATGCATGGACAATGGTAACAACAGTTGTAATAGCAAACGCTGCAAGAAGGGTTGTTCCTGCTACGACAGGGCTTGAGCGTCCAATTAGATAGTAAACAATTGGCATAATAAATAAACTATTGCTGCCACCCAACGTTGATGTAAGCATCCCTGTTGCAATGCCAACAAGGATGGGCACAAGAATACTTATTTCTACGCGCGCGCGCGTAAATATGCGGTGAAACGGTAAATAGATCATCCAATGACGCATTAAAACGGAACGATCTGTGCGCTGTGGGTGGGTGATCAGGCGAATATTTTGGTAAAGCATTAAAAGCCCAAGTGCGCCGAGGACGACAATCGTAATAATTGTTAATTTTTGTGCGGCTGTAATATTTGTTGCAACCAATTCAAGCACAAAAAACTCACCAAATGCCCCAATAACGCCGCCAATAAACAAATACCATGCCAGTGCAAAGTCAACATCACGTTGTCGCCAATAGGAGATGAAGCCCATAAAATTTGTTCCTATTGAATTATTAAGCTGGGATGTAACAGCAACAAGTGGCGGTATGCCAACCATAATAAGCATAGGGGTTACAACAACCCCTCCACCAATACCAAGCATGCTGGAGACAAGTCCCCCCATCATCCCGATGATAAACACAACAAAGGGATTCATAACATGATCAGCAATAGGAAATAAAATATCAAACGTCATATGACCATAATGCCTGATAATGAAATAAAAGTCACGATTTTGATTGAGTGAAGACATATCAAAGTTGACATGATTTTAATAATAACCTATAAAATGGAAACGAATATAGTGTAATTTATCAAACAGAAACGATCCTCAATTTATGCATGAATTTCTTTGGCAAGCCCTTGTTACTCTTTTGGTCATTATTAATCCAATATCAGTTATCCCTATTTTTGTTTCATTAACGCAAAATGAAACAACTGCTGGAAGACGAAAAATTGCACGCAAAACCTGTTTTATTGGGGTAATTTTATTGCTTTCATTTGCTTTCGCTGGTGATTTTTTACTGACATCAATGAAAATATCAGAGCCTGCATTCCGTATAACGGGGGGGTTATTGCTTCTTCTTGCCGCAATAAACATGGTTATATCTAAAGATTCTGATCAATATAAAGCATCCTCAAGCACTGAACCTGGTGAGGCGTCAAAAAAGAATGATGTTTCTGTCTATCCACTTGCGATTCCGCTACTTGTTGGTCCAGGCGCGCTTACCACAACAGTTATTTTAATGCATCAAGCTGAATCAATCAGTTTTGCGACACAAGGTGCGTTTATCATTTTGCTTGTTTGCGTGATGGTTTTAGCCTTTTCGTGTCTTTTCGTTGGTGAGCGTATTATGCACGTGATTGGCAAAACAGGAACGAATGTATTGACACGTGTATGTGGTATTATTCTATCGGCTGTTTCCATTGAAAGTATTATTAAAGGTGTCATCGGAATTGCAAAGTTGGTAAAGGCATTATAACATTTGGGTTTAAACAGGTTGAAAGAGGTTCAGTGTGGCTAAAATAACGCATCGTTATGTATGTCAAGACTGTGGCACGGTGTCCTCTAAATGGTCTGGTCGGTGCGAAGGATGTGGATCCTGGAATCGTATTGTTGAGGAAGCTGTAACAACCAAAATAGCACATGGCGTACGAACTGCGCCTGATGTTTTTTTTGAGAATCTTGCGATTGATGATCCCGAAAAGCATAATCAAATACGTCTTCCAAGTTGTTTGTCTGAATTTGATCGTGTATGCGGTGGAGGTCTTGTCCCTGGTTCTGTTCTGCTGATTGGCGGAGATCCTGGTATTGGGAAGTCCACGCTTCTTTTGCAAATTGCCTCAAAAATGGCGGCAACTTATTCGTGTGCATACATATCAGGTGAAGAAGCAACATCCCAAATTCGCCTTCGTGCCAATCGTTTGGGTTTAGCAAATACGGCAGTTTATTTGGCGGCAGCCACTCAATTAGCGGATATTATTGGCGCGCTCAATCGGATGCCAACATTAGATGTTGTTGTAATTGACTCCATTCAGACGATTGCAAGTGATATCATTGAGTCAGCGCCTGGTAGTGTATCGCAGGTGCGTGCGTGTGCGTTTGAATTGATTCAGCTCGCAAAGAAAAAGGGATTTGTTCTGATTCTTGTAGGACATGTCACAAAAGAAGGAACATTAGCGGGGCCGCGTGTTCTTGAACACATGGTTGATACAGTCCTGTATTTTGAAGGAGACGGTGCATATGATTATCGCCTCCTTCGTTCAGTTAAAAATCGTTTTGGCCCTTCAAATGAAATTGGCGTTTTTGCAATGGAGGAAGGTGGTCTTCGTCCTATTGATAACCCATCTGAACTTTTTTTATCCCATCATGATGTTCCCGTCAGTGGCACGGCTATTTTTGCGGGTATTGAAGGTACGCGCCCTTTATTGGTTGAAATTCAAGCCCTTGTTGCTCCCTCTTCTTATGCTGCACCTAAACGAACGACAGTTGGTTGGGATGTGAATCGTCTTGCTATGGTCATTGCCGTTTTAGAGGCTAGGTGTGGATTAAGCTTTGCAGGTAAAGATATTTATCTTAATATTATTGGTGGTTTAAAAATAAGTGAACCTGCGGCAGATTTAGCTGTTGCGGCTGCCCTTGTATCGGCACTTCAGAATGTAGCTCTTCTTGGAAAAAGTGTTTATTTTGGAGAAATTGGTTTAACGGGCGAAGTTCGTGCCGTTAGTCAAGCCGAATCACGCCTAAAAGAATCTGCACGTCTTGGCTTTGATCGTGCCTTTTGTGCTACGACAGCACAGCGTTATAATGATGTGATCCCTCAGCAAGATGTAAAGTTGGTATTGGATTTATTAACATGTTTTGAGTAAGGTATTTAAATTCGTTATATGAAATGACCCCCCAAAACTGGACAGGTAGCTAAGAGAGTTTTTTCCTTGAGATTGTGTTAAATTAACCCATCAAGGAGGTAATAAAATAATGGCACAGATTCGAAAAAAACATACCAGTAAAACAAAATTTGAAGCGGCGATTGCC
>CANLGW010000030.1 GCA_947490395.1 Alphaproteobacteria bacterium
GGTGTTCTTGAAATAATGAATTTAACTGCTGAAGAACGAGACGCCTATGAAGGACGTATTAAATTCTTAAGCATCGAAGCAAGCGCCCTTCACAAACAACGGACAGATGGGATTGCAGAGGGGAAAGTTGAAGCACGATATGAAATGGCAATTAAGATGATTCATGAAAATATTTCAGATGATCTTATTCTTAAAATAACAAATCTCACACAGTCCGAACTGGATGAAGCAAAATCCCTTCTGACAGAACATTCATAGGTCACACAATCTAAAAAATACACTTCATTTTAGGTATTTGAAAAACAAGATGATGGGGGTATAGTTTATACAATGTAATCTCAGGGGATTCGATTATGGAATCAGCACGTGTATCATCTTGCCAATCAACAGACACATCTACAGAAACCTCACTTATACACGTAAAAGACAATGCCCCAACATGGTTTGCTGAATTACAAACACACATTTGCACAATGCTCGAAACGATTGAAGATGAAATGGGTCACCCCACCCGCCTTCCTGCGCGTTTTAATTTCAAACCCTGGAAACGCAATGACTCAACTCAACCCGATAATGACGGCGGTGGCGGTGTGATTGGACTCATGGAAGGCGGGGCTGTCTTTGAAAAAGCAGGCGTTAATATCTCAACCGTACATGGTGAATTTTCAAAAGAATTCCACAAAGAAATCCCTGGCACTGAAATGGATCCAACATTTTGGGCATCAGGGCTTTCACTCGTCATACATCCTACAAACCCTTTTGTTCCAGCGATTCATATGAACACACGCCATATCGTCACAACAAAAGCATGGTTTGGTGGCGGTATCGATTTAACACCAGCCTTCCCTATTGATGAAGACACGAACGATTTTCATAAAGCGATACGTAATGCCTGCGATACATACAATCCAGATGCCTACGCAAAATATAAATTATGGTGCGATAATTATTTCTTCCTACCCCATCGCAACGAAACACGTGGTGTTGGTGGCATCTTTTTCGACTATATCAATAGCGGCGATGTGAATGCTGATTTTTCTTTTCTAAAAACAGTTGGCACAACATTCATTGATATTTATGCAAAACTTGTACGTCGCCGTATGCACCAAGAATGGGATATGAATGATAAATATAAGCAACTTATCAAGCGGGGACGTTATACAGAATTCAACCTCCTCTACGATCGTGGTACACGCTTTGGGCTTATGACGAATGGTAATACAGAGGCAATTTTAATGTCACTCCCCCCTGTTGCAGCGTGGTCTTAGACGCCATGCCTACGCTGACCAATATAATGACCACCCCTTTTATGACAAATATATTATTTATCATCATATTGACGGCATTGCTTCTTACGATCCTAAGCTTAATCATTAATGCAAAGCGGCAATATAATAAAAATACATTTCTTGTTCAAGAAAATATGAATCTTAAAGCAGAGCTTAATTACCAACGTGCCCACATAATTGATAAAGAAGAAATTCTTCAACGATCACAGCAACAATTCCAAACCCTACTTGAATCAATGTCCCAAAAGGCACTTATTGCGAATAATGAGTCATTTCTTAATCTTGCCAAATCAACATTTTCAGACTTGCATGAACGAGCAAAAGTCGAAATGGAGGAAAAACAAACAAATATCGCACGCCTTATGGATCCATTAAAAAAATCACTCGAACAAGTAGATTTAAAAATGGAGGCACTCGAAAAAGAGCGCGCACATTCCTTTACTGATCTTCGGCGACAAGTCATCGACCTTATTACAACACAAAAAGAACTTCGCCTTGAAACAGCAAATCTTGTCAAAGCACTTCGATCACCCATCGGACGCGGACAATGGGGTGAAATGCAGCTCAAACGTGTTATTGAAATGGCGGGTATGATTGCCCACTGCGATTTCACTGAACAAGTTACGGTTGCAGAGGGTCGTCTTCGCCCTGATGTTATCATTCGTCTACCTGGAAAAAAAATAATAGTCGTTGATGCAAAAACACCACTTGCTGCCTATTTAAATGCCCTTGAATGTCACGATGACACACAAAAGGCACAATTCATGCTGGATCATGCCCGTCATGTGCGCACCCACATCCGCGCTCTTTCGCAACGCAATTATTTTGAACAATTTGACCAATCACCTGAATTTGTCGTCATGTTCATCCCAGGTGAATCCATCTTTGGCGCAGCGCTTGAAGCCGATCCATCCCTGATTGAATTTGGCGTACAAGAACGCGTTATTATGGCGACACCAACAACACTTATTGCCCTTTTACGTGCGGTCGCCTATGGCTGGCAGCAAGAAGCTGTCGCCGAAAATGCACGGCAAATTGGGCAACTCGGGCGTGACTTTTTCAAACGTCTCAGTGATTTTTCAGGACATCTTGTCCGTGTGGGCAAACATTTATCGCAATCTGTTAGTGCCTATAATGACAGCATTGGCACATTTGAACGGCGCGTCTTAGTCTCTGCGCGAAAATTTAAAGAACTTGACCCAGGACTTGAGTCCAGTGAGATTGATATTTTGCCCCTTGATATTCATCCACGTACTCTAACATTAACTGAAGGCGCACCAACTGAACGCGCCGAATACATAGAAGATATGTGTGAACCGTTACTGGACAAAGAGCCCCACATCAATAATACAATGAACAAGGAAAACTCAAATGCCGTCCCTTAAAAACAAACAAACGATCATCCTCTATGTAGCATGCCTATTTGTATATATGAGCACCCATGATTCATTTACTGTTCATGCTGAAGCAGTGCCTTCTCAAACAATTCATTCAACAGCACTTACTCTTTATAAGGACGGCGCTCTTTTACGACAAGGACGCTCGCTTCCTCTCACAAAAGGCAAAACAACCATGCCAATCACAGACATTGCCAATACAATTGTACAAGAGTCGTTGATGCTCTTACTATCCACCTTACCCAAAGAAGCCATCATTGATGAAACCGCACTTACAAAATTAAATGATGAAGCCTACACCCTTAATGTGCTCATCAACAGCACAGTTGATGAACCAAAAAGCTTTGTGACATTGATTTATTTATTTAAAAACATAAGCTGGAAACCTTTTTATGTCATTCAATTTGTCTCTGGTTATCAACAGCTTGTCGTTAATTCTTTTTTTGAAATCAATAACACTTCTGGCATTCCCTTTAGAGACGCACAAATACAATTTATTGATGGCAATATTCCACCCATACGCCCCACAGACACCGATAAAGATAAGGGTAACTTAAAAATCAAAGGATACACCTATAAAAGTATCCTTGATTTACCAAAAAATGGTGTCAAACGTCTAGCATGGGCAACCAGTGATTTTATCAAAACAAAACAAGATTATCGTGTTTTTGTTGGCGGTGAGTTCCTCAATAATATGGATGGCAAAGCCGCAAAACCAATTATTGAAACATGGGTATCCTTTAATAACACAGCAACCAATACGTTAGGCCAAGACCTTCCACAAGGGCCAGCCATTTTGTATCTTGATCAAAATGGACAGCTCGAATCACTTGGTAGCACAATGCTTCCCCATACGCCTATTGGGCAAGAAATCAGCGTTCGTGTACCCTCAACACATGTGGAAAAGAATGATAAAAATAGCGATAAAGGATTGAAGTTCATCGAAACAGAACTTGAACAAAATCAATTTCGCCGTCTTAACGACACACAAAATACGGAATCACACTATCGATTAGAGCTAAAAAACAAAAGCGCATCGCCTATTACGATTCGTGTTACACTTGATTTACCTGAAAACGTAACAAACTGGGAAATTATCCGTGAAACACAACCACACGAAACCAGTGGTGATAAGCAAGTCTTTTGGCACGTAAAAGTTCCCGCAAATGGGCAAACACAACTAAAATACCAATTGCGGTTCATAACGAAATAGGTAATACTTGGTCGATTCCCTTAGCATGATTCTCATTGTATGAAGTGTTCAGATTTTTCAGATGCATTCCTTTTAAAAAGCGCAACAATTGCTGCTGTTTCGGTGGCGGCTCTTCTTATCATAGGCAAGGCTTATGCCTACCGATTAACGGGATCTCTTAGCATTGAGGCCTCACTCATTGATTCACTCCTTGATGGATTTGTGTCTATCATTAACTTTTTTGCGGTTAGGCAAGCACTAACACCTGCTGATGATGACCATCGTTTCGGCCATGGAAAGGTAGAGGCGCTCGCCGGTCTGTTCCAATCGTTATTTATCGCCGGATCATCCTTGTGGCTTCTCAAAGAAGTTATTTTGCGCATCACATCACCAGAGATTGTCGTATTTAGTGCAGCAGCAGTTGGTGTTATGATTGCCGCAACGGTACTCACCCTGATTCTTGTGCTTTGGCAACGATACGTTATTAAACGCACAAACTCTATCGCTATCACGGCTGATTCACTGCACTATCAAACCGATATTGCGACAAATATCGGCGTACTTCTCAGCTTCTTCCTTAGTGTTTTCTGCAATACCCCTATAATTGACTGGATTGTTGCCGTTTTAATTGCAATTTATATTTTTAAAACATCCTATGAAATAGGCAAGCGCTCCTTTGATATTCTAATGGATCGAGAATTGCCTAATACCATTGCAGATCAAATCAAAGCACTCGCCTGGCAGCATCCATCGGTGCGCGGTGTGCATGATTTACGCACGAGGTCATCAGGACGGCACACATTTATTCAAATGCACCTTGACCTAGATGCAGATTTGACACTGCGCGATTCTCATGAAATTTCAGAAGATATCGAGCAAAAAGTCATTACCATGTTCCCCGATGCCGATATTATTATTCACCAAGATCCTCATTACGGGAAATAAATATTTACTATACACCTTGATGATTATTAGAAACCAATCACACTAAAATTATCCGTGACGCGCCTCACCAATACATCTTTTATAGTTGGCAATGTACATTCAAAGAAAGCAAAGTATGCTTCCTTAAAATCTTGGAATTTTTTATACGAACGGTTGTTGGACACATATTCATGCGCCAAACGTGTTTGTTGGGTGGGGTGTACAGAGTCCTCCAAATAACACGGGATCTCCCTCAATACTCGCTTCATTCATGATTTTTTGATAGCACTCAATAAATTCTTCTTATGCCTTGGGGGCAGCATTTAACGGAATTAATTTAGGCTTTTTATAGGTAAAATTGTTTGCCTTTAACCAGCGATAAAGCATCGATATTGCCAACTTCTTTCCAAATATAAGGGCAACATAAACCTGAATATCTTTGATCTTCGTATAACATCCAGCCTCAACGTGCTCTGACAGAGGTATAGATAATAGCTTCACATCCAATTCTATAAAGAAGTACTATATACATAAGGATTGCTCGCAGGATCATAGTTTGTATCTTTTTTTAATGGAAATATAGCTTTTAATTCATCATCACTTTCAAAGAATTTTGGATTAACGAAAAGTTCAAGTATTGTTTTGTAATTCTCCATCAGCATAATGACTTTCTCGTATAAAGCCTACACCATGAATTCGTTTTTGTAAATACTTTGCGCGAAGGTCAGGATGACTTGAGTCAAAGATACCTTTTAAGGGATTAACTTCCGGTGGAAGAACTATATTTTTTGGGTATTTATTTCCTTCCACAATTTCTCGATAGTCATACACATCTAATCCGATTCCTCCCATTGAAAATCCACGCATATCAATGATAATGATATTGTATTCGTTTTCTTTAGGCTCTAAAAATTTTGTAGGTTCGGGATTGTTAAAATCATCTCCGGCAACTTTGCTAAAAATACGACTTTGTGCCCTCCTACAATGTTTAAATAAGTCTTTCTCTATATAAGACTGCGTATTACCATTGACGATTGTCTTTGTTTTAACATCCTTGCTTTCATCAAGACTGGTTAATTCTACAAACCATCTATTACCATTGATTTCGGTTACAAGAAAATCAACGTCAGAGTCTTTAATTTCAGAGTTTTTTGTGCCGCATTTATATCCATTCTGAATATCACAACCTAATTTAGAAAGAGCATAAGCAAATCGTATTTCAAATAAAAGAGGCATGCATGATGTTGGAAATTCACCATTGATTTCTGTGATGTCGTTGAATTTTGTTATTAAGCCATTAACCCATGAATATGATTGAATTTCCTGTATACACTGTTTGGTATATTGACATTCCTAAAAAGAAAGTTTTTTCCATTGATTATTCATTTACTTCTCCTTTTCCGATGTTAATAAATTCCAAGATATTTTACAACAGAGCAGTCTCTACAATATATTATTATATGATATCTCTTAAAAGCATATTAAACCATAAAAAATGCTTTTAAAAGCATTTTTATTGACTTTTCAAAATATTTTTATTAGCATTAAAAAAGAGAGGGAAATAGAGATAAAAAAATGTCGAGAAAAAACCAACTTCTTGAGACGCCACCTTATGCTATTGAGCAAAGTCTCAAGAAATTAGGATCAGATTTGCGTACAGCACGTGTTCGACGAAAACTAACCATTGCAGATGTTGCCAATAAAATTGGCGCAGGCATACGTGCTGTTTCTGACGCTGAAAAAGGAAAAGCTTCAACAGGAGTAGGTATTTATTTAGCTTTACTGTGGGCGTATGATTTGCTTGAACATATGAATAAGGTCGCTGATCCCGTGTGTGATAGTGAAGGTCAAAGGCTCGCCTTATCGCGAGAAAAAATACGAGTAAGACATAGCTCAACCTTAAGTGGAGAGATTGATAATGACTTCTAATATGGCAGGAAACTGTTATGTGTATATAACGCTGCCTAACCAGGTTGAATCTATAACTGCAGGTCGGTTTACATTAAGCACGAATCGACAGGGGATTATAATTGGGAGATTTGTATATGGTAAAACATATTTGGCACGGCATGATGCATTACCACTTGACCCTGTTGATTTAAAATTAACCCCAAAAGTTTACGAAACCGTAGCCATGAATGGCGTGTTTGGTGCGTTACGTGATGCGAGCCCCGATTATTGGGGGCGTCGTGTTATTGAACGTCATATTGGTAAATCCCCGCTTGGGGAAATAGATTATCTGCTTTATTCTCCAGATGATCGTGCAGGTGCTTTGGGTTTTGGTCTTAATCAAATACCCCCTGCGCCAAAACGTACGTTCAATCAAACACTTGATCTTGTGAAGCTTCAGAGTATTGCAGAGGCGATTATTAAAGATGAGGAACTACCCGTTAATACCGCAGAAATGCAAGCTCTTGAGTTAATGCTCGCAGGAACGTCTATGGGTGGCGCTCGACCAAAAGCTGTTGTTGAAGATGAAAACGGTTTGTGGCTTGCAAAATTCAATCGTTTTGATGACAAATGGAATAGCGCTCGTGTTGAGTATGCGATGCTGGTGTTAGCACGTATGTGTGGAATCCATGCAGCTGAAAGCCGCATCGTTACAATTGGCAACCAGGATGTTCTTCTAGTAAAGAGATTTGATAGGGAGAAAGTACAAAATGGTTACACGCGCGCACGCATGATTAGTGCGTTGACACTTTTAAAAGCTGAAGATTCTCACCGTTCACGTGATAAATGGTCATATGTTTTGTTAGTTGAAGAACTGAGACGAATCAGTGCCTTGCCGATCGAAGATGCGCATGAGTTATTTAAGCGTATGTGTTTCAATGCACTTATATCAAACTTAGATGATCATCCACGCAATCATGCTTTTATTGCACGCGAAAAGGACTGGCGCTTATCCCCTGCCTATGACTTAACACCAACAGCACCGTTGAGTTTAGAGCGACGCGACCTTGCCATGTCCTGCGGTGATGCGGGACGTTATGCTAATGCTCAAAATATTCTCTCACAAAGTGGACGTTTTTTATTAACAAAGGATCAAGCACAAAATATTATTCAAGAAATGGAAGAAATCGTACGTCAAAATTGGTATTCAATTATGCGATCAGTGAATGTATCAGAGCGTGATTGTGAATTGCTCAGTGGAGCTTTTATCTATCCTGGTTTCTATCAAGATGAGTTACTGTAATGAGGGTGTTGCTAACGATTTTTCTGCTCATTGTTTGTTTTTATAGCCAGGAATACAATTTACAAGCTCTTTAACTCGATAACAAGCTGTATCCCAATCTTCAAAAAGAAACCATATTTTGCGAATATACCCCTTCTTGATGATTATTAGAAACCAATCACGCTAGTATAAAAACAGAAACTACAACCGTTACTAAAGTTAATGTTTTTCATTTGTCACATTTTGTAACACCATTTAGGATCAATTTCAGCTACACTGGCGGCATTCTCAACGTAAATGGAACAAACAAAAAAGCATGTGTGGAATTATTGGTATTATCAGTCAAACAAACGTAAGTGAACGCCTTCTCGATGGGCTTAAGCGACTGGAATATCGCGGTTATGATTCCGCTGGAATCGCTACATTGTTCGATGGGCACTCCATTGATCGTAGGCGCGCTGAAGGCAAACTCGAAAATCTTATTGCACTTGTAGGCAGAAACCCCCTTGAAGGCACCATTGGTATTGGCCATACACGCTGGGCAACCCATGGACACGTAACCGAAAATAACGCACACCCCATGGCAAATACGATTGTTTCTGTTGTACATAACGGCATCATTGAAAACTTTGCCACTCTCAAAGAAGCACTTCAGGCAAAAGGCTGCGTCTTTACAAGCGATACTGACACTGAAGTCGTTATGCACCTTGTATCCGAAGCAATAAAAGAAGGATTTTCCCCCCTCGCTGCGGTTCAACACACACTCACAATCGTGAAAGGGGCTTTTGCTCTTGCCTTTATTTTTAGCGATCATCCTGATTTATTAATTGCAGCACGAAAGGGAAGCCCACTTGTGCTCGGTATCACGGAAAATGAACTATTTGTAGGATCCGATGCAATCGCCCTTGCACCCTGGGTTCGCACTGTTTGTTACCTCGAAGAAGGTGATATCGCCGCTCTCACCGTCAAAGATGGAAAATCGAATGTCATTATTCTCAACGAATCAGGCGCAACCGTGCAACGTCCTTTTCGTCAAACAAATATTACAACAGATTCGATCAGTAAAGGTGACTACACCCACTACATGCTTAAAGAAATCTTCGAACAGCCACAAACGATCAGCGATACAGTACAATCGCTCATTTCGTTAGAAGATACGTCCTTTCATGCGCCGCTTTTAGCTATACCCACTACTTTTGACCATATCCGAATTATTGCGTGTGGCACCTCCTTTTATGCAGGGTACGTCGCTAAATATTGGTTTGAAAAATGGGCACATATCCGAACAGAAGTCGAAATTGCATCCGAATTTCGCTATCGATCACCGGTGTTTGATGGCAAAACACTTAATATTTTCATTAGTCAGTCAGGCGAAACAATTGACACATTATCGGCATTATTGCTGGTTAAATCAAAAAATGAACCAACGATTGCCATTGTAAATGTTCCTGAAAGTTCCATCGCGCGCGAAGCCGATTTAGTTATCCAAACCATGGTAGGCCCTGAAATTGGTGTTGCCAGCACAAAAGCCTTCACAGCGCAACTAGCCATATTAGCAACTTTATGCCTTAAATTCGCCAAAGATAAACAAACAATTGCCCCTGATGAATGGAAACATTATTTTGAATCACTGATTCATATTCCAAGCGTTATTAGTGAATTGTTAAGGAATGATGATGTATACCAACAGTTAGCAACACACATTTATCATGTGCAACATGCCCTTTATTTAGGGCGCGGTCTTAATTTCCCAATTGCACTAGAAGGGGCCTTAAAATTGAAAGAAATTTCATACATTCATGCCGAAGGTTACCCCGCAGGTGAGCTAAAACATGGCCCTATAGCACTGATCGATCACACAATGCCCGTTATCGTTCTGGCACCTGACGACGAATGGTTTGATAAAACATTATCAAATATACAAGAAATTCTGGTGCGCGGTGCAAAAGTAATTGTCTTTACCAGCAAAGAGGGAGCAGATAAGATTGCGAAGCAAACAAAAGGCATACCATGCCTTGGTGTTGTTATCTTACCAAAAACAAACTCATTTACAACCCCACTCCTTTACACAGTACCCCTTCAGCTGCTAGCATATTATACAGCATATGCAAAAGGCACGGATGTGGATCAACCACGTAATCTTGCCAAATCTGTTACTGTTGAATAAGGAGCCTATCTTGTGTCTAACCCCATGAATCATAATCTTCCAACCAGCACGTCTGTGCGGGATTATGCGGGAAATGAATCAACCTCATCATCTTATTCATGGCGCGATTATTCCGTTAGCCAAGCGCCCACCTATGTCAATGATATGCACTTAAGTGAAGTAGAAAATACGCTACGTCAATTACCAGCTATTATCAGTAACCACGAAATTACATTCTTTCGCAATCAGATGATGCGCGTGCATACCGATAACGGATTCATCTTACAAATTGGTGATTGCGCCGAAACGTTTCGTCATAGCAATCTAAACCATACCGCGCAACGAATTTTACTTTTCTCTGAACTGCATCGGATTCTACAACGAAACACCCCGAACATGGTGCTAACCATGGGGCGTATGGCAGGACAATTTGCAAAACCACGCAGCTACATGACCGAAACAATTGATGGCGTTACACTTCCTAGCTATTTTGGTGATGTCGTGAATGGTAATACACCCGATATGCGCACACCTGACCCTGACCGACTATTTATCGGTTACAGTACAGCCGTTGAGACGATTCGTCATATTCGGCTATCCAGTTACGCGTGGTCTTCCTTTGAAACATTTCCATTCCATTTTGGACAACATTTTTTCACAAGTCACGAAGCCTATCTATTGCCATATGAGCAAAGCCTTATGCGTTTTAACGAACAAACAGCTGACACCCACGCATCATCTGCACATTTTGTATGGATTGGGGAACGCACCCGTGATTTAAATGGCGCGCACATTAAATTTGCCGAAGCCATATCAAATCCTATCGGCATTAAAATTGGTGAGAACACCAACGCCAAAACACTGCAAAGCCTTGTGAAACAACTGAACCCCCATAAAAAGATGGGACGCCTGAGTTTGATTTTTAGATTAGGAGCGAAGAATATCGACCGCTGCCTACCGATGTACATAAAAGCACTCAAAGGCAAGTCCGTCATTTGGATTTGTGACCCTATGCACGGAAATACCAAACGAACTGCGTCAGGGCTAAAGACACGCACCATGGATGACATGATGTACGAAATTAGGCGCTTTTTTGAGATCCTAAAAGAACACGGCATTCATCCAGGCGGCATTCATTTAGAGGCTACCCCGCATAATGTGTATGAGTGCGTGGATACAGGCGCTAACGAAGACGCACTACAAGCAGAGGCATACCTGTCCGCGTGTGACCCGCGATTGAACGCGGATCAAGCCGTGGCAATTATTACGTATACAGGGTTGCTGATGGGACGGTGATGTGGGGAACATCATCACCCTTTAAACTCTTTTTACTCTTTTATTTATCTCTAACAGCGGCTAATTGATAAGTAAGACTCTCTTTTTCCTGCAATAAGTTATAAACAAGCATCCTCAATTCTTCTACATCATGCGAAATATGACCTAAATTTGGCGGCGCAGGCTCTTCAGAAGAAACTTCTACGGAAACACCTTCTACAAGCTGCGCATCAAGTTCAGGCGGCGCATCAAGATCTAAATCCTTAACAGCATCATAAATTCCAGTCAATTCGGATATATTACCATGATGTACCGCCTGCACAATAGAATCAAGCAAATCTAACTCAATCAATTTAAATACAAAACAATGATTGACAGTTTTCATTTTATATAAAAATAAATGATCAATACTTTCGCCATCAGCATACCGCGTTGCTGACTCAGCAATTTGTGCATCAATCACTTCACCTGCTGGATAGTAAATAAAATAATTACACCTCTTACTTAAAACTGCTGAATCATAAATTTTTACGAGACCGTTTAAAGCAATTTGTGACTTCCTAAATAATTTTAATGAGATATCTTCAAATTGAAAACCTGCTGGAGAAAGTGCTAAACAAGCTGTAGCAGCCAATCGATCGCTAAATAAAACAGCCCCCATTCCCCCATGTGACAAACCATATGTTATTAATTCACTAAAATTATATTTTTCTTTTAAACGCTGAATAATTTCAATTACAGGCTCCATTTCCCATGTTTGCCACCATATATTATTTGTTGGATAAATATTAATATGATTAATTTTACGTTTTGAAAAATACGCACAGCCCCAATGATCTGCTGATAATGGATCGTAATACTGTGTAGAGCCTGGCTTTAATTTCATCCACATATGGCTTACAATTGGATTAAAACACACCCATACTTTTTCAGGAGATGGAGAATCAACATAAATATTTGCACGAACCGTTAAATCACGACCTATGAATAAATCATAATCTGTTAAATCAATCAAATGAGAAACATCAATTTCTTGTATAAATTTCATAACATCTAAATGGTAATCTTTTGATGCAGTTTTATCGTCACAAATTGGAACAGCAAGTAACGACGAGCTAATATCTCCGCCACCATCTAATTCATTTCTCTGGCTATCACTTAGTACAGAAGCAAATAGAGAATGATAAAATATCATCAATATTAAAATGAATAAATATTTCATATAAAAAATCCTAATATAATATATACATATTTATATATTATACTATTAATTATTAATTAATCATTAATCTAAGTTTCCTATTACATTTTCCAGCCAAGCTTTAAATTGAGAGACATCAACTAAGTAATCACTACCACTTCCATCTGAATCTCCTACATAAGTGTAATGTTTTAATCTATAAATAGAGGCTATACTAAAAAAACATATTGATGTTTGTGTGTCTTGTCGAAACAATTCAACAACTTTAGTATCTGCCTCACAACAAACTAAATGTGTTAAAGCAGCGCCATGAGGGCTTATAATAAAATCTGAATCTCTAAATAAAGCAAATTGACTAAGTATATCCATTTCACTTAAAATTACTTTTTGAAATCCAAATGGTCGTAATATTTCTAGTAAAGAATCTTCATTTACACATCTACGGCAAAATGCATCACTTCTAGAAATTAATATTTTAAGTTTAGGAGATATTGGAGAACGCAAAAGAGGCATCACAAATTCACGGGTTCTATTATGTATAACCGTATTATTATCCAAACTCCTTTGTTCTAAAACAAAAAGATTTTTTACTTTAAAAGGTTTCTCTTTATGCCTCCATATACTGACCCCCTTTTCTGTTAGATACGCATCTAATTTAGAAGTAGCTTTAGATAAACAACACTTAAGTTCTCCTATATAAGGACTACCCTGACACAGAAGGACTGTTCCAAGTTCTATGCCAATATCGTGAAAATAACTATTATGCCACCATGGATCCACAAGAAGAAGATTATCAATTTGTTCAATATCTTCACTTCTTTCTTCTAATGCCGAAATTTGTGACTTAAGCCACATTGTAAACTCAAGAGATGACTCATTTCTAATTTGGACACGCCTTCCTTTTGCTGTATCCCATACAAGGTACTTATTTCTATAGGGCGTAACTACTGCGTCTTCTAAATGATGTAGTGTTATAGGCGCGCTATTAATAACAACCATACCACCTTCAGTTTGATGAACGAATCTATGATTCTTAAAAAATTTATACGGCTCATTAATGTACGTAGTAGGATATATGGCTCTTTCATTAGCTAGCTCAATCACCACAGTTGGGTATTGCGCTAAAGGCATCACTTCCTCACATGAGCTTTTAATAGAAGCTTTTGAAGAACAATCTGCAAACAATATTAACATTAGAAAAAACAAAATTGACATCACCATAATATAAACAACCTTCCATTCTCAATAAAAATCATAAAAGCGATACCATTTTATTTTTACAAAATCAATTTAAATATTTATACAAAAAAATCAAAAATTAAACGTTATCTCAGGATAAGATCTAATAATAATGAATTCCACCGTAATTCATAAGATAAAACATGTTGAGTAACATCAATTCCTGTCACAAAAACATGCTCTTCACAATCATATAATTCTTCTTGCCCATCTTCTATTTCTTCATACATATGCAAGTCAAAATTAATTACTTTACCTTTATTATATGAAATAGTAGTAATTTCTTTAATTTTTGAATCTCTCGCTTCATAAAACATCTTGTCAGGGAATTTAATTTTTTCACTATATGAGTCTCGTTTTTTAAAAAAAGAAAATAATAATGGGACAACCATCGAGGAGCCAGTTGAATTTGTTATTTTGATTTTCTTAGCCATGACTATTTTTAAAATTCTATTTAATTTTTCAATTTCCTCTCGTTCAAAAGTATATGAAAAATTCCGACGAGGAAATAAGGATTTTTTACCATCTAAAACTAAAGCTTCTTGATGCGTTTCAAAAAATTTTAAAATATGTTCATCTAAAGAAAAAGCATTTATAAAAATTTCATGAGAATGCCTAGCTAAAGCCAAAGCTTCTTCAGGATTACCTATAATCCACCTATAATGCATCATAATATCTTCAGCTATTTTAGATGGTGGATCTTTTTGATTAATATACAAAATACTATTTCCAAAATTATCTAAGATAAATTGATGTCTATCAGAAATAATAATAGCTCCAGCCGAAGCCGCTTCAAAAATACGACGGGTAGGTTCTTCATTATCAAGATGTTGCTGAGAATGAAGAACAAGTACTATTCGATGCTTCTTAATTGCATTTTCAACTGAATCAGAGAAACCTCTATATGATTTTTTATGAGCCAATCTTTCTGATCCATACCAATTTAAAGCAGATAATTCTTCGAGCATTGATAAGGCATCATCATATCTACGATCCCACCATCCCCCGAAATAAACAATCGTAGCTTCTATAGGGTTAAAATCTTCAAATGCTGTTTTGGGACATGTAAAATAGAATGGACTCTTACTTCCATACTCTGCAAATTTTGGAAGATGACAGTGAGCTCCAACTTGCAAAGAAAATTTAAAACTTCTAGCTGAATAGTTCATATTTTTTCCATGAATAGCCGTACCAACGTGAGAATATAAATATGAATATTGAGAAAATTCATTACTACTATAAGGTTTTTCAGATAATAAACTTAAAATTAAATCAATATTATATATACCAGATCTTCTTTTAGGATTATGATGCACAGATGAAGATATACCAAAAGAAGAAAGTACTGTATTGAAGCTATTTGCAACGTTAGATTCTCCTTCATAAGGTGCGGGATAAATTATATTAACATTCACTGATGGCAAAAAATCATACAACCTAGAAAGTGAGCTAGTTGAGAAATAGCCTAAGCCTTGAAATAGTCTTGCGCCCCAATTACCTGCACCGCTAACTGGAATACAGTCTTCATTCTCACATAAAAATCCAAACTTGAATGATTTATTGTCTTTGTACGAACTAGTAACCAAAACATTTAAATGGTAAGAGCTTAAAAAACAATGATGAATTGATGCGTCAGGGATAACTATCTTAGCAGTTTTTTCATCCGTAAAGAGAGCTTTTACAAAATCTAAATCCATTCTTAGTAACGGTGATCGTGCAGGTGCAGCCATTATACCTACATCAATCTCACCCCATGGACGTAAAAAGAATAAATGAGAAAATTTTCTTAATTTATCATCAATATCTTTAATTTGCTTTAACCCCGAATCTGCATATATACCCCCTCTATAATACAAAATTTCTTTACGAATTAAATCCGTAGCAAAAGTTATATAACCATCCTCAATCAAAGCTCTTATAAGATCTTTACAAATAAATTTTTCAAATATTTCGCTAATACGATGTATTTCTACAGAAATCTCAAATGATTCTATAGTTTTAATTGTTTCAGGTATATCAGAAGGATCTGCACACCAAAATAAATTTCTTTTATTCACATTAAATCTTAAAGAATTTCTATAATTCTCAAGTCTATCTAGTGTCATTTCTTGCGAATTACTTTTCCGTGTATACCAAAGTCGGTGCGTCTCGTCAGATATACGATCAAATTCTCCTTCGCTTGCTTCCATTTCCTCACGCTCTCTCACTGCTGATGATATACCTTCATTCAATGCATCAACTTTATCTCCAGTCAATCCATAAAGCTGCAGTGCCGCATCATATAGCACCTGAGAGTAAAATGGATGAATTTTTTTATATGATAAGTCTCTATTTATTTCACAGCTATATAAGAATATTTTATTTAATAAAAATAAAATAATAAATAATTTTATATTAAAATTTATTATCTTCATCATAATCGTAAGCCTCTTGACAAAAAGCAATCTTGTATAATCCTTTTTAACTTTATTTTATTAATTTATAGTTAAAATTTTATATATTTTTCTTGTTATGTTTCTCTCAAAAAAACCTTCTATTCTTCATTTTTTTCACATCTCTCAACCCGTATCTATGCTAGGCTCGTGATTACATATCACCTATGCAACTTACGTATCACTCACATGCCACTCACGCGAAACACCCATGCACGCTCTTCTTAACCGCCGTACTATCACGCAGAGTCCCCCTCCACTAGACACTCCATTGGAAAGCGCCCTATTGGAAAGCGCCACACAAAGTGTTGCCTCACTAGAAACTGCCAAAAACACCCCCGCCCTACCCTTTAGCAACCGCGGGTTTCTGATCGGTGATGGTGTCTTTACGACGCTCCTTGCGATTGACGGTGCACCCCAACATTGGGCAGCGCATTGTGAACGTTTAAAACGGGATGCAGAAGTATTTCGTCTTTCATTTAATGAAGTTGGGCTTTATGATGCCGTAAAGATGTTGCTTGCTCTCAATTCCCTCACCACAGGGCTTGCCCGTGTACGCATCACCTTAACACGTGAAAATACATCTCTTGGCTCTACGCTTTCAGGTGCTCCTATCCCCTGTCCCTCTCATGCTTCACCTCTTCGGTTAAACGGCACTGAACAACCAATTGAACTAATCACAGCTACCCCTTATGCGCCGCCCCAAACGCCTGTGCGGCTGACCATTTCATCAATTCCACGCGGCATTCCAGGTCTATTGACACAGACAAAACATTTAGGGTATCAGGCGGCATTTCTTAGCGTGATGGAGGCAACTGACAAAGGGTATGATGATGCATTGATGCTAAACCACTACGGGCGCGTAGTGTCAGCAACGACAGCCAATCTATTTGTGCGGGTGCGTGATCAATGGATCACACCGCCCATTAACGAAGGGGCTTTACCAGGCATTATGCGCCAACACATTTTGAATCAACACACTATACCTGATCACATAATGAAGGAAAAACCAATCACTGTGGCGGATCTACAGGATACAAGTGCCGCCTTCATCACAAATTGCCTCATTGGCATCCGTCCTATTGCTTATATTGATGACGTGCAGCTAAATATGAACCATCCTGATATCAACAGGATGCGCCATCAGCTGATTCAGCCTTAAACAACGTTCCACCAAATACAATCACCATTTGATTCACCGCATCTGTTGCCGCTAAGACAGCCGCCTTATCCTGCCCCTGAACCACAAATGATACCCCTATATCAGGTGGCTTTCGATAAAAAGGATAGCTGCCTATCTGAACACTTGGGTGATTTTCTTGTATAGCCGCCAACGCATGGGCAATATCACCTTCTACTAAATCGCATGTAATTGTTTGTGATATAAAGGGCGCTCCCCCTTTTAAAGTTGGCAATATTTCATTAAACATTGCCTGCATAACGGATGGCATACCTGCTAAACAATACACATTCTCCACAAAGAATCCCCATGCCCCACTTACAGGATTTGCAATATAACCACAATCGGCAGGCATCAATGCCATACGGCGCCTATTATCATTAAGACGTTCTTGGTAATGCACAACCAAGGCAGCAAGTGCTCCTTCGTGTTCAATCAACGCACGATTAAACGCTTTAGCAACACTTGCCGCTGTTATATCATCATGCGTCGCACCTATTCCTCCTGTCGTAAACACATACACATAACGTTTACGAAGGGCATTTACAGTCTCAATAATCATCGCTTCAACATCAGGAATAATACGTACTTCCAACAGTTGAATGCCTACCTTTTTTAAACATTCAGCGATGTATTTTACATTAATGTCGTGGGTTCGACCTGAAAGAATTTCATTGCCAATTACTAAAATCGCAGCTGTGGGCGTGGTTGACATAAAGATGATCGTCCTATCGTGCGTTTCTTTGCTGCATTAAAGCAAAATCCTTCACTCAAATCAAGCAGAAGCATTAGCTTTCTCTGCAAATAAATACACCAATAATCCAGGCATTACTGAAAATAAACTGACCAAACCATACATAACAGACAATGTTAATGCCTGATCGTTTGGCAAACCAAATAAACCAAATAGAGTAATGAATGTTGTTTCACGAACCCCCCAACCCGCAAAGGAAATAGGCAAAGATGATAGCAAAAATACCATAGGCATAACAAATAGGATAGCTGTCAAAGACAATTTATACCCCAGATCAACAGCAAATAAATAGACAGGAAAGTACAAAAAAAACATAACCATGAACCCTGTTATCATGAACAGGATATCCTTTGCGCCAAAAAACTGCCGACTAACCTTTGTCATATTACATAGAAAGGCAACCTTAGACGTCACATATTCAGGCAATCGGATACGATCAAGTTGACAAAACAACGTAAAGCCACACACTATAGCCAGCATAATAAGAATCAACATCATACATTCTGGCTTTTGCATAAGATCCCAATCAAAAGAGATAAGTGCAAAAAGCCCCATGACACTCATAAAAACCAGACCAAACATACGGTCAAGGAATAGACTCTGAATAGACCATGATTTTGAAAACCCAAAACGCGTTAATGCAAACCCACGATAAACATCCCCGCCAATGGAGCCAGGCAGCCCTTGATTGAGGAAATTAGCAATCGCCACAATACGTGCACTATTAATAAAACTGAAATGGCCAGACTCACCCTTTTGTACAATATAACACCACCGCCATGCACTCAATGCATAACATAACCAAAGTGATATGAATGTAAATGCCACTGTTTTAACCGAACATAATGACATGTTTTTAATAATAGACACACTGCCTATTTTTTGAACAAGCCATCGAATTAAAATGGCACTTACAAAAATTTTAATACAGAAATAAAAAAGAGCCTTATTCTTCATTAATGCGCAAATCCATGCGTGTATGCCCAATAAATAAGAAAACATCCCAATACGATGCGGTAGAATGCAAATGGTTTAAACGTGCATCGCTTAACATACCATGTTAAGGCACTTAGAACCAAAAGACTAATAATAAACGTCCCAAGAACAGCAGGCCACAAAGGAAGAAGCGTATGCATCTGCCCATTTTTAACCACATCAAAACCAGTCAGCACAACCGCACCAAGTATTGTCGGTATAGCCAATAAAAATGAAAACTTAACAGCAGCCATTCGTTGAACACCCAGAAACCCTGCAGCCGTCAAAGAAACACCAAACCGACTCGCCCCAGGAATAAAGGCTAATGCCTGCGCAACACCAATCATTATTGCACGAAAAAGTGTGATTTTGGGTTGTGTTTGCTTATTAACATGTTCTGCAATCCACAGCAATACACCAAAAACAAGACTCGACACACCAATAACAAAAAATGTCTGCGGCAAGGCAGCATAACATTTTACAAAAAAACCTATAACAATAGCAGGCAACGTCGCAATGACAATCATTAGCCCCATAGAAAAACCTGGCGTCACACGAAAGGTAAATATTGACTTAAACGTATCCCCAATAATACGCCCTAATGGACGGTACAGGTATACACACAACGCCAAAAGACTACCCAAATGAAGCGCGACCTCAATATCAAGTGATGTAATAGGATAATCTCCAAAATGCGTTAAAAAATAAAGATGCGCACTGGAACTAATAGGAATAAATTCCCCAATCCCTTGAATTAAACATAATAAAATAAGATGTAAGTGTATCATTTGTCCGTCTATTATTTGTTATTAAACATGCGTCATACTAACAATTTATAAGCGGCCTGTCCAAGATGTTTTTCCTGTCCAAGATGTTTTTCAAGTACACAAAACCACTAACACAGACATATAGTCGCAGCAGTTCCCGCCAAGCCACACAGGTCTTGAATAATAAGGGTTTTTAAAACTATTTTTCGTAGACTTTTAAAAAAAACGGTTTATACATCGTGTATAACGTGCATGAAGTTATTTGAATCATGAATCAAACACGAAAGTATTTTAG